>NZ_CM001377.1:1500000-1700175 GCF_000237825.1 Thermanaerovibrio velox DSM 12556
CGTGGAGGCTCCAGGTGGTCATTGGAACCGGCCAGCAGGTGAGCATCACCGCCCTGGCGGCCAGGGCGGGGTTGACTATGTTCTTACCAAGCCCCCCGTAAAGCTGTTTTACCACGATTATGGCAAAGCCGCTTCCTAGGGCGGCCATGAAGAGGGATATGTCGGGGGGCAGGTTGTAAGCTAGGAGGAGCCCCGTAACCGCGGCGGAGAGATCCGACACGGTAACCTTGCGTCCCGTCACCCTCTGCCACAGCGCCTCGGAGCCCACCGCGGAGAGCACGCACACCGATATTACCCAAAAGGCGTGCATCCCGAAGAAGTAGACCCCCGCCACGCCAGCGGGCACCAGCGCCAGGAGCACCAGCCCCATAATCTTACGGACCGTCAGCTCATCCCTTATGTGGGGTGAGCTGGAAACCACAAGAAGCCTGTTCAACCTATGCCCCTCCTTTACGCCTTCTTGCTAGGATAGTTCTCTTGCCGTCCCTGCAGGACTGGGTGAGGTGGCGCCTGGCGGGACACGAGTAGGCACAGCACCCGCACTCGATGCAGTTCATCCCCCCGAGGCTCTCAAACTGGTCGTACTCCCTACGTCGGACCATGGCATCCAGCTCGTAGGGGGTGAGCCCCATGGGACAGGTGGCCACGCACTTGCCGCACCTTATGCAGTTCTCCTCCTCACCAAGCCTCGCCATGGCCTCGGAGAGGGCCAATATGCCGGAGGTACCCTTAACAACCGGAACGTCCAGGTCCGACAGGGCTATGCCCATCATGGGCCCTCCCGCTATGACCTTCATGGGTTCCACAACGAAGCCTCCGCAGGCCTCTACAAGCTCCCTTACGGACATTCCAAGCCTTACGCCCAGGTTGCGGGGTTCCTTGATCGCGTCACCGGCGACCGTTACTATGCGATCGATCACCGGGCGGCCGTTCACGACCGCGTTCCATATCTGATGGACCGTGCGAACGTTGAGTATTATGCACCCCACGTCGGCGGGGAGACCTCCGGAGGGGACCTCCCGTCCGGTGACCGCGTAGATCAGCATCTTCTCCGCCCCTTGGGGGTACTTGGTCTTCACCGCCTGGACGGATATTCCCGCTGAGGCAAGCCCAGACGCATCAAGGTACTCCCTCATTGCCTTAAGTGCGTGGGGCTTGTTGTCCTCCACCGCCACGATCCCCTTTACCCCTTGGGGGAAGAGCCGGAGGACCAAGGATAGGCCCCTTAAAACCTGCTCCCCCTCCTCCATCATAAGCCGGTCATCGCAGGTTAGATACGGCTCGCACTCCGCACCGTTTATTATCACGTGGTCTATCTTCTTATCCGGCGGGGGGGAGAGCTTGACCGCCGTGGGGAAACAGGCCCCACCCATGCCAACTATGCCGGACTCCCGTATAATCCTCCGAATCTCATCGGGGGATAACACCTCCCAATCATCCCTCGGGGTTATCGATGGATCCCATTCGTAGAGGCCGTCGTTCTCCACCACCACGCAGGTGTCCAGGGCACCGGATATAACCAGCCGCTGGGACACCTCCTTGACGACGCCGGACACCGACGAGTGAACCGGGGCGGATACGAAGGCATCGCTGTCCCCTATCTTCTGCCCCACCAAAACCCTGTCCCCCTTTTTCACCAGGGGTTTGCAGGGCGCTCCTATGTGCTGAGACATGGGGAATACCAGCTCGCCGCCCGGGTCGATCCACTGCACCGGGGAGGACTCGGTAGAACCCTTCCGATGAGGCGGATGAACCCCTTTCTTGAAAGTAGCTAACGCCATAGCCGCTGCCCTCCATGCGTTAAATTCTAAATGTTCGGGAATATGCCTCCGTATTTTTGCACAATTGTCCCGAACAACAGCATAAAGGATACACCCAAAGCGGGTTTTTGGGCTAGTATACATGCCCCTCCTACCCCATAACCCCGCAAAAAATGCCTATGAATTAATCATTGCTTAAATATATAAATCGACAAAAACGCACTAAGGAGCACCGCTTTAATTCCGATTTTAAGACGCCGCCTTCCGTAGGAAGCCCCAAACGGCGGCAAGGGATCATGGAAGTCACCCGCTCTAAGCTATTTTAACTTCACCGCCTCCCAGGGCTCCACCTCACCTGGGAACACCTCCATCATCGGATGAGGCAAGGGGTCCGATAGGGCCCTTAGGGAGTCGTACCTCTGGGGATCCCGGAGGGACAGCTTTTTCAAGAGGTGTCCCCACTCGTAGGCAAGCTGGCCGGATGACACGGGTATCCGGATCCGCCCTTCCGCCTCCGGCGCCTGTTGAAGCTTTGAGGGATTGAACTTATATCCCCTCTGTCGGGCTTCCTCAAAGACCACCAGCAGGTACAGGTTGATTGCAAGGACGGGGTCAGCCTGCCCCCTGAAGCGGATCAATTGGGGATGATGCCTATACCCTGTGGTGTTACCTTCTAGAACCGCCTTGGCAAGCAGTCCCTCCCTCCAAAGGGCCACCAGCCCCTTGGGGTCCAAATAACATGGGTGAAGAGACCAAAGACGAATCCTGTTCACCGCCCTTCCTCACGCTAAGAACCATATGTACTACCTGCTATCTACCATGGCATATTAACCATAAAAATCAATCTTTTGCCAGCCCCCCCACAAGCGGCACAAACCGGCACAGGTCCTCCCAGCGCTCACCCCTCTCCCCTCCCTCAAGGTTAACCACCAGCACCCTCTGCATCCCCCCTCCCACGTCCACCGGGGCCACCAAAATACCCGGGTCCGAAAGAAGACCCCCAAAGGCCCGCTCCACGTCCTCCTTCGAACAGGCGGCGGATATCAGGACCCTTGGGAACCTGCCAAGACCGAGCGACGGATCAAGACCATCCCCATGAACCACCTCCACCGATAACCCCAACTCCCCAAGGACCCGCCTGGACCAATCCACCAACCTACCTATGCGTTCCACCCCGGTCACCACACAACCCATGCGACCGAGCACCGCACACTGATAGCCGCAGCCGCTGCCCACCTCCAACACCCTAATGCCACTTCGGACCGACAGCAGATGGGTCATACGGGCCACCATGGAAGGCTGGGACACCGTCTGACCAAACCCGATGGGAAACGGAAAATCCCCATAGGCCTGTTCCAAAGCCCTCCTATCCCCCTCCTCCGCCCCTTCCCTCAGCACCTCTATGAATCGGTGCCTTGGGATCTCCCTGATTGCGGAGATGACATCGGGATCTCCACACCCCAAAACCTTAACCTGCTCGGCCAACCTCTCAGCCCAGGCCTTCCACAAACCCTTCACCCCCACGCTTTTTTGTATATATTATCCTTCAAAATCAGCGGAGGGGGTGCGGCGGTTGCTCGAAAAGGTAGACCTGGACAGGAAGCTCTCCAAGGAGGTGTTCAAGTCCACATGGCCAAACTTGATGGATGAGCTCGGAATGGCCCAGCGAAAAGCAAAGGAGCTCGGCATACCGGTCATGATAGTCTTCGAAGGCTGGGACGGGGCGGGCAAGGGAACCCTCATGAACGAGCTCATTCAAGCCCTGGACCCAAGAGGCTTCGAGGTCCACAACGTTAAGTCCGACCACGAACCCCTGTGGCCCCCCATGAGACGCTTCTTCCAAATCACACCGCCAAAGGGAAAGATAGGAATATACAACCGAAGCTGGTACCGACGGATACTGGACGGGGACGAATCTGATAAGGTACTCGAGGAGATAACCTCCTTCGAAAGCCAGCTGGCCCAGGCCGGATACTGCATCATAAAGCTGTTCCTCCACATATCTAAGAAAGAACAGCGGAAACGCCTCAAAGCACTGGAGGAAAATCCCGCCACCGCCTGGAGGGTAACCAAAGAGGACTGGGATAACCACAAACGCTACGACAAGATCGCCCAGACGGTGGAGAGGATGATACACCAAACAGACAAGGGCTATGCCCCATGGACCATTGTGGAGTCCCACCAAAAGGAGTACGCCACGGTCAAGATAGGGCAGAGCGTCCTGGAGCAAATATCCTCCGCCATAAAGAGGGCGGAGGCTGAGAAAGACATAAGCCCCGCAAGGTTCTCGGGCCTGGGACTGCGAAAGGATACTAGGACATCAATATTAAGGAACCTTAACATGGGGCTCTCCCTCTCGGAGGACGCCTACCGAAAGGAGCTCAAATCCTGCCAATCCCGCCTAAGGGAGATCCAATACCACCTCTACAAACTGCGCAAGCCGTTGGTGATAGTCTTCGAGGGGATGGACGCGGCGGGCAAGGGGGGCTGCATAAAGAGGCTCACCCAGAACCTGGATCCCCGAGGGTATCAGGTGGTACCCACCGCAGCACCTAACGACTGGGAAAGGGCTCACCACTACCTATGGCGCTTCTGGAACTCCTTCCCCAAGGGGGGACACATAGGGGTATACGACCGAAGCTGGTACGGCCGGGTGCTGGTGGAGCGCATAGAGGGATTCTGCACGGAACCGGAATGGCGAAGGGCCTTCGGGGAGATAAACGAGATGGAGGATCAATGGGCGGACTTCGGGGCGGTGATCATCAAGTTCTGGCTCCACATCACCCAGGAGGAGCAGCTCAGAAGGTTCAAGGAACGGCAGGAAAACCCGCTTAAGCAGTGGAAGATCACCGAAGAGGACTGGCGCAACCGGGATAAATGGGACCTCTACGAGGAAGCGGCGGAGGAGATGTTCATGAGGACCAGCACCCCCAACGCCCCCTGGGTCCTGGTGGAGGGCAACTGCAAGCGCTTCGCGAGGATAAAGGTGCTAAAAGAGGTAATAAAGATGGCGGAGGCCAAGCTCAAGCTCTAAGCCTATGAATAAGAGGCGGGGGATCACGGCCAGAGCCGTACACCCCCGCCTCTCATCCTCACATCCTCGCACCAACAGCCGCGTTACTCGGATATCCCATCCCCCACCAAGGACAGGGCAAGGTCCAGGACGCCCTCCCCATCCATGGCCCCGTAAAGCTTCGTGTCTATGACCTCCACGGGGACCCCGTCCCGCACAGACCGTCTCACCTCATCCAGCATGTACCTGGCCTGGGGACCTAAAAGGACCACCTGGGCGTCCTCGGTGAGATCCCTCATGTCCGCCGTGGACACCGCCTCTATGTCCGCCTTTATGCCCCGCCTCTCCGCCGCCTTCTTCATCTTGCTCACCAAAAGGCTGGTGGACATGCCGGCGAAACACACCAGCACTATCTTCAACCCCGCCACCCCCTTATAATGCTCATCATCCGCATCAGAAGCCCCTCATCCAACCGCCCTTCCGGACGGTGCCCCAACCTAACGGAACGCCCCAGGTGAACCCAGCCAACACCGGTCCCATCTATCACATTCCGGACGTTGCCCTCGGCTATGCCCCCACCTGCCATCACCCTGACACCATCAAGGACCTCCACCATTCGCCTTATCCTGTCAAGATTACCCTCTATGGGCCCGCCCCCACCGGAGGTAAGCACATCGGTAACCCCTGGGAACCCCTTAAGCACCTCCGCCGCCGCCACCGGGTCCGACAACTGGTCTATGGCCCGGTGGAACGTGAAGTCCATGGATGGACACCAGGACAGGGCTTCCGCCAAAGCCTTAAAATCCACCTGATCCCCCCGGGTGAACCCCATCACCAGCCCCCTGGCCCCCGCCTCCATGGCGGACAGGGAAAGCCCCCTCATCTCCTCCATCTCCCGAGGGGAGTACTCAAACCCCCCAGCACGCGGACGGATCATCACGTTAACCGGTATGTCAACCCTCTCCACCGCCCGGGCCACCTGCCCCATGTCTGGGCTGAGCCCACCAACCTCAAGGTGCCGGACAAACTCGACCCTGTCGGCGCCACAAAGCTCCGCCAGCTCCGCCTCCTCCGGGGACGTGACTATCACCTCTACGAACACCTAACTTCCAGCCTCCTCTTCCTGGGCCCTCCTGCGATCCGATATCTTTATGAAGGGATACCAGATGAGCATAACCACCAGCATGTCCACGATCTGCAGCACCGCCCCGGACACGCTGCCGGTTATGAGGAACCCCTGTATTATGGGCGGCGTTGTCCAGGGAAGTACCACCCCGGTGGGCTTTGCCACCAACCCTAATGCCATGGCATAGTAGTTTATAACCGTTATAACCACTGGACCTAGGACCAAAGGTACCATGTTAAGAGGGTTCAGCACCACCGGCAGACCGAACATTATGGGCTCGTTTATGTTGAAAAGCCCGGGCAGCAGCGACACCTTGGCGAGCTCCCTATACTGTTTGGACCTGGATCTTATGAGCAATAGGATCACCACCGCCAAGGTAGCCCCAGCACCACCGATCCATACGAGATCAAAGAACTGCTCGGTTATTATGTTAGGAGGCACCTGTCCCGCCTCTATGGCCGCCAAGTTGGCCTCCTGGAGGGGAACCCAAAAGGGCCTCATGATGCCGTTCACTATGGTGCCCCCGTTCAACCCCACGCTCCAAAGGAGGCTTATGGAGAACACGGTGCCTACGGCACCGAACACATTATTGGCCACCATCTTCTGCATCGGGATCGATACCAGATTGTAGATAAACTGGTGCACGTTCCCGTAAGGAGTGCCCAGGAACACAAGCCTTATAAGAAGCATCACCGAAACTATGCAGAAACCGGGCAAGAGAGCCGAGAAGGCCCTCGAGACCGCCGGAGGCACCCCCTCAGGCATGCGGATCACTATGTTCCTCTGGATGAAGAACCGGAACAGCTCGGTCACCAGGATGGCCAGGAGTATGGCCACCAACACGCCGTTAGTCCCATACCAGCCCCCCAAAGTTATCACCCGGTTCACCGTTACGGCGGAACCGTTGACGTCCACCGTCGTGGATATGGGGGATATCAACACAAAGGAGCCCAACGACAGGGCCCCCACGGACAGGGCATCCAACTTGTACGACTGGGCCAGCTTGTAGGCCACAAAGGATACCACGTACAGGGACATCAGATCATAGGTGGCCCGCTTGGGCAATATTATAAACTGGTTAAAACCATCGCCGAACAGCTTGCCCTGCAGCTCCTGCCAGCCCGGAGCGGGGAAGTCCTGTATTATTATGAAAAGAGATCCGATTATCAGGAACGGCATGAAGGCTATGAAACCGTCCCTGACGGCCGCAAGATGCCTCTGTCCCGCTAACCTCACCGCCCAAGGGGCGAAACGGTTCTCCAGGAACTCCTGTACCTTGTTCATATTAAATATCCCTCCCTCACGATAGCTGTCAGGCCAGTCCCGCTTATTGAAGCAAAGCAGACCTTAGAGCTCAGAAGACCTCTTCCGGCGGAAGGTTAAGGCGTCTTTCATAGGCTTCCAGCCAATGGGAAGACGCCTCCTCCACCGAAAGATCCCCATCTTCCCCAGTCGGACGGGCTATGTAGACCTTAGGATCCGAGCAGCTCGAACCCCATGCGAACGAGAACTCCACGTTTGTGGCAACTCCTATGTCGCCCCGAGGGGAACAGCAGATTATCGATATCGCCCCCACCTTTCTACCCCTGCTTAGCACACGGGCTTCAAACTCCCTCAAGGCCCTCCTGGCAGCCCTGTCCGCCGAAAATCCCTCTCCCATCAGGCGAACCGTCTCGTAGGACAATGCCCCCTTCATGATGTCCTCCCCAAGGCCTGTGGCCACCGCAGCTCCCATGCGGCTGTCGCAATAAAGTCCAGAACCGCAGAGCGGGGAGTCCCCAACCCGTCCAGGACGCTTCATGAAAAGTCCGCTGGTGGAGGTCGCGCAGGCCATGGATCCCCTCAGGTCCAACGCCACCACCCCAACGGTGTCATGGCCGTCGTAAGGGGATAGGTTCTCCTCCAACATCCTGCGGCGCCTTATCTCATGGGCCCTCTTGGCCCTTGGGGTAAGCATGTTGCGCATCTCAAATAGCTCAACCCTGGCAAAGTCCTGGGCACCCTGACCCACCAGGAACGTGTTGAATCGCTCGGAGCTCAGCCTTCTTGCCAACATCACGGGGTTTTTTACGTCCCGCACCGCAGCTACGGCACCAAAGTCAAGGGTGTCTCCGTCCATGAAGGCCGCGTCCAACTCCACCTGACAGTCCCCATTGGGCAGCCCCCCAAACCCAACGGACTTGTAACGGGGCTCATCCTCCACCACCTTAACCGCCTCACAGACCGCATCACCAGCACTACCACCCTCCGCAAGGATCCGCCCGCCGAGGGAGATCCCCTCCAAACACATCCTCCAGGTGCCGCCTATGACCCAACCGACAGGGATGACCTGGCTCAACCTGAAACCCTCCCATCATGGATGACCTGATAAAGGTTTATGATCTCCCCCACCAAGGGTTTAGCCAGCATGGCGTTCATCAGGTGATCCTGAGCGTGCACCATCAACATGGTCACGTTGACCTGATCTCCCCGGGCCTCCCCAACGAGGAGGGACGTCTGAACCTTGTGGGCCTCCACTATCAACGCCTCCGCCTGCTCCATCCTCTCCAGAGCACCGCTGAAATCCCCTCCCCTGGCACAGGCGGCGGCCTCCATCATCCTGGAAAACGCATCCCCCGCCATGGATATGATCTTAAAAACCGCCTTCTCGTCCTCTCCCAACCATATCCCCCCTAGGCAAAACTGACTTTAAAAAAATATAAAGGCCCCCAAGTGGGGGCCTCAAACTCTTAATTTCCTAACCATTAGGAAGCAAGACAGCCCATCCGCACCCGAGGACCTCCGGGATCAAAAGAAGACAAGGTCTCCAAACAACCGTTCCATAAACTCCTCATGGGTCCTGCTCCTTAAAAGGCGCCCCACAAGCCCTGGGTCCTCCACCAGACGTCCCACCACCTCGTAAAGGGCCCTGGCCTCCTCCTTAGCACCCCTCCGGGGAGCGAACAGCATGACCAGCCTCACCCGATGATCCCCCCACTGGACGGGACGCCTCAAAATGCCCACTGCCACCGCAGACGTGAAGGCATCCATCCTAACCGAATGAGGCACCGCCACGAGGTTGCCAAGGGACGTGGCAAGCAGCCTCTCCCTCTCAAGAACCCCTTCCCGATACCCCTTAGGCACGACCCCCGCTTCCCACAGAAGCCGGGAAAGAACGTCTATGCTCTCCTCCGGGGACCGGGCTTCCATTGGAGACAGGAACAGGTCCTCCCTGAAGAGACCTTTAAGCACATCCGCCAACCCCTTCAGCTTCGGCCTTACAAACAACACCGTCTCCAACGCCTCTTGATCACGGCGGTCGAAGAACGGGGACACTTGAACCACCGGTATACCCTCCATCTCCATGGGAACGGTGGAGACCACGCACTTCAGATCCATCACCTTAAGAAGCGGGCGCTGAGCAAAAGAGAACGGCCCAAGCAGCCTGACCCTTCCACCATAGAGAGCATTGAGCTTATCCATCAGAAGCCTCGCCGACGCCTCCCCAGATGGGCAAACCACCGCCAACCCGATGCGCCGTTCCTCCTCCCGGGCCATTCGCTCGAAGGCCCCACCAAAGTGCATGGCCACAAAACCCGCCTCATCCTCCTGAAAATCCAGGCCGGAAATGCTAGAAAGGTGCTTCAAAAACAACACCGCCACCTCAAACGTGAGGGGATAACGGCGGCGAAGGTCCTCCAACATCGGGTTCCTAACCCAGTGACCCAAAATGGCCCTGCGGCGAAGCATCTTCACGTGCAGTGCAAGGCCTGTCACCAAACGATCGTCCCCGGTGAAATCGAATCCACACTCCTCCGCCAGCTTCACAAGGGCCCATTCGGTCAACGTGAGGTAGTAAGAATCCTGAAACGTCCTCAGTCTGTCTCGGGTAAAATCCCCAGGAGACCTCCGACGGAACAGGGATATCAGACACCCAAGGTACCGGACATCCGCCTCATAAACCTTAAGCCCCAATCCTTTAGCCACCAGGGATAAAACCTCCCTGGCCGTCTCCAGGTCATGGGGACACATAAGCCAAGAGCCGTCATCCAAATCCTCCGGCAACATACCCTTCGAAGACCTCAAAACCGAAAAGACCGCGCATATGAAGATGTTCACCCTGTCCAGGTCCGAGAAACCCCTTGCCTCCGAAAGAACCTCCGACACCTGGGAGAAAACGCTCTCCGGAACCTCCATGCCAAGGGAATCCATTAGCCCCCCAAGTCCCACGGAACCCCATGCCTCTTCCTGCAAAACCCAGGCAAGGAACCTTCGCTTCTCCGACTCGGCCCCCTCTACCTCCAGCGTAAAACCCCTTTGCCTTAAGCTCAACTTAAACCCCAAGCCCCTGGCCTCCTCCTCCGCAGCCCGAAGGTCCGAGAGGACCGCGGACTCGCTCAAGCCCGCCTCCTCCCCAAACTGGTAAAGATCCAGCGGCACCTTGGACATGACAAGACGGAGGAATACCCCCCGGGCCCTCTCCACGGGAGGACATTCCGCCGGCAAGGGATTGCGGACGGAAGAGGGAACCTCAACCCCCCTTGATCTCTCAAGAAGGTAACCCTTTGACCTGGAAGACCTTATGGGCCTGAACCCCCAGACCGGCTCCGCCGAACGGTTTATCTGTTTGACCTCAGCCCTTATGGTCCTATCGCTTACCCCAAGGGCCATGGCGATCTCCGAGGCCTTTGCCCAACCGGCCCGCTCCTCCAGGTATCTCATCAAGGCCTCCTGCCTACGGGTGAAAAAAGGCACCTGGTCGATCACACCTCCTCGTTGAGCACCAGCTCCGCAAGCTCCGAAGCCAACCTTCCCAACTCCAGTAGAACCCTCTCCACGTTCCATATCCTGCTCCTGTCCCTCTCACCGGAGCTTATCCCGTCATACAGCCCAAAACCCCTATGGGACAAGGGCTCGAAAACGGACACCGCCCTGGCGGCCATCTGCTTGTCCCCCAAGACCCAAGCCCCCACGGAGGCGCTCAATACCTCCCGAACCACGTCGATGGACCTCCAAACCCCTTCGATGGCCATGAGCTCCCGGGACCTAGCCACCTCCGCCATCAGGGGGTAAAGATCCCTCGTAAGGACCACCCCCATGCTCCTTAGACACAGCAGGACCTGGGCAAGCCTGCGCTTCCTCTCAATGCCCCTAGGGCTTGGATCCTCTATAACGTCAAGGTACTGGATACAGGAGTCCGCCAGGTCCACCATGCCGTCCTCCGCAAAGGGCTTTAACCTAAGCTCCACCGAAGGATCCGTCTGGAGCTGCCGCAGCATCCCCATGAACCGGTCCTCCATGTCCGCAAGGCGCCCCATCTCCTTCTCCAGCAGCCTATAGGCCACCTCTGGGAAACCCGCCAGGGCGTCATCTATGTACGCCCTCTCCCCGGGACGCCTGGCCGTCCCCGCAAGGACCGTGGAGGCCTGCGCAAGCCACCCGGTCAGCGGGAAGAGGGCCAAACCGTTAACCACCGTTAGAAACCCCATGAAGGCCGGTATCCCCAAGACCGGCGGCAACCCCGCCCTGGCGGCAAAGGGGCCAACCAAGAAAGCCCCCATCACCCCCCCCAGGACCTTGTATATCCCCGTGGCCCATGCAAGCCTCCGGGCAGACAGCTTCTTCCCGATGCTCGCCAGCATCACCGGGCCAAAGGACCCACCGTGTGAACCCACCACAAGCCAGCAGGCCTCCTTCAGCCCCAGCACCCCCGATGAAGCCATGGCTATCCCCAAAGCCACCACCGCGGAACTGCTCTGAAAGGCACAGGTGGCCAAAAAGGCCCCCAAGGCCAATAGCAAGGGGCGGTCCGCCAGGTACCCCACCAAAACCCGGGCCCCCGGGGAGGACATGAGGGGCGATACCCCGGTCTTTATGAGCAGCATTCCCACCAACACTATCCCCATCCCGCGAAGAAGCCCCCCGTAACGGGAGACACCGGATGGAAAGTTCGATGCCCCAGCCCCTAATAACAGGAACCCAGGACCAAGGTACGAAACGTCCAGGCTGAGCAGGAACGTCACCATTGAAGCCCCAACGCTTGAACCCATCATGGTTACTATCGAGGACGAGAAGCTGAGGGCCCCTATGTCCACCAAACCCATGGCGAAGCTGGTGGCCACGGAGCTGCTCTGGGAAAGAAAGGACAAGACCCCCCCAAGGACCAAGGCCCCCAGCGGGTTGGCGGCAAAACGGGCCATGAGGGCCCGTTCCCTCTCCCCCAGGGCCGCCCGGCTGGCCCTGGAACTCTCATCCACCCCGAACAGGAACAGGACTATGCCCCCCGCAAGGATGAGAAGGTGCCCCAACCTCTAAACCTCCCCCTTAAGAAGCCTCTCCATCAAAGCGTGCCTCAGCCCTCTTGCGCTCACCACAACCCCTTCGGAGTCAAAGAGCCTCACCGCCTCCAGGGCTATAACCGCACCCCCAAGGGCGATGTCCGCCCTCTTGGGATGCATGCCCGGTATGGAACGCCGCTGTTCTCCGGTCATGGAGGCGTACATCCCATGCTGCCTCTCAAGCTCACCGCGGGACAGAAAAAAACCATGCACCCTTTCCGGGTCGTAGCTCTCAAGCCCCAAAGCCACGGAGGCCAAGGTGGTGAAGGTACCACCCACGCCGCAAAGGGGAACGTCCCTGTTTGGAAGGTTGAGCTCCCCCAACCCTGCCACCAGGGCCTCCCGGGCCCTCACGTGGGCCGCCTCCAGGGCCTCCCCGGAGGGAACCACCCGGGGGTCCAGAAAGAGGTCGGTGAGGAAGAGGGCCCCCGCCTCCACGCTCACCGCCCCCAGGATCCCCTGGTGGCCAAAAACCATCTCGGTGCTTCCGCCGCCTATGTCCAGCACCAACCGCGTCCCCTTGAGGGCCGAGGCCTCGAAGGAGAGCTCCGCCTCCTCCTGGCCGGATATTATCCGCACCTCCAAGGAGCATCGATCCTTGATGGCATTTAGCAGCTCGTCCCCGTTGGAAGCCTTCCGGAACCCCATGGTCCCCACCGCCAGCAGGACCTGGACATCCAAGGCCTCGCAGATCTCCAGCATTTGCCCCACTTCCTGCACCGCCCGGTCCATGGCATCCCGCAGAAAGCCGCCGGTGAGCGCAAGGCCGTCCCCAAGACGCACCACCTCCTGGCGGTCCAAGAGGACCTTCATGCCCCCCTCGTCCCCTTCCGCCACCAGGAGTTTGAAGGAGTTGGTACCAAGATCCATCACCGCTGCCCTCATCCCAAGGCCCCCAATTCCAAGGAGTTTAGGTTATCATGCAGCATAGTAATACATGCCGCCGGAGCCGGGCAAAGCTCCGGGGCTCGTTGAGCTTAGGAGGTGGCCGGTGGGAAGGTTCTTCATACCCTCGCATCAAGCCTATGGGGGCCCCCAGCTGGAACTGGGAAAGGGGGTAAGGCGTTTCCTGGAGTCCATGGGGTTCATACCCCCGCAGCTGGACGGGAGCGGATGCATACTGCACGTGTCCGATACCCCCTCATCCACCTACGGCTACATAAGGCGGGCGGTTTTATCAATGAGGCCCATGATGGTTATCCACACCGGGGACGTGGCGGACGAGGTCAAGGTTGGACTTTGGCCATCCTTGAAGGACGAGTACGTCCGAAAGATAGCCAAGCTCTCTAAAACCCTGGACGTCATCAGGGACATCTCAAGGCTCCTCATCACCTGCGGCAACCACGACCTGGAGGAGGTGCTTAAGGAGCTCATCCCCTGGGCGGAGGTATACCCACTTAGGGCCTTAATCACCGTCAACGGCAGGTCCGTGGCGGCCTCCCACAGGCACTCGGACCTGGGGGAGCTCGGGGACGCAAACCTCTTCGGCCACGACCTGGATCTGAGGACCTCCACGGACGGGGACAGGATCATGTTGAACGGCATCGAGCGGATGAGCCTCTTGGACACCAACACCTGGTCGGTACGATTCATAACGGTACCCCCCGGGCACCGACGACGAACGGACACTGCGCCGCCGGAGGGGGCTATAACCATACTCACACCCCGATGGCCGCCGGCTGATCCGAGGGCATCGAAGGCAACCAAGGGGGCAGGGGACACAACCGGAGGTGGTACGAATGCTTTCACTGGTACGAGGAGGGCCTAAGGTGCTCGTGGTGGAGAGCACCGCTTCGGAAGGAAGGATAAGGGAACTGGAGGATTTCATGACCAGCCGCTGCGTACCCTGGCAGCTGGACCCTCTTTCCGCGGTGGAGTCGATAACGGAGGAGTCCACCCTCATCATATTCATGGCCTCCGGGGACAAGCCAGCCATGAAGGTGTACTCCACGAACACCCCGCCGGAGGACCTTTTATGCCATCTCATAAACTCAAGGCTCTGCGAGGCGGTGGACAACGTGTGCACCGCCCCGGGGACCGCGGTCATGCGGCTCTTGGGGGACGTGGACAAGGCGGCTGCAAGGATAGCCAAGGACCTTGGGGGGGAACTGGTGGACAGGCCCCACGCCCTGGCGTGCCCCGTCGGCACCAGGACCATCATATACTTCACCCAAAGCCCGCTGAACAGGCCCCTCCGGATGGAGGAGCTGCATCCCCTTGCGGTTATGGTGGAACGCCCCTGCTCCGAGGTATTAGGGCGTCTTAAGGAGAACGCCATGGACTACCTAAGCATGGCCATGGGTACCCCGGACTGGAACCACGTGGAGATCAAGATATACGACGCAGCGGGGAGATATGACCTGCACTACCAGAGGCTCATGGGGGCAATAGAGGGCTTGGACGCGGGGCTGGTCCTGTCCGAAGCCTGGGGGAGGGATCAGGCCTTCATACTCATGAGCGTGCCGGTCTACGTGGTTAGCCTCTTCACCCCCCTCCCCCCTTCGGAGGTGAAGGAGATCTGCACGGCCCTGGAGTACTCTCCGAAGGGGGATAGGTGGGTGGACCTGGACGTGATCCACCAGGGCAAGAAGGTTAGCTGGACGTCCATGGGACAAGGGAAGGGGGACACGAGGGACTCCTTGGGGCTCTCCCTCCGGGAGAAACTGCTGCCCCGCATGTCCCCCCAGGGGCTGAAAAGGCTTATGGAGGCGGAGTCCAAGCTTATGGAGAACCCGTGAGGGCCCTTCGGATGACCCTCAGCGGGTTCTCCCAGAGAAGCTTTTCCGTCAGCCTTGCCCCCAGCCTGCCCGCAAGTACCTCCAGGGCATCCCTGGCCTCCCGGTGGCTCATGAAGAGGTCCTTGCGGACCCCTTGGTAGAAGCTCTCGAACCTGTCGCAGAGGTCCAACCCAAGGGCGCAGGCATCCTCCCCCGCCAGGTCCACCACCCGGGTTATGTGACGGTACATCCCCTCCACCGGGTCGTCGAAGCCCACGAAGGATCCGTGGGCGTTGAACCCCACAACGCCTCCCGAACGGCCCAGGGCCTCTATGTGCCGGTCCTCAAGGTTCCTTGGGTGGGGGCAAAGGGACCGGCAGTTTGAGTGGGAGGCCCAAATGAAAGCCCCCATCCTCAGCAGGTCCTCCACCCCAGGGTCGTTCAGATGGCTTACGTCCAGGGCGATGCCCTTTTCCATCGCTGCCCCCACAAGGGCCAACCCCCGGGAAGAAAGCCCGCCGGGGGAGAGAACCACGCCTTTGAGATCCGTCCCTTCCGCGAAGCCGTTCCTGCGGCTCCAGGTGAGCCCCATGGACGCAAGGCCGTGGTACCTGAAAAACCCCAGGAGCTCCTCTGCCCCCTCAAGGGGCTCCGCTCCCTCCATGGAGGGCACAAGGCCCAGGGTCCCGCTGGAAACACACCTCTCAAGCTGGTCAGCATCTCTGACCAGGGCAAAGGCCCCTTCCGCCTCCCTCTCCTCCTCCAAAAGGCACTGCAGCTGGAAGAGCGCCTCCTCCAAAGCCCTTGGTACCGATAGATCGTCCACGAACAGCGTAACCACCAGCAGCCTAAGGCCGCTATCGAGGAAGTCCCTGAGGAAGATCCTCCTTACAACGTCCCGCTCCCCCCGGCGGCGTCTTACCGCCAGGTCATAGGGAAGGTCACAGTGCATGTCCACCCATCTCATGACATCGAACACCCCCAGCATGGTCCTCCAATGATAAACCCAGGGATACGTGGAATCCAATTGGCAATGGCATAACGGGAAGCCCCGGATGGGCCGAAAAATAGAGAGCAAGGACGAGAATTAACCTAAACTGGATGGGACGAAGCCCTTAGAATAGGGGGTGGCAGGGGATGACTAGACCATTAGCGCTTCTCAGCGGGCCGAAGGACGAGCGGCTGACCCTTCGCAAGGAGGCCGCGGAGGCGGAGGCGAAGGGAACTGAGGTAGGGAAGGAAGAAGGAACACCCCAGGATCCCATGGAGGAGGTCCGAAGGGCGGAGGAAAGGATCTACGCCTCCATGGACCGGGTGATGGTGACCCATCACAGGACGGTGCAGCGGTCCATGGAGGAGTACAAGCTGAAACTGAAGAAGAAGATCCTCGAGGCGGAGATCAAAAGGAGACGCGATCAGGACCAGGAACTGCTGAGCCTCGCGGTGGTGGAGGCTTTAAACCACAGGAACCTCTTAAAGGCCAAAGTTCTTAAGAGGAACGCGCCCCATGGCGGTAGGAGGTAAACCCCTCGAGGGCTTCCTTGAACTGTTCCCTGGAGAGGGTAGCTGGGGTGCCAACCGATCGGGCCCTCCAGTAGACCTCGCACAGGAACTCAAGGTTAACCGCCAGGTCAAAGGCCTCCTCCGGAGTCTCCCCCGCCACCACCGCCCCATGGTTGGCAAGCAGAACCCCTTTTACGCCGGAGGACATCGCCCTGGCGGCCTCGAGGGCAAGCTCCTGGGAGCCGAAGGGCCTGTAGGGCACCACCGGTATGTACTCATCCCCAAAGGCCGCGAGGTAGTAGTGAACCGCTGGCACCTCCCACTTAAGGCACGCCAACGTGGCGGCGAACCTTGAATGGGTGTGGAAAACCGCACCGACCTTAGGGTTAGCCTTTAATATCTCAAGGTGCATCCTCCACTCGCTGGAGGGCTTTCCCCCCTTCAGGTGTCGGCCCTCCATGTCCAAAACCGCCACGTCATCGGCCCTAAGGGCCCCGCAAGGGAAACCGGAGGGCTTGAGGGCCCAAAGCCCATCACCGCAGCGCACCGACAGGTTCCCTCCGGTGCCGAACACAAGCCCCCGCTGCTCCAAGAGCGTCCCATACCTCACCACCGCATCCCTAGCTAGATCTAAATCCAAAGGGCACTTACCCCCCATGGTCATCACCCCCGGAGGAATCAACCACAAAAACCGGTGGTTTGCAAGACCCCCAAGGGCCCTTAGCCGGCCGCCATATCCGATTGATGAAAGCAGCACAAGGGATGAGCATTTTTTGATTTATGTAAGGATATTGTATCCATCGACACCCCTAATAAGGGATAATATAATCATACTTGTCAATTATATAAGTTAAAAACATTACAAAAAGGAGATGGTACCTCCATGAGGCTTAAGGACTTCTCCCTGGCCCGGAAGATGTTTTTTCTGGCAGCGGGAGTGACGGGACTTCTCGCGGCGATGATCCTCACGGTGGCGCACCAAAGCTACTCCATGTTCAACCAGCAGGTTAACTCCCTGGGAATGGAGCTCATCAAGTCCAGGGCGGATGAGGTGGACCGGTATTTCGACGGCATATGGGGCATAGTCAACACCTCCGCAGGCACCGCTCAGCACCTCATTGAGTCCGAGGGTAAGACCCAGGACAGCGACCTTGAGCCCTCCTTCGGCGCCATATACGACAAGGTCAAGGCGGACCCGAACATACTGGACGTGTACATGGGCCTTGAGTCCTCCGGGAAGCTCGCCAGCGGCTCCCACTGGGAGGAACCCCAGGACTACGACTCGCGGAAACGCCCCTGGTACGAGGACGTGCTCAAGGCCAACGGGCCAGTCATAACCGAGCCCTACGTGGACCCGGACACCAAGGAAGTGGTCATAACCCTGGCGGTCCCGGTAAAGGGCAAGGACGGCAGGATGTTGGGGGTTGTGGCGGCGGACCTCATGCTCAAGAGCCTTTCCGAGACCATCACGTCCTACACCATCCTAGGCAAGGGCAACGGTTTCCTAACCACCTCCCAAGGGACGCTGGTGTGCGACCCCAACAAGGACCTGATCATGAAGGAGAACATAACAAAGGCCAGCTCCATGATAACCCCGGAGCTTGCGGAGGCGGGTCGGAAGATGATCTCCGGTGGCCTGGGCTTCGTGGACTACAAGTTCCAGGGGGAGGGCCGCAGGACCTTCTACGCCCCCACCAAGTCCGGTTTCATCCTGGGGGTGGTCTTCCCATCCTCGGAGCTCAACGCCATGGTCAGGAGCCTTGCTATGCGGCAGCTGGTGATGGGGATCTTCACGCTGGTCCTGGTGGCGGGGATGCTTTGGGGGCTTTCCAAGAGCATCGTGGAGCCCGTGCGCCGGATAACCCGGGCGCTTGCCAAGCTTGGGTCCTTGGACCTCACCAGGGATCCGGAGGAGGATTGGCTCAAGGAGGCAGGCAGGTCCAACACCGAGGTGGGACAGATGGCGTTGAGCGCCGTAACGCTTCAGGAGGCCTTGAGGCACGCCATAGGGGACATAGCCCAGGAGTCGGACCGGGCGGCGTCGGCGGCGGAGAACCTGGCGGCCCTGTCGGAGGAGCAGGTGGCGTCGGTGGAGGAGATAAAGGCCTCCATAGACCAGGTGGCGTCCTTGATGGAGTCCAACTCCGCGGCGCTGCAGGAGACCAACGCGGGGATAGAGGAAGTATCGAGCGGCGCCCAGCAGGCGGCGAACTCCGCCACGGACGGAGCGGAGGCGGCGTCTAGGATGTCGGTTCTTTCGGAGCAGACGGTGCGCCAGGTGGAGGAAGTGGTGAAGGCCATAGCGGGTGTTGGGGAGGAGTCCCAGAGGACCTTCGACCGGATCCAGAAGGTGGCGGAGTCCGTGAGCTCCATATCTGGTTTTGTGAACACCATAAGGTCCATAGCGGACCAGACGAACCTTTTGGCGCTGAACGCGGCGATAGAGGCGGCTCGTGCGGGCGAGGCGGGCCGTGGTTTTGCGGTGGTGGCGGAGGAGGTTCGCAAGCTGGCGGAGGAGTCCGCCATGGCGGCGAAGGAGGTAGAGGACCTCATAGCGCCGCTGCAGGCGAACACCGAGGAGTCCCTGAGGGCCACGGAGCAGTCGAAGAGGTCCATGGAGGACACGGTGCGCCGGGCCCACGAGGCGATGGACCGTCTGTCGGAGGTTCTAGATCAGATAAAGGTGATAAACGACGCCATGCAGAACATAGCGGCCACGTCGGAGGAGCAGGCGGCGGCGGCGCAGGAGATAGCCCAGGGTATAGACAACGCCACCCAGGGGACCATAAACGTGGTGAACACCGTGGAGGTTATCCGGCACTCCACGGAGGAGACCGCGAGGGCCAGCGAGGCGGTGGCCCAGGAGGCCCAGACCTTGAGCCACACGGCGGACAAGCTGAAGGGTTTGGTGTCCAAGTTCCGGTACGGCGAGGCGGGCTTGAGCCTAGGACCGGGCAAGCTCTAGCGCTATCCGAAACGCGAGGTATCTGGAGATAGCCGCAAGGGAGGGGCCTTTTTCCCTCCCTTGCCCGGAACGCAGGGGACAAGATCTGCGGTACCTGAAATCAGCAGGGATCAGGGAACCACCACATCCCGTCCTCTAAGGGCGAACCATACAGTCCCAAGGGCACCGAATGCACCAGCAACCGCAAAGTTTACAACCGGTGATAGGGCGAACAGGGCAGGGGACAGGAAGGCCGCTATGGAAACCACCACGTCCCTCATAAGGTAATAAGCGCCGAAGGCGGATCCCTTAGCCTCATCCGGGGCCAGGTCCATGATGAGGGCTTTCCTTGTGGGCTCCCCGAACTCCTTAAGGCCCCGGACGACAAAGGCCAACGCAAACGGCCAAAACCCACGGCAGAACGGCAGCATCAAGGGGAATGCGGTAAAGAAGCAGAAGGTCATGAGAACAAAGGGTTTCTTCCCATACTTGTCAGCCATGGCAGCCACGGGGACATAGACCAAGACAGCCACAGCCATCTCTATAGCGGTGAGCACGCCAAATTGAACCGCCGAAACTCCCCTGCTCATTGCCCAGAGCACCACAAAAGGATAGGGTATCTGTTCGGCAAAGCGTATGAGTACATCGGATACGAGAAGCATCCTAAGGTCCCCCCTTATGAGAGACAGGGACTCCCGAACCCCCATCTGTCCCCTATCGGTCTGGGACTCGGGAGGGACCATCCTCCAAAGGAAGCCCACCGATAAGACCCCCATGACCGCCGCAGCCCCAAGGGCGGTCCTTATGCCCGCCACTTCCCCCATGTGGGATATGAGGTATCCCCCTATTATGGGTCCCAGCGCCATGGGGATTCGCCTTACCAGGGAGTGCATGGACACCCCCATGACCCTTTTGGACTTGGGGACCGACTGGCCTATCAGATCCATCATGGCGGGCAGAGTGACCGCGGTCCAGGATATGAAGAAAACCGCTCCCAACAGGACCCCCCACCAGGTTCCAAGCCATATCACCAACAGGTAGCCGAAAACCGCCCAGAGGGAGAAGAACACCAGCGCCCCTTTAGGCCCGATCCTGTGGCTCAAAATACCCCCCGGGAGTGAATAAAGGGCGGACAGGAGGTTGTCCATGCCGTTCAGAAAACCGACTGACCACAAGGAACCGCCAATGGCCATGAGATAAACCGGCAGAAACCTTTCGGACATCTTCTCCCCCATGCCCATGAGCACCACCATCACCAAAGCAGCTCCAGTTGATCTGTTTATAGCAAGGAAACCAAGGATCCTCGACAAACAAGACACCCCCATCCGCCCAACCCATAGGCTAAAGCCGATTAAATTGCCCCCATGATAACAGCAGGGCTGCGAAACTTCATTGTATATAGGTTAAGCCCATACCCCGCCAGGACAGCGAAGCTCAGGCGCGGGGAGCTTGGAGCCTTGCGCAATGGAAAGACCCCGTCCTTCCGGACGGGGTCAGACAAGATTACAGCGGAGATCAAGGGCAAGGGCCCCGCTTGGAAGACTACTAAGGCCTGTTCAAAAGCTAGGATATCCGTCCAAACCTGGAAGCTGCCCCCAGTTCATCTTCGATCTCAAGCAGCCGGTTGTACTTGGCGATCCGCTCGCTCCTGCAGGCGGAACCGGTCTTGATCTGGCCGCCCCCCATGGCCACCGCGAAGTCCGCCATGAAGGTGTCCTCGGTCTCCCCGGACCTGTGGGATATCACATAGCCCCAGCCAGCCTTGCGGCAGAGCTCTATGGTCTCTATGGTCTCGGTGACGGTGCCGATCTGGTTCAGCTTGATGAGGACCGCGTTGGCCGCCTTGGCCTTTATGCCCCTACGTACGAAGTCCGGGTTCGTGACGAACAGGTCGTCCCCCACGATCTGAACCTTGTCACCCATCTTGGCGGTCATCTTGGCGAAACCATCCCAGTCGTTCTCGTTGAGACCGTCCTCTATCGAGGCTATGGGATAGGCGGAGCACCAACGACTGAAGAGCTCTATCATCTCATCGGTGCTCTTCCTACCCTGGCCGGACTTGGAGAGGTTGTAGGAGCCATCCTCGAAGAAGCTGCTCGCCGCGGGGTCCAACGCGAGGAATATGTCCTTGCCGGGCTCGTAGCCCGCGGCCTTTATGGCCTCCACTATGACGTCACAGGCCTCCTCGTTGCTCTTTAGGTCCGGGGCAAAACCGCCCTCGTCACCAACCCCAACCGCATAGCCCTTCTTCTTGAGGATCCCCTTGAGGGCGTGGAAGGTCTCGGCCCCCATCCTCAAGGCCTCCCGGAAGGACGGAGCCCCCAGGGGGAAAACCATGAACTCCTGGAAGTCCACGCTGTTCTCCGCATGCTTGCCACCGTTGAGGATGTTCATCATCGGGACCGGCAGGGTCCTGGCAGCAGGCCCCCCCAGGTAGGCGTAAAGGGGAAGGTCACAGTACTCCGCCGCCGCCTTGGCAGCCGCCATGGATAC
The DNA here is from genome assembly GCF_000237825.1 of Thermanaerovibrio velox DSM 12556. Taxonomy (NCBI): domain Bacteria; kingdom Thermotogati; phylum Synergistota; class Synergistia; order Synergistales; family Synergistaceae; genus Thermanaerovibrio; species Thermanaerovibrio velox. The sequence goes on from NZ_CM001377.1 coordinate 1,521,874, forward strand.
CCCCAAGATCGCATTAGCGCCCAGCTTGCCCTTGTTGGGGGTACCGTCAAGCTCTATCATGGCCCGGTCGATCGCCGCCTGCTCCCGGCAGTCCATCCCTATGACCACGGGGGCTATGACGTCGTTGACGTTCTGCACCGCCTGGAGAACCCCCTTGCCACCGTAACGTCCCTTGTCCCCGTCCCGAAGCTCCACCGCCTCGTTCTCCCCCGTGGAGGCTCCGGAAGGCACCGACGCGTCAACCTTTATGCCGCACTCCAGCTCCAGCTTGACCCTAACGGTGGGGTTGCCCCGGGAATCAAGTATCTCCAATGCCCTGACGTTGGTTATGATAGCGCTCATGTCAGATAATCCCTCCCGATCTTTGGCCCGCTCTCTCTCATAAAACAGGCTCTCTCTCACAAAGGCCTCTTAGTTCACCCGACTTCACACCACCGGGCGACCCTAAAAATATAGTACATAAATGGGGTTTTTAAAAGCCTTTAACCCATTTCTCATCCCTTATGCACATCCCCTTGAAAGGATCACCCTCGATCCCTGGGAAGACATGCAAAAAGGGCGGGAGCCCTGCGGCCCCGCCCCGATGGAGTTCAAACCGGTCCCGTTCAGGACTTAGAGGAAGACACCCCGCATCTTGACCGCATCGGCCACCCGCTTGATGGCCACCATGAAGGCACCCTTCCTCATGGGCACGTTGTGCTCCTTGCTGTAGTTCCAGACCCTCCAGAAGTTGTCCGCCATCAGGGTGAGGAGCCGCTGGTTGTACTCCTCCTCGGTCCAGAAGAAGCCCATGAGGTCCTGAACCCACTCGAAGTAGGAGCCCACCACGCCGCCGGCGTTGGCCAGGAAGTCGGGGACCACGATGACATCCTTCGGAAGCGCCGCGTCACCCTCGGGGGTAACCGGGCCGTTGGCACCCTCCACTATGAACTTGGCCTTGATCTTGTGGGCGTTATCCCCGTGAATGGCACCCTCAAGGGCGCAGGGGCAGAGCACGTCCGCATCGAGGTAGAGGATGTCCTCTCCGGGCAGCTTCTGAAGCCCCGGCTGGTCGTAACCCTCCAGGAGATGCTTGGGGTGATTGGTCACGTAGTCGAAGGCCTTCTGGATATCGATGCCGTCGGGGCAGTAGTAGCCGCCGGTGATGTCGCTTATGGCCACCACCTTGGCACCCATCTCGACCAGGGTGAGGGCGCAGTAGGTGCCCACGTTGCCGAAGCCCTGTATTATGGCGGTGGAACCCTTGACGTCCCTGCCCGCCGCCTTCAGGACCTCGCGCACGCAGGTGGCCACGCCGCGGCCCGTGGCCTGGGTACGACCCTTGGAACCCCAGAGGGAAACGGGCTTACCGGTGAAGATGGCGGGCTCCAGCCGGTTCCTCATCTTGCTGATGGTGTCCATGAGCCAAACCATCTCCTGGCCGCCGGTGTTCACGTCCGGGGCGGGCACGTCGGTCCAAGCACCCACCAGGGGCTCTATGCGGGCCGCAAAGGTCCGGGTGATGCGCTCCTTCTCAGCGGTGGAGAGCTCCAGTGGGTTGCAGGCCACACCACCCTTGCCGCCGCCGTAGGGGATTCCAGCCAAAGAGCACTTCCAGGCCATGAGACAGGCCAAAGCCTCGCACTCCTCCAAGGTCACATCCGGGTGGAACCTGAGCCCACCCTTGGCGGGACCCAAAGCGGTGGAGTACTGAACCCGGTAACCCTCGAACACCTTGACGGTGCCGTCGTCCATGGTGACCGGGATGGAAACGCAAAGCTTACGCTCCGCCCTGCTCAGTATCTCGATGAGCCCGTCCTCCAGCCCCATCTCCTCCGTGGCGGCATAGAAGTTCTTGAGGGCCGTGTCGAGCAATACGTTGCTGGAAGTCCTCTTTGTAACAGCCATTCCGAATCCCTCCTTATTTTTTTAGGCCTAAGGCCATGAAGGAACCCAACCTAAAAGGTTTGTGAACTAATCTCACAAACCCCGTGGATATTCTATTCCAACCACCCTGTTCCGTAAAGAGTCAAACGGGACTGATTTTTTAGAAAAAATAAGAACACATTCTAAATATGAATAACACTTTTAGGCTAAATCACCACATCGATTCATGGCACCGGGATGCTGAAGGCCCAGCCGGCCGATCAGATCCTCCATGTCCTCCATGAGGGGGGCCGTGAAGGACGCACCCCTGAGATCCCCAAGGGACGCCTCATCCGGGAGGGATATAAACCGGGCGTGCAGCATCGGACGGCGAACCCCCTGCAGCCTAACCCCGTAGACCGGGTCCCCCACTATGGGGAGCCCCGCATGGGCCAGGTGAGCCCGGGCCTGATGTTTGCGCCCTGTCACCAGGGTCACCTCCACCAGCGAATAACCGCCGTGCGTGCAGAGGGGCCGCACCAGGGACAAGGCCTCCCGCCCCTCCCCCGATACCGCGACAGGCCCACCATCGCCGGCATAAAGGGGAGCGTCTATCCTAAAAGCCCCTCCGCAGCGGCCCTTGACCACCGCCCAGTAGAGCTTCCTTATGAGCCCTTCCCGGAACATGCGCTGGAGCTCCCTGGCGAAAGGCTTGGTCAAGGGCACCAGCACAACCCCCGAGGTGTTCACGTCCAACCTGTGGGCCGGCACCGGTCCGGTGCGGCCGATGAGGCGCCAAACCTCCTCCGGCAGGCTCGTACCGTTCCCGCTTCCCCCGGGCTGGCATATCCAACCCGGAGGCTTGTTGGCCACCAAAAGGACCTGGTCCATGTGGATAACCCATGATGGCAGCACCCTTGACTCTCCCCTGACCACACAGGACTCTTCCCCCTTGGGAGCCACTGGCTCATCATCCCAGGGTACCGTAAGCTCCTGACCCGCCACCAGCCTCTTAGAACAGGAGACCTTCATGCGGTCCAGCCGGACGTCGCCCCGCCGTATGGCCCCCATCCTCAGCCCCATGCCCACCGAGGGCCACCAATCCCTGATAAGCCGGTCCAGCCTCCTGCCCTCCTCCTCCGGCGGTACCGTGTACCTCCTCATGCGCCACCCTCACCGCCAAGGGAGTCCGAGATCTCACCGCTCCAAACCCGCCTCTGAAGGGCCTTGTGAAAATCCGATATCACCTGGCCATCCCTCAGAGCCGATATGCCCTCCCGGCAGCAGAAGACCTGAAAGTCAAGCTCGTCAGCGGCGGAAACTATCAAGGCCTCCGGGGTCGAAGGGAGCACCGGGGAGCCAAACTCCTTCTTGCCGTGGTGGCTCAGTATTATGTGCCCCAGGTGCAGCCTAAGCACGTCCCTCAGACCATACCTGTCCGCCAGCTCCTCGAACATGCAGTACCCCATGGCTATGTGGTCTAAAACGGTGCCCTCCAGGGTGGCCTCCGGCAAAGGGCTCATCCGATAGGCCCTGAGCTTGCCCAGGTCGTGAAGCAAGGCACCCCCCACCACCACGTCCCTGTCCACCCGATAGCAGCCGCAAAGGGCAGCGGCGGCCTCCGCCACCGACACGGTGTGCTCAAGAAGCCCCGAGGCATAGGCGTGATGGTTCCCCACCGCGGCGGGATAAGAGAAGAAATCCCGCCTCAAAGGGCCCTGAAAGACCGACTCAAGAAACCCTCGGACCTCATCACCACAGGACCCCACCAAAAGGTTGAACCGCTCCTCCAGATCCTCCTGAGGATACGGGGATCTTTGAACGAAATCGTAAGGGGGGTACTTCTCCTGACTGACCAGGTATATCCTATCCGCCGTGGGCTGCAGGGCCTTGTTGAACTCTCTCACGGTCCCAATAACCCCTATGGACAGACCTCTCAAGGGGGGGACCTCCTCCGGCTCAAGCCTTACCCCCTCGGGGACCTCCCGCTGATCCAACCACTCACAGCTGCTCCAGGCCCTTATCTCCATGCTGCCGGTCTGGTCCATCAGCGAAAGGATCCAGTACCTCTTGCCGTTCTTGTCCAGCTTTACCTGCTCGTCCGCCACCGCATAAACCCCCCGAAACCTCCCTTTCTCAGAGGGCTTTAAAGTGATCACCTGGGCAACCGTCATGTTCCCCATGCCGCTTTCCACCGAAACACCCCCAAAAATTAAATAAAAATTATACCATCTAAACCTTGAAGCTCTGGCCCCCATGGCTTAATCTTAAACTGGATCCACGGCAAAGACTTTGGGAGTCAAAAGGGGGTACCAGGCCTGAGGTGGTTAACCGCTCCTCCCATAATATCCATCCCCATAATTGTCGTCATCTCCCTCTTGGGGTCCGGTTCATCCGAGAGCCTACCTCTTTCCGTGTGGGCGGTGTTCTTATCATCCTACTTAACCGCCACCGCATGCTACGTGATGAACTCCACCGGCAGCTCCATGGGGCAGTTCTGCTGCAACCTCTCCGCCCAGGGGCTGCTGCTGGCCTTCGTCTCCCCCGCCGCGGGGGCAAGCCCAGTTCTCGCGTGGCTGGGGGTGGCACTGGCCTCCGCGGGCATGGTAGGGCTCATAAGCTGCATCCAGAAAGCCCACAACCCCCTAAAAAAGGATCTCCTTGAGGGACCTATAAGCATATCGGACCTTCAGACGGAGCTCAAGTCTATGGAAGATTCCATAGACATCACATCGAAGATACCCCTGCCGGCCCTTTGGGCGAGGGACGGAACCGTGGAGTCCGCAAACCGGGAGATAAAGCTACTCCTCGGAAGGGACGACATCGAGGGAAGTGGGCTGAACGAGATAATAAACCCGTCCCTCCACGAGCTCGACCTCGGCGGAACCGGGTGGCTTGTCTTCAGGAAGACAGTAGAAGGAGAGGACGTCGTGCTTCTTGCCCCCAAGGGGGACGTGTCCGCCGGGGACAGCTCCGAGTTCGTGGACCCAAAGACCGGCCTTTACTCGGACCGCTACGCCAGGAAGCGGGGGGAGGAGGAGATAGAACGGGCCAGGCGCTACCGCCGCTGGCTCTCCATGGCCCTGCTGAAACTGGAGTTTGAGAACCTCACATCCGGTCCACTGCCCCAGTCCATGATGGATGAAGCCTACATGAAGTTCATAGGGTTGGTTAAGAAGACCATCCGGACCACCGACATGGGCTTCCGCCTAAAGGACGGATGCGTGCTGCTGCTGCTCCCCGAAACCCCCTCTTCCGGCGCGAGGACCCTGTTCGGACGGATCAAGACACAGGTGGACAAGATAATCGAAGAGGGAAGCGTAACCCCCTTCAGGATCAACCTCCTCGGGGGCTTCTCCTTCTACGGCGGTAACGGCACCACCTCCTACAGCCAGATGCTGGAGGAGGCCTACTCCAACCTGGCGCTAAACGAGGACTGAAGAACCTATTGACATTAAAATTCACAAATGATTCGGATTTCGCATGGTGTATCATTGTGCTCAAGGGGACAAAACCCCATAAAGGTTGTCTGTTGGGGTCTTACGGGGGACACCCCACGAGGACCTGACAAAAAAGGACGAGGAGGGGATAGAGTTGTCCAGTTTCTTCGACGGCCTCTACAGCGGCAGGGTGGCAGACCTTAGGCCATCCCCCATAAGGGAGATGCTTCACCTGGTGCGAAGGCCCGGGGTCATATCCTTCGCGGGAGGCATGCCCGATCCCGAGGCCTTCCCAGTGGACCTCTTCTACGAGGCTGCGGGGATCCTCAAAAGCCAGGGCAAGGACGTGCTGCAGTACGGCACCACCGAGGGATACGGCCCACTGAAGGACTTTCTCATACATTGGACCGCCCCCAGGATGGGACGCAAGCTGGAGCACGACGAGATGCTCATAACCGCCGGCTCCTCCCAGGTCTCGGACCTTCTCTGCTGGGCCCTGATAGACCAAGACGACCTGATACTAATAGAGGAACCCTCCTTCCTCGGGGTGTTCCTCAACATGCACAACCACGGGGCCAAGTTCCTCACCGTTCCCTGCGACGACGAGGGCATGATGGTGGACCTCATCCCCGAGAAGGTGGAGAGGGCCCAGAAAGAGGGCAAGAAAGTAAAGCTCTGCTACACCATAGCCAACTTCCACAACCCCTTGGGGACCACCCTCTCCCTGGAGAGGCGCAAGAAGCTCATCGAATACGCCCACCGCTACGGCTTCGCCATCATGGAGGACGACCCCTACGGCTACGTGAGGTTTGAAGGGGAGCACCTGCCCACCCTCTTCTCCCTGGACGACCGGGGGGTGGTGGTGTACGCGGGCTCCTTCTCCAAGATACTGGCCCCGGGGACCAGGGTCGGATGGTGCTGCGGCAGCCGGGAAATAATCCGCAAGATGGCCATCTTCAAGCAGGGGGTGGACGTGTGCACCAGCCTGGTGGCCCAGGCGTTGGTCTACGAGTACTGCCGGCTGGGGCACCTGGACTCGTTCCTGCCCAAGATAATAGAGCACTACAAGAAGAAGCGGGATGCCATGGAGGACGCCATGCGGGAGCACCTTCCCCTTGACCTGGTCCACTGGGTAAAGCCAGAGGGGGGCTACTTCTACTGGGTCAAGATGAAGGGCATAAACAGCGACGAGCTATTCAAGCGGGCGGTGGACAACCAGGTGGCCTTCGTGCCCGGAAAGGCCTTCTACCCCAACCGGGACGGGGGAGAGAACGAGCTCAGGCTCTGCTACACCTTTGCCTCCCCTGAGCAGACCCAGGAGGGGATGAAGCGCCTTGGAGAGGCCATGAAGGGGATGGCGGGTTGACATCTCTCGCTCATGAAGACGTCATAGCCGCCGTATCCACCCCTTGGGGAGAGGGCGGCATAGGGATAATAAGGTTGTCCGGCAGGGGGAGCGCCCAGGTGGTGGATAAGGTCTTCAGGGGACGCTCCCCCCTCTGCTCCACACCCCCTTGGACCATGAGGCACGGACACCTGGTATCCGAAGATGGAATCCTCGACGAGGTCCTGGCGGTGCGCTTCGAGGCCCCCAGGAGCTACACCGGCGAGGACTCCGCCGAGGTGCACTGCCACGGTGGTATCCTGGTGGTCCAAAGATGCCTGAACGCCCTCATAAACGCCGGGGCAAGGCTTGCGGAACCCGGGGAGTTCACAAGAAGGGCGGTCCAAAACGGCAGGATGGACCTCACCAGCGCAAGCGGAGTGCTGGGCATGATAAGGGGCTACAGCGATGAGGCCCTTAAGGCTGCCTCCAGGTCCCTTACGGGAACCACCCGGCGGGAGATGGAGGAGCTCTTGCAGTACCTAATATCCATCACCGCCCTTCCCGAGGCACTGCTGGACCACCCGGAGGAGGAGCTCCCGGACCTGGAGCTGGAGCGCCTGCGGACGGGGCTTATGGATGCGGCAGGCAGGCTCCGGGACCTGGCCTACAGGGGAGAGGCCGGGATGGCCTTGAGCTGCGGCATCAGGGCCGCCCTGGTGGGACGCCCCAACGTGGGGAAGTCCTCGCTCCTCAACAGGCTGGTGCGGGAGGCAAAGGCCATCGTGACCCCCATACCCGGCACCACCAGGGACCTAGTGGAGGCGGCGGTGATCCACAAGGGGGTCCCCCTCAAATTGGTGGACACCGCGGGCATAAGGGACTCCCAGGATCCCGTGGAAATGCTGGGGATCCAACGGGCAAAAGAGGCCATGGTTACCTCCCAGATCCGCATTCTCGTGCTAGATGGTTCAACCCCCCCTTCCCAGGAGGACCTAAAGCTGCTCACCTCCCTGGAGAAACCCGCCCTGGCAGCGCTCAACAAGAGCGACAAGGGGATACTCCAGGAGTGGCTGGACCTTCTTGACCGCCCCCAGGAGATACCTTATTTTGAGATATCCGCCCTAAACGGGGACGGGGTGGAGGAGCTCAAGGACCGCATGGTGGAGACCTTCTTCTCCAGGGGCTCCCTGGAGGGGGCGGTAAGCCTCTTCCGGCACCAGGTGGACAGCCTCAAAAGGTCCGCCCAGTGCCTAGAGGAGGCGGCCGGCGCATCCTTCCTGGACGCCATGGTCCACCTGGCCTCAAGGGCAAGACAGCACCTAGGGGCCGCCATGGGCAGGGACACCACGGAGGAGCTGCTGGACTCCATATTCTCGAACTTCTGCATAGGGAAGTGATCCCCATCTTACTAAGGTGAGATCTTCGGAAGGAGGTGGCGCCATTGCCAAGCTTCACCGAGTTCTCGATCAAAAGCTGTTCGATGATAGTCCAAAGCGCAGGACACAGCGCCCATAGTCTAAAGGAGCTAAGGGACGGGGTGGAGGCCGTGCCCCCCCAGTCCCTCATCTACCACTTCTACGGTTACCTCATGAGGCCCCGGGCGGAACAACTCCATCACAACGATCTTGCCGCCTGGGTCAGCCAAAGCGTGGGGGAACAGGCCTCCGCGGAGAGGCTTGACGCCCTCAACCCCTCTTACTTCCCGTCAATCGAGGACCTGAGGGAGGCGATCCTGGACGTGCTGGACGAGCCGGTGACCTCCGGGGCCTTCCTCGGCTGGGCCATGGCCAGGAGCCGTTTCTACTTTCTCATGGCCACCACGCTGGTGTTCCAAACGGGACTATCCGCAAAGGATCCATCGGAGCTGGCGGACAAGCTCTCCCTATGCCACCCTGCCAGCGCCTTCTACCACTTCGTGGACGCCAGGCTGAGGACCGGTTGCGGGGACGATTTTTCCCTATGGCTCCTATCCTGCGGCATACCACAAGAGGAGGTGTCGGGCCTCATGAGCATAGACCCGTATCTCATGTCCCTCCAGACCCTTAAGGATCGGATAGTGGAGGAGCTGGGCCTCATAGGACGGAGGTATCGGTCATGAGTCTCCTGGACCTCTACGTGGAACACTGCGGCGCCGAGGAGGTGAAGCTCCTCCGGCAGATGGGGGAGATGCTGGAGGGACTCAGGCTGGTGCACGTGAACTCCACCCGCCGGGGAGGAGGGGTGGCGGAGATCCTGGAAAGGCTGGTGCCGCTCCAAAGGGAGCTGGGCATAGACTCCAGCTGGGAGGTGATCGAGGGGGATCCCGACTTCTTCGAGGTGACCAAGGCCTTTCACAACGCCCTTCAGGGCAGGAGGCAGCACGTCTCGGACTCGATGATCGCCGCCTACGAGGCGGCTAACCTGAGAAACTGGACGGCCATGAGGGATAAGCTGGAGGACGCGGACTTCGTGTTCATCCACGACCCCCAGCCCGCCATGATGGCGTCCCTCTCAACCGCCCGAAGGGGAAAGTGGATATGGAGGTGCCACATAGACGCCAGCAACCCGGACCGCAAGGTGTGGAGGTACCTGGCAGGACACGTAAACCACTGCGACGCCGCAATCTTCTCCCTGCCCGACTTCGCCCAGCCCCTTGATATACCGGAGTTCATAATCCCCCCCGCCATAGACCCCATAAGCCCCAAGAACCAATACATATCTCCCGAGGAGTGTGAGCGGGTCCTGGAGTCCCTGGGGATCGACCTTAAGGACCCATCACATCTGGTGGTCCAGGTCTCCCGGTTCGACCGATTTAAGGATCCCCTTGGGGTAATAAGGGCCTGCGAGCTGGCCCTGCGGCGGGTTGGGGACTTACGGCTGGTTCTAGCGGGAGGAGGGGCGGACGACGACCCGGAGGGTGCCGCGGTCCTGGAGGAGGTGAACCGGTGCGCGGAAAGGCTGCCCTTCGTGAAGGTCCTTCTGCTGCCACCGGACGCCCACATGGCTATAAACTCTCTCCAACGTTCCGCACAGGTGGTATTTCAAAAGTCCACTAAAGAGGGCTTCGGCCTTACGGTCTCGGAGGCCCTTTGGAAGGGGAAACCCGTCATCGGAGGGGATACGGGGGGCATAAGGCTTCAGGTCTTAAACCAGATCACCGGCTACCGGGTGCAAACCCCCGAAGGGGCTTCCCTCAGGCTGGTGGAGCTTTTAAACAACCCGAGGGAACGGGAGCGAATGGGCAGGGCGGGCCGGGAGCTGGTGAAGGAGCACTTCCTCATCACCAGGCTGCTGCGAAACCACCTTTCCCTGATGCTCGCCCTTCAGGCCGGGTCTGGCTCCGGCAGGGTGGAGGTGTTGTGATCCTATGATCCCAGCCCTGGCCCCTTTCTTCTCCTGGGTAGCAAGGTCGAAGGAGCCCGCGCTTATGCTGGACTTCGACGGAACCATCGCCCCGTTCTGCGATAACCCCTTAAGCGTAAGACCCTACCATGGGATAAGGGAGAGGCTCCGCTTGATCGCGCACTCCGGCACGAGGTTGGCGATGATAACCGGCAGGCCCGCGTCTCAGCTAAAGAGGGTGCTCAACGACTGGGATTTCCCGTTCAACGTATTCGGATGTCACGGCGCGGAGGAGATGAGGCCTGGAGGCGATATAACCAGGGTCCCCTTGGAAGCGGAGGTCCAAAGGGCCCTCAGGATCGCCCACTGGAGGGCCCTGAACGTCCTGCCCCCTTACAGGGTTGAGCGAAAGGCCTCCTCGGTGGCAGCCCACTTCAGGGGCATAAGCCCAAGGAGGGCCCGCAGCACCAGAGGGGCTCTGGAGCTCCTTTGGATGCCCCTGACCGCCAACGGGAAGCTCCAGATAATACCGTTTAAGATGGGGTTGGAAATACGGCTGTCCGGGGTGAGCAAGGCGGACGCGGTCAGGAGGTTTATAAAGCCGCCGGAGGCTTCCGCTTACCTTGGAGATGACAGGACCGACGAGGACGCCTTCGGGGCGATCAGGGGTAAAGGCATAGGCATCCTGGTCAGCCGGACCATAAGGCCCACCATGGCATCGGCGTGGATAACCCCTCCGGACGAGGTCTTGGGTTTCCTTGACCTATGGATTCGAGCTGCGAGGGTTAAACTAAGCACATGAGGGATGATGCGCTTCTTATCCTTTGAAAGGGGTGAGGAAGTTGAGTCAGAACCACGGATCGAAAGGGTTCATCGTGGTCTCCAACCGCCTGCCGGTGGTTCTCGAGGAGCAAAACGGAACCCTATCGGTAAAAAGCGGTTCCGGGGGGCTCATCTCCGCCCTCTCCCCCGCCCTCCGGGATCGGGGGGGCAGCTGGATAGGCTGGCTTGGAACCAGTGAGACGGTAAGGATAAAACACATCAAATCCCTTCTGGGTCCCATATCGTCCCAAAGCGGATACAGGCTCCTGCCCATATTCATGACCCACCAGGAGGTTAAACTCTTCTACCAGGGCTTCTGCAACGAGATCGTATGGCCCCTTTTCCACGACCTCCAAAGCCGGTGCCGTTTCGACCCCACCTACTGGGATACGTACCTCAAGGTTAACCAGAAGTTCGCCAAGGTCACGGTGAAACACAGCGACCGGTGGAACCTCATATGGGTAAATGACTACCACCTCATACCCCTTGGCAAGATGCTGAGGGATAAAAGGCCCAACTGCGCCTTCTTCCTTCACATACCGTTCCCCCCTCCCGACATATTCATGAAGCTCCCCTGGCGCCAGCAGGTGATGGAGCAGCTGTTGAGCTACCGGCTCACCGCCTTCCAGACCGACAGGGACGCGGACAACTTCCTAAGGTGCTTCAAGGAACTAAACCCCAGGTCCAGGGTGATGACCCGAAAGGGAGGGGGCAGGGGGTTCAAGCTAAGCCATCAGTGGGAGACGGTGGTTGGGGCCTTCCCCATAAGCATAGACTTCCGCTACTTCGAGGGACTGGCCAAATCGCCCGCGGTGAGGAAGAAGGCGGATCAGATCCGCCGGGCCCACCAGGGGCGAAGGATCATGCTCGGCATCGACCGGCTGGACTATACGAAGGGCATACTGGAGAGGTTCAGGGCCTTCGAGCTGCTGCTCCAGAGGGACCCGTCGCTGCTTGGGAAGGTGACCCTGGTGCAGCTGCTGGTTCCAAGCCGAGAGGACGTTACGTCCTACAGGAACCTGCGGGAGGAGATAGATAGGGAGGCTGGGAGGATAATCGGACGCTTCGCCACCTTGGACTGGATACCCATAACGTACATGTACCAATCGGTGGGGCAGGAGGACCTGGCGGCCCTCTACAGGGCGGCCCACGTGGGGCTAGTGACGTCCCTCAAGGACGGCATGAACCTGGTCTCTAAGGAGTACTGCGCATGCCACCCGGACAACGACGGGGTGCTCATACTAAGCGAGTTCGCAGGATCCGCGGTGGAACTTGGAGCTGGGGCCATAACGGTGAACCCCTACGACATGGAGGGGATGGCAAATGCGATGCAAAAAGCCCTGTTCATGCCTGATGAGGAGCGGAAGCGGCGGATGTCCCTGATGAGACGCAGGATAAAGGGTTGGGACGTGTTCCGATGGATGGACTCGTTCCTAAACACCGCCGCAGGACTTACCTTGAGCAGCCTTCCAAAGAGGGAACTGCCGCCGATAATAAGAAGACCCCGAGCCCCCCTTGACGGCGGAAGGGGAGCGTCAGGGTCCGTTTAAACTAGCTTAAATCATAGAGTTCCGCCGCCCTCTAGTAGGCCTTGGCGAACACGGCCCGTTTGCAGCCCTGACGGCCGGTGTAGAAACAGGTGCCCAAGGAGTCGTCCTCCAGGGGGAAACAGCGCACCGTGGCCCCCGTGGCCTCCTTTATGGCCCGCTCGTCCTCCTTGGTGCCCCCGAAGAAGGCGGTTATAAACCCTCCCCTGGACTCCAGCACCTCCTTGAACTCCTCCATGGAAGACACCTGGAAGGTGTTGGAGAGCCGGAAATTCAAAGCCCTTTCGTACAAGCTCCGCTGAACATCCTCCAGCACCTCCAGGACCCTCTGGGGAGCCTCCCCCATGGGGACGTCGATCCGCTCCCCCGTGTCCCTCCTGACAAGACGGAGGGTCTGGTTTGCAAGCTCCCTCTCCCCAAGCTCCGCCCGGAGCGGAACCCCCCTCTGCAGGTGATGGAAGAACCGGTCGGAGGGACGAAGGTGATACCGGGTGTCCAGCTCAACGGTCCTCCTGCCTATGGCGGCCTCTATGGCGGCCTTCAGCTCCGCCGCCTTGGGCTCCAACGTGGAGGAGATGAGATCCTGATCGGTGCTTATGGGCAAAAGCGCCAGCTTCACCGGTGCCACCTTGGGGGGCAATATCAACCCGTCATCGTCTGAATGGGTCATTATGAGCGCCCCGATGAGCCTGGTGGACACCCCCCAGCTGGTGGTCCAGGCGTAGCGAACCTCCCCGTCCCGGTCCTGGAACTTTATGTCGAACGCCTTGGCAAAGTTCTGTCCCAAAAAGTGGCTGGTCCCCGCCTGAAGGGCCTTCTTGTCGCTCATCATGGCCTCACAGGTAAAGGTGTTGTCCGCCCCGGGGAACCTCTCCCCCTCGGACTTCTCCCCCGGCACCACCGGAAGGGCCAGGACCTCCTTCATTATCCGCTGGTACACGTCCAGCATCCGAAGGGTCTCCTCCATGGCCTCCTCCCTCGTGGCATGGGCGGTGTGACCCTCCTGCCACAAGAACTCCGAGGTCCTCAAGAACAACCGGGGACGCTTCTCCCACCGCATGACGTTGCACCACTGGTTGATGAGTATCGGCAGGTCCCTCCAGGACTGAACCCACTTGCTGTACATGTGCCCTATCACCGTCTCGGAGGTGGGGCGCACCACAAAGGGCTCTTCAAGCTCCTCCCCTCCCGCATGGGTCACCACCGCACACTCGGGAGCGAAGCCCTCCACATGCTGGGCCTCCTTCTCAAGGAACGAGTTGGGGATCAACAGGGGAAAGTAGGCGTTGACATGCCCGGTCTCCTTGAAGGCCTCGTCAAAATGACGCTGTATGGACTCCCAAAGGGCATAGCCAGTGGGGCGTATCACCATGCACCCCCTCACTGGAGCGTAGTCCGCCAGCTCCGCCGCCCTTATCACGTCCAGGTACCACTGGGAGAAATCCCTGGATCTTGGGGTTATGTTCTTGGCCATCTCCAATCCTCCACTTTTGATCTAGTTTGAGTCCTGCGCCTGACAATTATATCCCCAAGCGCCTCCCCCACCAAGTGCAGTATATCTAACTAAATAGGCATAGCTTGAAGGTTGACGTTTTGCAAAGCACGGCTATACTATCGTTTAGGAGTTTTAGAAACATGTCGCCAGATCAAGAAAAGAAAGCGTATAACTTTAAAATCACGAGGAGGCATGAACATGGGAAGCCAGTGGAAGGACAGCCTTACGGATCAGCTTTGCAGGGCGCTCTTGTGCCTTGAGAACGAGGAGGAGGTCTACCGGTTCCTGGAGGACGTGGCCACCATATCGGAGATAAGGTCCCTGGCCCAGAGGCTGGAGGTGGCACGGCGTCTAATGGAGGGGGAGACCTATCCATCCATATCCAAGGAGACCGGAGCCAGCACCGCCACCATAAGCAGGGTCAAGAAGTGCGTGGACTACGGCTCCGACGGGTACAAGCTGGTGCTCGAGAGGCTCAAGGGGTAGGGGGCCCATGCAAACCTGGTGGTTCCCCTTCTATCACCCCTTAGCGCTTGAGCTTCACCGCAAGGGTCAGGGGGTCATATGCGCCGCAAGGGAAGGGGAGGAGATACCGGATGACGTTCCCTCGGTTGCGGCGGAACGGGGGATCCGGGGGATATACGGGGCCACCGTCAGGGCCGCGGAGGAGCAGGGGTTCAACCGGATGATGATAGCCCTAACCTGCGGGGACGATCCGTCTCCCTTCCTTGACGTCCCGGAGGACCAGTGGCACCGGGGGCTGCACCGGCTTGAAGAGGCCATGGAGGCCCTAAGGTGTGCGATCCCCTACCTCCTGGGAGCCGAGGATGCCCAGGTGCTGTTCCTGGTCCCCTCTGAGGACTGCGCGGTGGGGGCCACCGTCACCGGGGCTGTTGGGGGTTTCTGCCAATGGTTCCGCCGGGAGGCGGAGGAGCTCAACATCACCGTCTCGATCCAGCGGGACGACCACCTGGGGAACCAACTTACAGACTGATAAAAGGCCCCGGGGTGATGCAGCCCGCCCCTGACGCTCAAGCGCTAAGGCTAGACGAAACTAAAGAACTACCCCGGGGGTCTACCTGTAGATGTAAAGCGCCACCGCCAGCAGGGCCAATAGACCCGCCGCGGCGGCGTAAAGCACCGGAAATCCCTCCCGGTCCTCCACGTGGACACCGGGGGGGATCTTTATCTTGAGCTCCCCGGGGGATATGAACTTGAAGAAGCTGCCGTCCCGGTCGAACTGGCCGTGAACCTCGTACTGGCCGTTCTTGAGCAGCCTTATCATGTATATTGTCCCCGGCAGCTCCACCTCCCGGGCGGGCTCCACCACCACCGGGTCCCCGGGCCTCATCAAGGAAAGCGCCACCCCGTTGATAGGGTCCACGCAGGGACGGACCTCCAATACCCCTTGTGGAATCGCAGCATCCTCCCCGCCTGATTGGGGATCCTGCTTCATGGATGGTATGGCGGAGCTGACGTAGGAGTCCAGGACCGACTGAAGGGACGACACCTCAAGCCCCATGTCCCTGAGCTCCGGCAGGGACACCACCGCGTACCTTACAGAACCCAATGGGACGCTCCGCCCCACCGAATCCCGAATATCCTTTGATATGTCCACCGACAGCCTTGAGTTAAGCTCCGAGCTCTCCACCATACCGTCCGGGACCTCTATCCCCTGTTGGGAGAGCCACTCCTCAACCTCCGTGAGGAACATGCCGGCCCACCCATCCCAAAGCCTCATCAGCTGGCGGTTTACCTGCTCCGCGGACCAGAGGTCGGTCTCCGATACCCTGCTGTCCGGCTGTACCCCTATGCCGGATGACAGCTCCAAAACCCGGTTCCAAAGCCGCAAGGCCCCGCTGTCGCTGCTCATGGGAAGCACGGAACTCTTGCGCCAAAGCATCTGCTTATCCGGTCCAAAGACCGCGGCGAAAAGGATGCTTATCAGGTCCCCCATGGGGAACACCGCCCAGAGCACCCTGTACTTCCTCCCGTTGGCGGACAGGTACCTAAAGAGCCCAGAGGGATCGGGCACACCGCCGGAGGCCTGGTAGCCCTCCACCAGGGAATCCAGCTCCTCCCTTGGGACCCCGAACATGTATGCCATGAGATCCTTGACGTACCAGTCCAATTGAGACCTCCCGGACTCTGTTCTCTCCTCCACGGTACACCCCCCAAAGGCAATTAGGATGGGTAACACAAAGGGGCGAGCTGAAAGGCCCGCCCCGGGAAGTGCCTCTTAAGAGCTATCCCTTGAGGGCCAAGGGCTGATCGGAATCTATTTTATACCCTTTGAGCACCCGGTTGAACTCCTGGGCGAAACGCTCCAGCTCCTCCGATGCCTCCATAAGAAGCCTGCTGTTCTCCACCAGGTCGCCCAACACGTGGTCGATCTTGACCGCTATATCCTTGGTGGTGGCGACTCCGCTGGCGAGACGGTCCACCGACGCCGCCATCTCCTGGGAGCTGGCGGACTGTTCCTCCGCCGTGGCCGCCACGTTCTGGATCTGGCCTACTATGTTGTTTATGGCCCCAAGGACCTCCGCTATCCTATCCCGCATGGCCTTGGTCTCCGCCTCCGCCGCCTCCGCCACGGCCACCCCGCTTCCCGCGGTCTTGACCGCATAGGCGGTGCCGGATATTATGGCCCCCGCCAGTTCTCCTATGCTCTTGGCCGCCTGGTTGGACTCCTCCGCCAGCTTCCGAACCTCCTCCGCCACCACCGCAAAGCCCTTGCCCGCCTCGCCCGCCCGGGCGGCCTCTATGGCGGCGTTCAACGCCAAAAGGTTGGTCTGATCCGCTATCTGGGAGATGGTGTTGACGATGCTGCCTATCTGGCTCGCCTGATCGTTCAGCTTCATCACCGCGTCCGCCACGCCCCGGAAGGACCCCGCCATCTCCATGACCCTGTCGGAGGTCTTGACTATCAGCTCCTGGGCACCCTCCGCGTTGGCCTTAAGACCTTCGGCGTAGCTGGAAGCCTCCGCCGCCGCCTGGGCAGCCCCCTGGGAAGCGGACGCCACCTCCTCTATGCCCGCGTTGGCCGCCTCCACCGCCTGGGAGTTGTCCTCCGCCATGCGGGTGAGCTGATCCATCTGCTCCTTTATCAGCGATATGGTGTCCTCGGTCTTACGGGCCACCTCCTCAAGGTTCCTGGACTGACCCTCTATGGCCTCCCCGTCCCTGCGGAACTGCTTGAATATATCCCTCTGGGAGGATATGACCAAGTCCAAGGCCCTCCCAAGCTGGCTCATCTCGTCGGTGCCGGAAAAGCAGGCGGACACGCTCAAGTCCCCCTTGGCGGCCTCGCCGGAGACCTCCATCAGACACTGGATGGGACGCATGAGGCTTCTTACAACCGAGAAGATCAAAGCCCCAAGAAGCCCCATGGCCACAATCGCCGCCAAAAGCTGCCTCATACCAAGGACCCCTATAGGACCTAAGAGGTCCTTCTCGGAAACCACCAGGACAAGGGTCCATCCGTAATTAAGGGGCCTTACGAAGAGCCGCCGGTCGTCCCCGTCCACGCTGCGATACTTAAAGAGGCCCGACTTGCCGGATAGTATCTCCTGGCCTATCTTGGCCAGCTCCGGGGTGACGAAGGATGACTGCTTCGCTATGTTCTCCTTCAACACCAGCTCCTTCTTGGGATGGGCCACAAATGTCCCGTCCGGCGCCAAGAGCACCCCGTAGCCGTAGCCCAGTATCCGCTGCTTGGATATCATCTCCACCAGCGTGTCTATCGCCATGTCAGCCCCCAAAACCCCAAGGACCTTGTCCCCATATCCTTTCAGGGGTGTAGCCAGGGTCACTATCAGCTTCCCGGTTATAGAGTCCACGTACGGCATGGTCATCACAGGCCCGTTAGCCTTCAAGGCATCCTTATACCAGGGCCTGGTCCTGGCGTCCCATCCCTCCGGGGGGGTCCATCCGCTGCCATCCACGAAACCTCCCACCGCAAGTCCTATGTAGACGTCCATAAAACCCTTCCCCGCGTACTCCTTTGTCAGCCCCTCCACATAGGGCTGCAAGAGGCGTCCCGCCATGCCGTAGTTAAGCCACAGGTACTCACAGTTCATGGCGGCGGTCTCCACTATGTCGGTCCTGCCCTCCAGCCAGTTCCTAACCGCCCCGGCGGCGGAGTCCGCCGCCACCTCGCCCCCCTTGGAGATCTGGTCCAGCACTATGGACCTGCTGTTGTAGTAGGCTAACCCCCCCATAACACCCAACGCCAGGAGCGCCATCACCGCCAGAAGATAAAGACGCTGCCGCATGGACACTAACACCAAGCCCCCTCTACAGAAAAGTTACAAAACTTTTACAGTGAGAATTATATCCCATGTCCCCTAAAAACAAAAAGGGAGCATCGCTCCCTTTCGGTGGCACAAAAACAAAACTTATTGAATTAATCAGCCACAGGCAAACGTTCCCCCCTGAGCCCTTGCTACTCGTGGAAGGACAGGACCAAATATACCCGCCCCTTCTCGGGTCCCACGTCAAAGGGCAGGGTGAAGCTCTTGACGTCCGCCTTCTTTGCGGGCACCGCCTTGAGGTTGTCCCCGGACATGAGCTGCGGAGGGGTTATGTCCAGCCCCTGAACATCCACCTTCATCAGCGCCTGGCCGCTGGTCATGTTGGTGAGCTCCCCCAGGACGCTCATGGACATGGGGTCATCCGGGTTGGCCTCTATCATGCCACCCGTCATGGCCTTCACGTAGGCGCTGAAGCCCGTTAAGTCCGCCATGAGGGCCACGGTGCCATGAACGCTGGGTCCTACTATTCCTATCAGCGCCGCCACCCGGCTCCCCGGGGCGTTAACCCCCGGGGCGATCTCCCCCTTTAAAAAGACCGCCTCAACCCCCATCATCTGACTTACCGATACGAATGCCCCTGCGTATGCGTTAACCAAGGACGTTATGACCTGTGTGGACATGTCCTAGCTCCCCTTGTGTCTTTTTTATATGGCACCATAGGCCTAGACAATTCTATACCTTTCGGACCTATAACTCAAACGGGGGAATAAAACTTCGACGCAGCAAAGCCCATGCGGCAAGGTCGTCCACGTCCCTGGGGGGCACCAGGAGCCCCTTCGGGACAAGGCGCAAAAGCCCCTTCGGAGGGTGAAGGAGGAAGTAAAGCCCCCGGGCCTCCAATGTGCTGTACCTCTCATCCACCAGCAAAAACTCAAAGCCCCGGCGAGACAGTTCCTTGGCCACATCGGAGGAGCCGGTGCTGTCCCCGATCAATATCCTTCCCTTAAACCTAAAACCCGAGGGGAGCCCTCCCTCGGTTATCCAACGGCAAAACCCCGGGGAGTCCGACCCACAAAGGAGGGTCCAGAGGTCCTCCCAATGGGGCCTGGGGACGATGGCGGAACACAGGAGCCCTTCAGCTCCGAACGCCACCCCCAGCTTGCAGCGCCCCGGGTCTATGGCACAGTCCACCAGTTCCTCCCCATGGTGCTTGCCCAGCGGTCGTACATCCATATCCACTGATCCGGCACCTCCCTTATCCAAGAGGACAGGAGGCGGTTGCAAACCCCCAAGGACCCCGCCTCATCCTCACCAAAGGGCTGTCCGTCGGGACCTTCCAGGGAGGACATGAGGGCGACCCGGTGCATCCGGGGGTTAAAAGCGTCCCTCACGGACCTGCAGGGCACCACCGGACATCCAAGCTTCCTGGCAAGCTTAACGGGACCCAAGGGGGTGCTGGCGGGAAGCCCAAGGAAATCTGATACCAGCCCCTTGGACTTCGCGTCCTGGTCCAATAGCACCGCCAACGCCCCTCCCTCCTCCAGACATTTAAAAACCCCCTTGAGGTCCGAGGCCTTCCCTATGGTCACCACCCCGCAGCTGGCCCTCATGGAAACCAGCATGTCCGTAACCCTCTGGTCCCGCTGGTCCGCCGCCACAACCCTTATGGGATATCCCTTGAGCGCCAGGGCCGCCGCGGTGAGCTCCCAGTTGCCCATGTGGCAGGAGAGTATTATGGCTCCCCGCCCCAAGGCCAACGCCCGGTCGAGGTTCTCCAGGCCCTCGAACTCCACAAGCCCCGGGATTGCATCCCTCATAACGGGAAAACGGATCACCTCCGCAAGCCCCATGCCAAAGTGCCTGTAGGAGGACAATACAATCCCCCTGGCGGCCTCCTCGGATATGCCAAGTACCCTGGAGCAGCGGGCGGAGGCCTGATTCACCCGCCTGCGGGACAACAAGGCCACCATCTCTCCCAATCTTCCGCCCAGCTCCACCGCCGACTGGTGCTCCATATACCGAAACAGGGCCCCGAAGAGCTTCAGGGCCCCCACTATGAACGGCTGCTTCATAAGATAAAAACCCCGTTTAAAACCTATTCTAACCGAACAAAGCCCTTAAGAGGTTGAAGGGCTAGAACGTACGATCCCTGCCGGAAATCCAATGCTCAAACATGCTCCGGCTGTCATCCATTGAAAGCGTGAACCCCTGGCCTGAAAGCGCCATCTGACAGGCCACTATGGCCTGCCCGGCAAGCACCGAAGCCAGGTAATCGGTGAACAGGGTGTCCTCTTCCCCCACGTCCCCCATGGTGAGGCAAACCACCGTGGAAGCCCCCCTCTCCACCACCTTCAGGGAACCATCGCTCAGCCTAGCCAGTCCCGCGGCACAGCCGGCGGCGGCGGCAATAAGCCGGTCGTAACCGTTAGCCTCCTCCAGCCGGGCCAACATGTACCCCGCCACCAGTCCCCCCAACGAGAGGGCTTCCGCCAACGAACGCCGGGACTTACCAACGTAGTTGCAAAGCACCCACATGGGCACGGTCAACAGTACCCCCGCGGGCACGCTTTCCACCACCGGGGCGGTCTCCACGTCCTCACCGGAAAAGACCAGATCCAGGGCGGCCCCGCACATGGACCGGGACACCCATATGGGATCCTCATCAAAGGCCCCGCGCCAAAGCCTGTACCCCAGCGCCCTGCCCCGGGGCTTCAGGATCCCCCGCTGGGCCAGCCTGTAGTTGGCATCCCCCAGTGAGAGAACCCACACCTCCTCCTCTTCTGTGAGGTGGGGGACCAGGGCCCACAGATCCCCGAAGGAAGACAGGGACAGCTCCCTCTGAACTGACGAATCCTGGGACCTGGAAAAAAGAGACCTAAGGTAACGGCTTATGTCCAAGATCACTCCCCCTTATCGCCTAAGACAGTAACCGGCGGGAAAAGAACCAACTCCCATAGGTCAAGGACCTGCTCACACCACATATTACCATTTATTAAAATACTCCACAAACCTATCTATTTAAAACAAACCCCGCCAGCATGGGCAGTATGACGAGGATGCACAATATCCTGCAAAGGTTGAAGAGCACCGTGACCGCCCCGTCCGCCCCGGTCTCCACCGCCGCTATGACCACCCCGGAAAGCCCCCCGGGGGAGGTGGCGAAAAGGGAGGTGGAGAAATCCATGCCGCAAAGCCTCATGAATACCAAGGCCATCACCACACAGAAACCGACCAACATCAGGCTGTAAACCACCGCGTAGGGCAAAAGCCCGAGGGCCCTGCGGAAGGACACGAGCTCACTGGAACGGACCAGCACGTAAGCCACAAGACATTGGGACACCGCGGAAACCCACCCGGGCAGCCGGGAATCGCTGACCCCTAAAAGGGCCTTGACCGCCAATCCACCCAATATGCCAACCGCCATGGCGCCGGCGGGGATCTTTAGTCTCAAGCCCAAGAACCCAAAGACAAGGACTCCAAGGGCCACGAGGGCCTCTTTCAAAAGCCCCGGCAAAATATCACCCCCCATCCAAAGGCGGAAGAACGGCCAGAACTTCCCCATGATGAACTTCATCCTCCATGGACAGGATCCTGGACGAACGGACCACCGCCCCCACGTGGGAGATGTCAAGCCCCGCGGCGAGGAGCACGTCCCTAACCACCGCGGAGCTGCCCGGCAAGGACACCTTTTTCTCCCCCCCGAGGGGCAGCAGCACCCTAACCTCCAAGGCCTGCCACCATCGCCCTCGCCTCCCTGGGGCCGGAATCGTAAAGGTCGTTGCCCTTAGAGTCCGCTATCACCACCAGGGGCATCCGAAGAACCTCTATCCTAAGCACCGCCTCGGGTCCCAGCTCCGGGTACGCTATCACCTCCGAGGACACCACCGAGCGGGACAGCAGAGCCGCAGCACCCCCCGTGGCCCCAAGGTACACCGCACCAAAAGAGACCATGGCGTCTAATACCTCTCTGGACCTCCGCCCCTTGCCGATCATCCCCTTGAGCCCCATTTGAAGGAGCCTCACGGTGAACGGATCCATCCTGCCGCTGGTGGTGGGTCCCATGGAGCCTATGACCCGCCCAGGCGGGGTTGGGGAAGGTCCCGCGTAGTATATGACCTGCCCCTCCAGGGGGAAGGGCATGCGACCCGCATCCAGGTCCTCGAAGATGCGACGGTGCGCCTGGTCCCGGGCCACGTAAACCACCCCCGAGAGGAGGACCCTCTGTCCCGCCACAAGATCCCTCACCGACTGGTCCAGGGGAGTTGATATCTGCATCTCCACCTATATCACCCCCTTGGCGTGCCTTAGGGCATGACAACAAAGGTTAACCGCCACCGGCATCCCCGCTATATGGGTCGGCAGCTGCTCTATCCTCACGTCCAGGGCGGTTATAACGCCCCCGTAGCCCCCCGCCCCTATGCCCAGGCGGTTTATGCGGTGCAGACACTCCTCCTCCAAACGGGCATAACGGGGGTCCCGGTTCCTCTGTCCCATGGGCCTTAAAAGCGCCCTCTTGGCCCCAAGGGCGGCCTGCTCGAAATTGCCCCCCACCGCTGCACCAACAACCACCGGGGGGCAGGGATTGGGGCCCGCCTGGCTCACGGTGCTGACTATGA
Organism: Thermanaerovibrio velox DSM 12556; assembly: GCF_000237825.1. Classification (NCBI taxonomy): domain Bacteria; kingdom Thermotogati; phylum Synergistota; class Synergistia; order Synergistales; family Synergistaceae; genus Thermanaerovibrio; species Thermanaerovibrio velox. Next base: position 1,544,540 of record NZ_CM001377.1, read on the forward strand.
AGTCGATAACCCCCGCCTCACCATCCGCGGGCTTCAGCATGCCTATCCTGCTCATGTTCTCGCTGCCCATGCCCTTTGGGGCCACCACCACCTCAACCCGGTCCCCGGGGACCATGGTGAGGTGCACCACCGCCGGTGTGTTGTCCATGCTGTTCCGCCGGTCGTATATGGGGTCGTAAACCACGGACTTCCTCAGGTAACCTTCAGCGTAGGCCTCCCGTATACCGAGATCCACCGCCTCCTGAAGGGAAGCCCCCTCCAAAACCGCCTCCTGCCCCCAATCCACAAAGACCACCGCAAGGCCGCAGTCCTGGCAGATGGGAAGCCGGTCCTCCTCCGCCATCTTGAAGTTGGCCACTATGTCGGACAGGGCAGCCTTGGCAAGGGAACACCTCTCCTCCTGCAGCGCCCCCTCCAGGCGGCTCCTCACATCCGATGGAAGCTCAAAGTTTGCCCTAAGGGCCAGGGATTTAACAAGGTCCGAGAGATCCCTGGAACTTATCAACCGCACCACCGTTCCACCCCCTGTCAAACGGAACAACCAGCCATATCTTACATCTCCTTAAAGAAACTGGGGAAACGGGACTCCTAAAATCCCCACGAAAAAGCCGGGAAGGCGCGAACGCCCTCCCGGCGGTGGATCTAATAGGCGGTTCGTCGATCCGGGAACCGGTCGCTAGGCGGTGAGAAGGGTCAGCATGGCTCCCGCGGCGACAGCGGTACCTATGACCCCCGCCACGTTGGGCCCCATGGCGTGCATGAGCACGTAGGACCCCGGGTACTCCTGCTGAACCACCCGCTGGCAGACCCTGGCGGCCATGGGAACCGCCGAGACCCCCGCGGCCCCTATGACCGGGTTTATCTTGCCCCCCGACAGGACCTTCATAACCTGGCCGAAGATGGTTCCCCCGGCGGTGCTGAATATGAAGGCCACGAGCCCCAGGGCTATTATCTTTATGGTGGCGGCGGTTAGGAACGACTCCGCCTCCATGGTGGCCCCCACGGTGATGCCCAGGAATATGGTGGTGGCGTTGAGTATCTCGTTCTGAGCCGCCTGGTTAAGCCTCTCGGTGCAGCCACACTCCCTCAAGAGGTTGCCGAACATGAGCATCCCTATGAGGGGCACCGCCGGAGGCAGCACCAACCCGCAGGCGATGGTGCTTATGATCGGGAACAGCACCCTCTCGGTCTTGGTAACGGGGCGCAGCTGTTCCATCCTTATGCCCCGGTCCTCCTTGGTGGTGAACATCTTTATCACCGGGGGCTGGATTAGGGGGACGAGGGACATGTAGCTGTACGCCGCCACCGCCACGGCCCCCACGATCCTAGGGGCCAGCTTCATGCAAAGGTATATGGAGGTCGGGCCGTCGGCCCCTCCTATTATGCCTATCGCAGCGGCCTCCTTGATGTTGAAGCCCAAGAACATGGCCCCCACCACCGCCACGAAAACCCCAAGCTGAGCAGCCGCCCCAAGCAGGAACGTTATGGGGTTCGCGAGGAGAGGGCCGAAGTCCGTAAGGGCCCCTATGCCCATGAATATTATTATGGGGTATATCTCGTGCTTGGTGCCAAAGGACACGTAGTACAGGAACCCACCGGGATCAACTATCCCCGACAAGGGCAGGTTGACCAAAAGACACCCGAACGCTATGGGGGTGAGCAGAAGGGGCTCGAAACCCTTGGCGATGGCCAGGTACAGGAGCACCAGGGCCACCACGATCATCACGATGTTGCCCCCGCTCAGTCCCACCAGCCCAGACTGCTCTATGAGGCCCTTAAGGGCCGCCAGATAAAGTTCCATCCCTCTCCCTCCCCGGGGAGCCTAAGCTATGACCACCAGGACGTCCCCGGTGTTCACCGAGTCACCCTCCTTGCAGCGCACCTCCGAAACGGTGCCTGCCGCGGGGGCGAAGATCTCGTTCTCCATCTTCATGGCCTCCAGGATCAGGATGGCCTGTCCCGCCGACACGGAGGCACCCTGCTGAACCATGACCTTAAGTATCTTGCCCGGCATCGGAGCGGTCACCACACCGCTTCCGGCGGGGGCAGGTGCGGGAGCCGGCGCGGGGGCAGGGGCGGGAGCCGGCGCGGGGGCAGGCGCCGCCGCTGGAGCCGCCACAGGGGCAGGGGCTGCGGCAGGAGCAGGCGCGGAGGCCCCTATCTCCTCCACTTCAACCTCGTAAGCCTTTCCGTTAACTACCACTCGATACATGCGACCCATGGGGCATACCTCCTAATAGGGATGGTTATTTTGAGAGCTTGTGCGAATACCAACAACCGGTTCCAACGATTCTCAAATTCTCAGGGACAAAATGGTCAACCATCAAAACCCTCCAGGTTCTCCAGCTTGGCCATGGCCCTCCAGTGGCTCACGGGGGAAGCGGGGAGGGGCCTTAGGGACTTAACCGCCACCGGCCGTCCCATGAGGGCACACAAGGAAGCGGTTATGACCGCCACGAGCTCCAGGTCCTCGGCGGGAGCGATCCCAACGGCGGAGGGGCCTGGAGCCCCCGCAGGGGTCGGAGCGGATGCCCCAGGCCCTGCCACGGTGGACGCCGGGGAACCCGAGCTCCCCGACGCCTTGCCCCTTGAATCGATCGCCTGGGCCACCATCTTGGTGGCCATCATGACCAACATGAGCCCCACTATCACCAGGAAGACTATGCTGAAGGCGATGAGGGACATGAGAACCCCTCCCATGGGGCCCACGAAGTGATCGTGAATGCTCATACCCTATCCCCTCCTTAGTGGGGCATTATCCCGTGCTTGCGCTTGGGCCGCAACTCCCTCTTGCCGTCGCACATGACAAGGGCCTGATATATGGCCCCCCTGGTCTCCTCCGGCAGGATGACCCGATCCACGAAGCCCCTGGAGGCCGCCTGATAGGGGTTGGCAAAGGCCTCCCGGTACTCCTCTATCTTCTGGGCCCTCATGGCCGCCTTGTCCTCCGCAGCGTCGATCTCCTTCCGGAAGATTATGTTGGCCGCCCCCTCGGCACCCATGACGGCGATCTCCGCCTGGGGCCAGGCGAGCACCACGTCGGCACCCAGGTCCTTGCTGCACATGCCAAGGTACGAGCCCCCATAGGCCTTCCTAAGGACCACGGTGATCTTGGGGGCTGTGGCCTCGCTGTAGGCGTAGAGCAGCTTGGCACCGTGACGGATTATGCCCCCCATCTCCTGGTTGAGCCCTGGCAGGTATCCCGGCACGTCCTCGAAGGTCACTATGGGTATGTTGTAGGCATCGCATATCCTTATGTGCCGACTGGCCTTGTCGGAGGCATCTATGTCAAGGCATCCCGCCATGTGGTTGGCCTGGTTGGCGATGATCCCTATGACCCTTCCGCCCACCCGGGCGAAGCCGGTCACTATGTTCCTGGCCCAGAGGGGCTGCACCTCGAAGAAGTCCCCGTTGTCCACCACCTTGCGGATCACGTCCCTCACGTCATAGCCCTTGTTGGGGTTCGTGGGCACCGCTTCTCTAAGGCTCATATCAAGCCGCATGGGATCGTCCCCGGACTGTACACAAGGGGGATCCTCCATGTTGTTGCCGGGCAGGTAAGAGAGGAGCTTCCTCACCTGGGCAAAACACTCGTCCTCGTTGGAGGCGAAGAACTGGGCCACCCCGGAGGTGGTGTTGTGGGCCATGGCGCCCCCTATCTGCTCGGAGGTAACGTCCTCCCCGGTAACCGCCTTGATCACCGCGGGACCGGTGATGTGCATGATGCCTATCTTGTCCACCATGAAGATGAAGTCCGTAAGCGCCGGGCTGTAGACCGCACCTCCAGCGCAAGGACCCGCTATGACGGATATCTGGGGCACCACGCCGCTGGCCTTCACGTTCCTGAAGAAGATGCTGCCGTAACCGGAAAGGGCATCCACCGCCTCCTGGATCCTGGCGCCCCCGGAGTCGTTTATGCCGATCACGGGACAGCCGTTCTGAAGGGCCAGGTCCAGCACCTTGCATATCTTCTTGGCGTGCATCTCCCCAAGGGAACCGCCCAGGACGGTGAAGTCCTGGCTGTACACGTAGACCAGCCGGCCATCCACGGTGCCGTAACCGGTGACCACCCCGTCCCCCAGGAACTTGGTCTTCTCCAGCCCGAAGTTGGTGCACCGGTGCTCCACGAACTCGTCTATCTCAACGAAGCTCCCGGGGTCCAAGAGTCGCTCTATCCTCTCCCGGGCGGTCAGCTTGCCCTTCTCGTGCTGCTTTTCAATCGCCTTCTTACCGCCCCCGTCGTGAGCGGCCTTTCGCTTGGCAAGCAGCTGCTCGCAAAGCTCGTCGATGGTCCGATCCGCCATGACTCTACCTCCTTATTTTGAAGTGTCCGGCGGGACCGGATCCCGCCGGACCACTTATGACGCCTATCTCTCGCTTATCTCCAGCAGCACCCCTCCGGAGGCCTTGGGATGCACGAAGGCTATCTTGGCCCCGCCGGCCCCCATCCTGGGCTTCTCGTCTATGAGGCGAACCCCCTTGGCCTTGAGCTCCTCCAGGGCCTCCTCTATGTTGGGCACCCGGATGGCTATGTGGTGGATGCCCTCCCCCTTGGCCTCGATGAACTTGCTCACCGGGCTGTCCTCGGAGGTGCCCTCCAAAAGCTCTATCTCCGTGTCACCCAGGGGCAGGAAGGCGGTCTTCACCTTCTGCTCCGCCACCTCCTCCACCCCGTGGCACTGGATGCCTATCACATCCTGCCAGAACTTAAGGGACTCCTCGATGCTCCTCACCGCTATGCCTATGTGGTCCACAACCGTGGGCTTCATCAGTTGGACGCCTCCTTCTTCCTCTTCTCCGCCACCGCTTCCTCAAGCCACTTTATGCACTCCCCGGTGGGAGTACCGGGCCCGAATATGGCCCCAGCCCCAAGCTCCAGAAGCCTCGGCACGTCGGACTCGGGGATGACTCCGCCGCCAAACACTATTATGTCCTCCGCCCCGCGCTCCTTCAGCATGTCGATGATTACCTTGAAGTAGTGCTCGTGGGCCCCGGACAGGATGCTTATCCCGATGGCGTCCGCATCCTCCTGTATGGCGGTCTGAACTATCTGCTCCGGGGTCTGGCGAAGACCCGTGTATATGACCTCCATCCCCGCGTCCCTGAACGCCCTGGCTATCACCTTGGCGCCCCGGTCGTGCCCGTCAAGCCCCGGCTTGGCCACCACAACCCTTATCTTACGGTCGCTCATCCCTTTTAGCCCCCCCCGGCTTTAAGACTCAAAGAATCACGTTCTCCCGGTACTCCCCGAAGACCTCCCGGAGAACACCGCATATCTCGCCCTCGGTGGCATAGTTCCTGACCGCCTCTATTATGTGGGGCATCAGGTTCTCCTCCCCCTGGGCAACCCGCCGGATCTCCTCAAGGCAGTCCCGGACCTTGAGGTTGTCCCGGCTCTCCTTGAGCTTCACCAGCTTCTTGACCTGCATCTCCCCCACCGCGGGGTCCACCTTGAGAAGGGTCCGCTCCGAGGCGTCCTCCTCTATCTGGAACCGGTTGACTCCAACCACCACCCGGTCCCCGGACTCCACCGCCTTCTGGTACTCGTAGGCGGCGTCCTGGATCTGCTGCTGCACGTAGCCCTTCTCTATGGCCGCGAGCATGCCGCCCATCTCGTCGATCTTCCGGATGTACTCCCTGGCGCCCTCCTCTATCTGGTTGGTGAGGGCCTCGATGACGTAGCTGCCCGCCAAGGGGTCTATGGTCTGAGTGACCCCGGACTCGTAGGCCACGATCTGCTGTGTCCTGAGGGCTATGCGGACCGACTTCTCGGTGGGAAGCGCCAAGGCCTCGTCGAGGCTGTTGGTGTGGAGCGACTGGGTGCCTCCCAGCACCGCCGCCAGCGTCTGAATGGCCACCCGGACGATGTTGTTCTCCGGCTGCTGGGCCGTGAGGGTGCTTCCGGCGGTCTGGGTGTGGAAACGCAGCATCTGGGCGCTCTTGTCGGTGACGCCAAAGCGCTCCTTCATTATGTGGGCCCAAAGCCGCCGCGCCGCCCGGAACTTGGCTATCTCCTCCAGGAAGTCGTTGTGGGCGTTGAAGAAGAAGGAAAGCCGCTTGCCGAACACGTTGGGGTCCTGGCCCTTCTTGACCGCCGCCTCCACGTAGGCTATGCCGTCCGCCAGGGTGAACGCCACCTCCTGGATCGCGGTGGATCCCGCCTCACGGATGTGGTAGCCCGATATGGATATGGTGTTCCACTTGGGGACGTGGGTGCTGCAGAACTCGAATATGTCGGTGATGAGCCTCATGGAGGGCTTGGGGGGGAAGGATGTAGGTGCCCCGAGCGATGTACTCCTTGAGGATGTCGTTCTGTATGGTACCGGAGAGCTCCGTGGAGGGAACCCCCTGCTTCTCCCCCACCGCTATGTACATGGCGAGCAGCACGGAAGCGGGGGCGTTGATTGTCATGGAGGTGGAAACCTTGTCCAGCGGGATCTGGTCGAAGAGGATCTCCATGTCCGCCAAGCTGTCTATCGCCACGCCCACCTTGCCGACCTCGCCCTGGGCCATGGGGTGATCCGAGTCGTAGCCTATCTGGGTCGGAAGGTCGAAGGCCACCGAAAGCCCCGTGGTCCCCTGGCTCAAAAGGTAACGGTACCGGGCGTTGGACTCCTCCGCAGTGGCGAAACCGGCGTACTGGCGCATGGTCCAGAACCGGCCCCGGTACATGGTGGGCTGCACCCCCCTGGTGTAAGGGAACATCCCGGGGAATCCAAGATCCCTGTTGTAATCCAGGTCCTTCACGTCCTCCGGGGTGTAAACCCTATTGAGAGGAATACCCCCGCCGGTGGTAAACTCCTTGCGCATCTCCGGGTTCTTGGCAAGGGTCTTCTCCACCGACGCCTCATACTGCCCCCTCTTCTCCGCTATGGCCTGAAGTTCCTTCTCATCAAACACGCGCTCCGCCTCCTCTTTTTTGAAAGGGAAAATCGGGGCTGCCCAATCCCCGCGGACCCATCGTCAGCCTGGTCCGGCTCGCAACTTATTATTCAACAGTTGACAAGCATACGCAAGGCGTTATCTGTTTTTTCAAGAAAATTACAAACAACTGTTCAGGCTGGGCGAATCACCCATCCCCTGCGACACCCATCGGGGCCACATGGGATATTACCCCCCAACTCCCCACACAAGGATGTGCAACTGTAACTTTTTAAGGATCAACCGATGCCAGTTTTAACGTTACAAGCGAACCTTCCAAGCCCAAAGGACCGCAGCAAACCGGGGGGAGACCACCAACGGGGGCTCGGAGGCGTGGAGGAGCCTCCCCGGTTCCATGTGTTTGCGGCTGCCAACCTTGGGTGGTACAATACAAAAGGTTGCATATGCAAGCATTTACGTCTGGAGGCGGCGGATGAGCACACAGGAGAGATCCCTTGGAAGGCGGATAGCCACTCTATTCCGGCGCAGCCGGTTGTACTTGGACAGGGCATTTGAGCCCCTGGGGCTCGGTGGGGGACTTTACCTCTACCTGGCCCTGATCTCCCGAAGGGATGGGATAACCCAGCGCCAGATGGCGGAGGAGCTGGCCTTGGACGAAGGGACTGTGGCGCGAGCGGTTGACAAGCTGGTCCAAGAGGGCTGGCTCAAGCGGGAGAAGGACCCAAGGGATCGCCGGGCCTTTCGGATATACCTGGGACCTAAGGGGGTGGAGCGGATGCCCTCTATACTGGCGGGACTGCAAAGCTGGGACGAAAGGCTGGCGAGGGGATTATCCCCCCGCGGAGAGGGAGGCGGCACTTGACCTGTTGATCCGGATGGAGAGGAACGCGGGAGAGGGGATTGAATCATAAACGTCTAGGTGGACAGGAGGGGGAAGCAGATGATGCGTTTAGAGGACATGGTGGACAGGGCTCGGACCATGGACATGGAAGACCCATTAAAGGTATTTCGCGAGCTGTTTCTCATACCCCAGGATGTCATATACATGGACGGGAACTCCTTGGGTCTTCCTCCCCGGGAGTCGGTGGAAGGGGTCATGCGGGTCCTGAAGGAGTGGGAAAATCTGGGGGTCGACGGATGGCTGAAGGGGGAGATACCGTGGTTCACCATGCCGGAGGAGATGGGAAGGCGGATGGCCCCGTGAGGTCCTGGAGGTGGCAAAGGGCCCTCAGGGATATAGTGGACAACCAGGAGTACCTCAATTTCCCCAAGGAACCCAGCAAGGTCTCCTAGGATCACCGGCATCCAAATGTAGTTCGAGGCCCCGGAGTTCCTGGGGCCTCTAATTAATGGCGCTTGGCAATCAACCGATGCCCTAGATGGCCATGTCTCTGGATGAAGGGACGGCAATGTAATATCATCTTTAAGATAGATATATAACCGTGATCTGGAGGTGTAACCCATGGAGATGCACCAGTGTCAGGTCTGCGGCAAGCTCTTCGCCTCCTCGGGGCCGAGGATATGCCCTGCCTGCATAAAGCGGCTCGACCGAGTTTACGAGAAGGCCCGAGGGTACTTAAGGGACAACCCCAACGCGAACCTGAACGCCAAGGAGCTGGCGGAGGCCATAGACGAGGACGTGCTGGACATAGAGGTCCTCATCGCGGAAGGCCGCTTTGAGCGGGACCTTTCCAGCGACCTGGAGGACATCCGTCGGCAGCAGCTGCTGAGCGAGTTTCAGAAGTCCTTGAGCAAGACCGAGGCGGCCCTCAAGGCCCAGCAGGAGCAGAAACGCACCACCTACGGGAAGGACCGTCACGGCAAAGGCATAGCCTAGGGGTTGACGGAACCCTGGAGGGCAATACACAATAAAACTGATTTTAAATAACCCGCCGGTCATCCGCCGTGGGTGGCCGGTCCAGGAGAAGGAGGGGAAGGGATTGCACAAGGCCATACCCATAAAGGACGGGGTATTCTGGATAGGGGCCAACGACCGGGAGACCGACCTTTTCGAGGCCCTTTGGACTTTGCCCCGAGGGGTCTCCTACAACTCGTACCTGGTATGCGACGACAAGGTAGCGGTGGTGGACACGGTGAAGAGCTCCTTCATGCAGGACTACCTGCAGCGTCTTTCATCGGTGCTCAAGGACTGCAAGCCCGTGGACTACCTCATCGTGAACCACATGGAGCCGGACCACTCGGGCTCCATAGCGGTGATGCGCCAGGTATACCCGGACCTCAAGATCGTGGGCAACAAGAAGACCCTGGAGATGATAAAGGCCTTCTACGGCATAGAGGACGGCCTTCTCGAGGTGTCCGAGGGGGATGTGCTGGACCTTGGGGAACACAAGCTCTCGTTTCACATGATACCCATGGTCCACTGGCCGGAGACCATGGTCACCTACGACTCCACCACCAAGGTGCTCTTCACCTGCGACGCCTTCGGGGGCTTCAGCGCCCTTGAGGGGGGGGTCGTTCGACGATGAGGTGGACATGGACTATTACGAGGACGAGATCCTCCGGTACTTCGCAAACATCGTGGGGCGCTACAGCTCCTTCGTCCAGAAGGCCATAGCCAAGGTCCGCACCCTGGAGATATCCGTCATATGCCCCTCCCACGGGCCCATACTGCGCTCCAACCCCTGGCGGGTGGTGGACCTTTACGACCGCTGGAGCCGACATGAGACCGAGGAGGGCTGCGTCATCGTCTACGGTTCCATGTACGGGAACACGAAGAAGATGACCGATGCCATAGCCCGGTCCCTCACGGAGGCGGGGATCCAGAAGATAATCGTTCACGACGTATCAAGGTCCAACATGTCCTTCATGGTGCGGGACATATGGAAGTTCCGGGGGCTCGTGATGGGGAGCTGCACCTACAACACCGAGCTCTTCCCCCCAATGGCCTACCTGGCCAGGACCTTGGCCAACAAGATGATGAAGAACCGGGTCTTAGGGCTCTGCGGTTCCTACAGCTGGAGCAAGGGGGCACTCTCGGAGCTCCTGTCCTTCGCCGAAAAGGGTGAGTGGGAGCTGGTGGAGCCCACCGTGGAGGTCAAGTCCTCCCCCAACGAGGAGGACCTCAAGGCCTGCTGGCTCCTGGGGCAGAACATGGCCAAGTCCATAAAGAGGGAGTGATAGCCCAGCAGTCCCGCCAACAGCCCCTTGCACAGGACGAACGGGCTCCACGATTCCGTCTTAGCCTCGGAACATTAGCAGCGGAAGGCCCCGCGCCAGGGGCCTTCCGCATTATTAACGCATTACCACATCACCGCATTCCCGCCGCCCTTCGCATCATCACGGCATACTCGGCATCCTCGTCCGCATGGGACCACCGCTAAACCTTCTACCCCCTGAGCGCCGGGGCGCCGGGCTGGGATATCTTGAAGGCCCCGATGCTGCGCCTTAGATCCTCCGACGAAGACCGCAGATCCCGCATCGACGCCTCCATGCCCTTCACGGCCCCCTTAAGCTCCTCCGCGGCCCCCACGAAGACGTCAAAGGACCTGTCCACCTCGGCCACCATGTCCGCCGCCCCCTGCACGGACTCCGCTATCTCCTGGCTTGAGGCCGCCTGCTCCTGGGCCACCGCCGCCATGTCCTGGGTGGCCATGCCGATGCTCTTCAGCGACTCCTGAATGGACCTTATGGACTCCTCCACGGAAACCGCCCTGCTCCGGGCCACCTCCGCCTCCGACGAGGTCCTGTCCACCGACCGGACCACACCCTCCAGGTCTTTGACGATGGTCTCCGCCAGGTCCGCGATGTTCCTCGCCGCCTGGTTGGACTCCTCCGCGAGCTTCCGGACCTCCTCCGCCACCACCGCAAAGCCCCGCCCCGCCTCTCCGGCTCTGGCTGCCTCGATGGCGGCGTTCAACGCCAAAAGGTTGGTCTGATCCGCTATCTGAGAGATGCTGCCCACTATGGACTGTATCTGGTGAGCCCGGTCCGCCAGCTCCCGGACCATCCTGGCGGAGCTCACCGCCTCCTCCGCCAACGTCCTTATGACCTCCGTGGCCTCCCGAACCGACGCAAGACCCGCCTCCCCGGCCTTGGCGGCCTCCGAAGCCCGCTCCGCCATGTCGCTGCTCCGCTGGGCCACCGTCTGAGCCCCCGCGGCCACCTCCTCCACCCCGGCGTTTATCTGCTCTATGGCAGAAGCCGCACGGCTAACCTTGGACCGGGACTCCGATGCAGAACGCTCCATATCCATGGCCAGCTTGGCCACCCTCCCGGAGGCCTCCCCAAGCCCAGACACCGCGGAGGCGTTCCTCTGGTTCGCCTGGCTCACCCTTCCCATGGCCTCGTCAAGGGAGGTTAGGAACGAGTTCACCGACCGGCTCACATCCCCAACCTCGTCCCCCGCCCAAGTGAAGGTCCTGAACGTAAGATCCAAATGGGAACTTATCTCCCTCATGCCCCCCTCCATGTCCCCAAGGGGCCGGTACACCGAACGAGCCACCACCCAGCCCAGCACCAGGTACAGCACCGCCAAACCCGCAGCCCAGCGGAGACCAAGCCATCCAGAGAGCAGGACCACCGCCACCCCGGAGACAAGCAAAGCCAAAAGCCTAACCGAAGACCGTAGGGACCTAAGAAAACGCATGAGCAATTCCCCTCTCTCTCTTTTGTATTTCAACTTTTGCCCAGATGCTATCACAAGTAAAAGGAACGCTCCAAACGCCATTCCTTGACCCCAGGTCCAGCTAAATGTATAACCTCCTAGTCCCACCTGATAAAATAAAACAATTGATCCGTAATTAAGGGGGTTTTGAGCTTGGAGATATTCCGAACCCACAGGGCCGCCCTGGCGGTCCTCATAGCGTCTCTCTGCCTTATCTACTTCCTGGGGCTCGGCGGATGGGGCCTCATAGAGCCCGACGAGGGGCGCTACAGCGAGATACCAAGGGAGATGCTCGCATCCGGAGACTGGGTCACCCCAAGGCTCAACGGGGTCAAGTACTTCGAGAAGCCCGTGATGTACTACTGGATGGCCGCCAGCTCGTTCAAGCTGTTCGGGGAGTCCGAGTTCACAGCCCGGATACCCTGCGCCGCCTCGGCCCTCACCGGAGCCCTTGCCACCTACGCCATGGGGGCCCCCTACGGCCCATCCGCCGCGTTCTTAGGGGCCTTCATCACCGGCACCGGGTTCCTTTGGTTCGCCCTCTCTCAGATAACCTTGACCGACATGGCGCTGGGGGCCTTCATGACCCTCTCCATCCTCTGCATCTTCAAGGGGCTAACCGGATCTCGGCCGCTACTTTGGCTCGGCTACGCCTTCATGGGGCTTTCGGTGCTCACCAAGGGCCTCATAGGCATCGTGCTCCCGGGGGGCATATTCCTGATCTGGATACTGCTCACCCGGAGGACCTGGCTCCTCCTCAAGGGCATATCCCCGGTGGGCATACTGGCCTTCCTCGGGGTTACGGCCCCTTGGTTCTACAAGGTGATCAAGGCAAACCCGGACTTCGCGTGGTTCTTCTTCGTCCACGAACACTTCCTGCGCTACTCCACGATGGTATCCAACCGATACCAGCCCTGGTGGTTCTTCCTGGCGCTGCTGCCGGTGGCCCTGCTGCCCTGGACCGGCACGGTGCTTCAGGGGGTCCTCGCCTCCCTAGGGGAGCTTAGATATCTCAGGAAAGACACGGCCCTCAGGGACTCCTGCCAGGACCCCGCATCCGAGTCCGAAGAGGCCCTGCTCCTGCTCATATGGAGCTTCTTCATCCTGGCCTTCTTCTCCGCCTCAAAGTCCAAGCTCATACCCTACATGGTGCCCGCCATGCCCCCCTTGGGGCTCATGGGAGGCATATACATGGCCCGGTGCATAGAGGACCGGCAGTACAGATCCCTGCTGCCCGGGTTCGCCGTGACCGCCCTCATCATGATCACCCTTGGAGCCGCCTTGATCTTGTACCCCAACCACCAGGATCGCTTCGACCCCGCCACCCTCAAGGCCGTGGCACTAATCGCCGGGGGGATGACGATCGCAGCGGGGCTCATCCCCCTACTTGCCGCCTGGGCCCGCAAAAACCCCTGGATCGTGTCCGCCGTATGCGCAGCGGCGTTCCTTTTGGGGATGAAGCAGATCTTCCCCGTGGTGGCCCAGGCGAGATCCCCCAAGGCTCTGGCGCTCATGGTCCAAAAGGAGCTAACCGACGACTCCAAGGTGATAATCTACAAGGACTACGACCAAGCGGTGCCCTTCTATCTCAAACGCCTGGTCGTGATAGTCCAGGACGGCGGGGACTACGGGGAACTGTCGTTCGGCTACAACGCGGAGAAGCCCAGCTGGTTCATATCGACCCAGGACCTCAAGGCCTTGTGGGAGTCATCCAGAGCCATAATGATCGTCCGGCCGGAACACCTGAAGGAGATAGAGCAGCTCGGGATAAAATACCGTACGGCAGGCCAAGATCCCGCCTACTACGGGAAAATGATATTGGTGAACCGTTAATCGATTGGAGGAACCGTTATATGAGAGATGACTTCCTTCCCTTCTCCAAGCCCTTCATAGGGGAGGAGGAGGTGCAGGCGGTGCGGGAGGTGCTGTTGTCCGGATGGATAACCACCGGTCCCGTGACCGCCAAGTTCGAAGAGGCCTTCAGCAAGCTGGTAGGAGCCCGCTTCGCCGCGGCGGTGTCCTCCGCCACCGCGGGGCTCCAGATAGCCCTAATGGCATTAGGGGTGGGGCCCGGTGACGAGGTGATAACCACCCCCATGACCTTCGCCGCCACGGTAAACGCCATAATATACAACGGCGCAAGGCCCGTGCTTGTGGACGTTGAGATGGGGACCATGAACATAGACCCCAAGAGGATCCGGGAGAAGCTCTCCCCAAGGACCAAGGCGGTGATGCCGGTACACTTCGCGGGGCTTCCAGCGGACATGGACGCCATAAAGGAGGTGGCACCGGGGATACCCATCGTGGAGGACGCGGCCCACGCCATAGGCGCCTCCTACAAGGGCTCTCCCATCGGCTACGGCCCATCCCCCCTGGCGGTCTTCAGCTTCCACCCCGCAAAGAACATCACCACCGCCGAGGGAGGGATGATCGTCACCGACGACCCGGAACTGGCGGACTCATGCAAGGTCATGCGGCAGCACGGCATGTCAAAGGGGGCCTGGAACCGGTTCGCCAAGTCCGGCCGTCCGGACTACGAGATAGTATCCCCGGGCATAAAGGCGAACCTCACGGACCTTCAGTCCGCCATAGGGCTCGAACAGCTCAAGCGCCTCGAGGGCTTCCAGTCAGAGCGGCACCGAATAGCTGGCATATACGACCGGGAGCTTAAGGGGGTAAGGGGCATCATGCTCCCGGAGTACCCCCAGTACCCCCACGTGCACGGGCGCCACATATACTGGGTGATCCTCAAGACCGAGGAGCTTGGGATTACCAGGGAGGAGTTCATGGGGCGCCTCAAGGAGATGAACATAGGCACCGGGGTCCACTACAAAGCGGTCCACCACCACAAGCGCTACGAAGGCTTCGGGTGGAGTGACCTGGATCTCCCCAACGCCTCCTACGCCTCCAGCAGGATAGTGTCACTGCCCCTTTTCCCCGGCATGACCGACCACGACGCCATGGACGTGGTCAACGCGGTGAAGGAGATATGCGGATGAACCCCGAGGTGTCCATCGTAATACCGGTCTACAACGAAGAGGAGTCCCTGCCAGACCTCTTCCGCCGGCTGTTCCCGGTGGTGGAGTCCCTGGGCCGTGACTGCGAGGTCATCTTGGTAAACGACGGCAGCCGGGACAGATCCCTTGTCCTCCTCCTGGAGGCCGCACGGAACAAGCCCTACGTGCGGGTGGTGGACTTCAACGGCAACTTCGGGCAGCACATGGCCATAATGGCGGGGTTCTCAAAGGCCAGGGGGGACAAGATAATCACCATGGACGCGGACCTTCAGAACCCGCCGGAGGAGATACCCAGGATCCTCGAGCAGATGGACCTGGGGCACGACATGGTGGGCACCTACCGGGTGATGAGAAAGGACCCGGTGTTCACCCGGAAACTGCCCTCCAAGCTCATAAACTGGATAACCAACCGCATAACCGGCCTCAACATAAGGGACTACGGGTGCATGCTCCGGGGCTACCACCGACGGGTGGTGGACCTCATCAACATGTGCCGGGAGACCACCACGTTCCTGCCCGCCCTGGGGAAGAAGTTCGCCCAGAACCCGGTGGAGATACCGGTGTCCCATGAGGAACGCCACAAGGGGACCTCTAAGTACGGGCTGTACAGGCTGATCCGCCTCAACTTCGACCTCATGACCGGCTTCTCCATGGTCCCCCTGCAGGGGGTCACCATCACCGGCCTCTTCGTGTCCGCCGCCAGCCTGCTGTTCGCCCTGTTCCTCATCGTAAGGCGCCTCTTGGTGGGCTCCGAGGCGGAGGGGATGTTCACCCTCATGGCCATAAACTTCTTCCTAATGGGGATACTGCTCTTCGGGGTCGGCATAGCGGGGGAGTACGTGGGACGGATATACATGGAGGTCCGGCAGCGCCCCAGGTACCTCATAAAGATGACATACCCGGATGACCAGGAGGCGGGAGAGAAACCATGAGGCCCTCCATAGCGGTGTGCGCCTACAGCCAGGTGGGGACCCGGTGCCTTGAGGCGCTGCTCGAATGCGGGGCCCACGTGGCGGCGCTCTTCACCCACCAGGACAACCCCTCGGAGAACCTGTGGTTCCGAACCCCCGACAGGGTGGCCCAGGGGGCGGGGATACCTATCATAAGGCACAGCCTCAGGTCCCGGGAGGGCATCGAGGAGTTCCGGCGGTTAAGCCCCGACATGCTCCTGTCCTTCTACTACCGGGACATGATACCCGGGGAGCTCATTAAAGACCTCCCCTGGGGGGCGTTCAACCTCCACGGCTCCCTGCTGCCCCGCTACAGGGGAAGGGTGTCGGTCCACTGGGCGATCATCATGGGGGAGTCCAGGACCGGGGCCACCCTGCACGTGATGACCCCACGCCCCGACGACGGCCCCATAGTGGACCAAGAGGAGATCCCCATCCACTTCCACGACACCTCGAAGGACGTGATGGAGCGCCTGGCGGAAGGGGCCTACAGGCTCGTAAAACGGGCCCTCCCGTCCCTGGAAAACCGGTCCTTCCAGGCGAAGGAACAGGACCACTCCAAGGCCACCTACTTCAGCGGCAGATCCCCCAAGGACGGGATAATACGCTGGCAGGAAGAGGACTCCCTGGGGGCCTATCACATGGTTCGAGCCCTCACGGACCCCTACCCCGGGGCCTTCTCCCTCACCCCCGGCGGGGAGAAACTCATGATTTGGCGGGCCTACCCGGTCCCGGAGAAGGCTTCCCCCAAATGCCCCCCCGGGACGGTCACCGAAGACCCCGAGGGGTACCTGCTGATCCGCTGCGCCTTTGGGGCCCTGCGGGTCATCGAGGCGGAGCTGTCCGGACATCGGGGCCACCCGCTGGACACCCCGATGAGAACCCTGGTGGGGCTCCGGTTGCGGGATACGGCAAATAGTGATTAAAATAACTATATCTGATTCGGAAAGGATATGATGTCTTAGTGACTAACCTGTTGATCCTCGGCGCCAACGGCTTCATCGGCAGCCACCTGTGCGAGAAAGTGCTGGAGCACACCGACTGGGGGATACTGGCCCTGGACATAAGGCATGACAACCTGGAGCATCTGATGGGCAACCCCCGTTTCCGTTTTCAAGAGGCCCCCATGTCCAAGGCCTGGGATTGGATACAAGAGGGCATAAAGGACAGCTTTGCGGTGGTCCCCCTGGCAGGCATAGCAAGGCCCGCCATGTACATAGAGGATCCCCTCTTCACCTACGAGCTGGACTTCGAGGAGAACCTCAAGGTGGTAAGGGCCTGTGCGGAGGCAAAGCGGTGGGTCGTGTTCCCCTCCACCTCGGAGGTGTACGGCATGTCCCCGGACCCGGAGCTGAATGAGGACGAGAGCCCCCTGGTCCTGGGTCCCATACGGAACGTGCGTTGGATATACAGCTGCAGCAAGCAGATGATGGACCGGGTGATCTGGGCGCTCGGGCAGTCCAAGGGGCTTCCGTTCACCCTGTTCAGGCCCTTCAACTGGATAGGCCCAAGGCAGGACGATCCTCGCACCCCCAACGGGCAACCGGCTGGTGCCCCAGCTCCTGGGCAACCTCATGCGCCGGGAACCCTTGAGGCTGGTGAACGGAGGCACCCAGCGCAGGAGCTTCACCGACATCGAGGAAGGGGTAATGGGGATAATGGCCATACTGAAGCAGCCGGAGGCCTCGGTGGGGGAGATATTCAACCTGGGCAACCCCAAGAACAACCACTCGGTGCGGGAGGTGGCGGAGGCCCTGCGGCAGGAGGTCTCAAGGGTCAAGGGCTACGAGGACGTCCTGGAGGTGCCGATAGTGGAGGTTTCCGGGGAGGAGCACTACGGCAAGGGCTACGAGGACGTCAAGGACCGCCTCCCCAGCATAGCCAAGGCGGTGAACAAACTCCACTGGGAGCCCAAGCTCTCCCTTAGGGACACCCTGAGGAAGACGGTGGACTACTACCTGAGGTGATGCGCCGATGAAGGTACTGGCCCTAAAGGTGGACGTGGACACCCTCCGGGGTCACCGGGAGGGGGTTTTGAACCTCCTCAACCTGTTCGACAGGCTGTCCGTGAAGGCCAGCTTCTTCTTCAGCATGGGACCGGACAACTCCGGGAAGGCCATAGTGAGGATCTTCCGCAAGGGTTTCATATCCAAGATGCTGAGGACCAAGGCCCCTTCCACCTACGGCCTCAAAACCCTGTTCTACGGAACCCTCATAAAGGCCCCCATGATCGCCCAGTCGTTCCCGGGACTCCTCAAGGAGACGGTGGTAAGGGGGCATGACTTCGGCATCCACGCCTGGGACCACGTGAAGTGGCAGGACGGGCTAAACAAGATGCCGGTTACCACCATAGAGGCGGAGCTCAAGAGGGCCTTCGATCTCTTCTACCAGTACACGGGCCGGCGCCCCAAGGCCTTCGCCGCCCCGGGGTGGCAGATCAACATCGATGCGATGATGGTGCTGGACTCCTTGGGACTGGACTACACCAGCAACACCCGGGGGCTTTTCCCCTACATACCCCGGTTCGGCAGGAAACTGTTCAGCACCGTGGAGATCCCCACCACCATGCCCACCATGGACGAGATAATGGGGACCAACGGCCTTAGGGGCAGCGCCATGGCCCAGCACCTGCTGGGCTGTCTAAAGGAAGGGCTCAACGTGTTCACCCTGCACGCGGAGATGGAGGGGCTGTCCCAGATACATGTGTTCGAGGAGTTCTTGAGGGGTGCCTTGGATCAGGGGGTGCGGTGTGTTCCCCTGTCGTTCGTATCGAAGATGACCCGGGACGAGCTTCCCCGGTGCCAGGTGGCGGATGGTACAGTGGAGGGCCGAGCGGGGACCCTGGCGGTTCAGAAGACCGATTAACCAGCTCCCCACTCCCAAGACCCGGCAGCGGCGAAGGGACCGGGATCAGGCTTAAAATCAAAAGGCTTGGGGCGCAAGGCCCCGGCCACACGGAGGTAAGCAGCTCATGAGGATATCTGTTATAGGCACCGGCTACGTGGGGCTGGTGACCGGAGCGTGCCTTGCGGGGTACGGCAACCACGTGACCTGCGTGGACGTGGATCAGGAGAAGATAGCATCCCTAAACCAGGACCGGGTTCCCTTCTTCGAGCCCGGGCTGGAGGAGATAATAAAGAGCAACCGCACCGCCGGCAGGCTTCACTTCACCACCAGCCTTGAGGAGGGCATAAAGGGCTCCAAGGTTTGCTTCATAACCGTGGGGACCCCGTCGGACGTGGACGGCAGCGCGGACCTGCAGTACGTCCTTCAGGTGGCAAGGGAGATAGGCAGGCACATGGAGGATCCCATGGTGGTGGTCACCAAGTCCACCGTTCCGGTGGGGACCGCCGACAAGGTGAGGTCCGCGGTGGCGGAGGAGCTGAAGGCCCGGGGGGGGCAGATAAATTTCTTCGTGGCCTCCAACCCGGAGTTCCTGCGCGAAGGAGCGGCGGTATCGGACTTCATGAACCCCGACAGGGTGGTCATAGGCACCGATTCGAAAGAGGCGGAGGAGATCCTAAAGGAGTTGTACTCCTTCCTTCCCCCCGAGAAGGTGCTCTGCATGGACATAAGGTCCTCGGAGATGACCAAGTACGCCGCCAACGCCCTGCTGGCCACCAAGATATCCTTCATGAACGAGATGGCCCGCATATGCGAGCTCGTGGGGGCGGACGTGGAGCGGGTTCGTCTCGGCATAGGCTCCGACTCCCGCATAGGCTACGCCTTCATATCCCCCGGCTGCGGCTACGGGGGATCCTGCTTCCCCAAGGACGTGAGGGCCTTAAGACACACCGCGTTGAGGCACGGATACTCCCCCAGGATACTACAGGCGGTGGAGGACGTTAACGAGGCCCAGAAGCACCTGATCTTCCAAAAGGTGCTTCGCCACTTCGGGCAGGACATATCGGGGCTCACCTTCGCCATCTGGGGACTGTCCTTCAAACCCAACACGTCGGACATGAGGGAGGCTTCCTCGCTGGTGCTCATACAGGACCTGCTCGGCGCCGGGGCCTCCGTAAGGGTCCACGACCCCAAGGCCATGGAGGAGGCCAAGCACATCCTGGCGGGCCGAAACGGGGTCACCTTCGTGGAGGATCAGTACGAGGCCCTCAAAGGGACATCCGCGTTGGCCCTGGTCACCGAATGGGACATGTACAAGCAGCCGGACTTCCAGCGAATCAAGGAGGAGATGCTGAGCCCCGTCATCTTCGACGGCCGCAACCAGTACTCCCCTAACGAGATGAGGCGTCTGGGCTTCACTTACTACGGTATAGGACGCCCCAACGCTTGAAACCCTTGACCAAAGGGGTCCTATGGGTTTAAATCTTCTACGAAGCATCGGGGGAGCCAAAGGGCTGAGAGGGGGGCTGAAGGGTCCCCGACCCCTAGAACCTGACCCGGGTAATGCCGGCGAAGGGAAGGTGCCGAACCCTTGAAAACCCCAAGGAGCTGACGCCGTCCCCGATGCGGGGACGGCTTTTTTCCGTCCCCGGGGCAGTACCGGTTCTGGTATGAGCTTGAAAGGACAGGAGGAGATGTGCTTTGGAAAGCCGTGCTGTTAAGGTCATCACGGAGGGGGCGTTGGCGGCGGGGATGTCGGTGGCCCTGTCGTTCCTCAAGGTGTTCCAGATGCCCCAGGGGGGCTCCATAACCCTTGAGATGGTGCCCATACTGGCCTTCGCGGCCCTGAGGGGGGTGAGGGCCGGAGCCCTATGCGGCGCCGCTTCGGGGCTGCTCCAGATGATGCTGCAGGGATACGTGGTGAACCCCTTGCAAGCGGTGCTGGACTATCCCCTGGCCTTCGGGATCCTAGGAGCCGCGGGGCTCAAGGACCGGGGCTTGGGGCTTATCCTCTCCATGGCCCTGGCGGGGCTCCTGAGGCTCGGGTGCCACGTGCTGTCCGGGGTGCTGTTCTTCGCCTCCTTCGCGCCCAAGGGGGCCAACGTGTGGGCCTATTCGCTCACCTACAACGCCACCTTCCTGGTGCCATCCCTTGCCATATCCATGGCCCTGGCAATACCGCTCGCGAGAAGGCTGAAGAACAGGGTTTAGGGGATCAAAACGAGGACCCGGTTCATACGGGAGGGCCTACAGTTCCACGCCACGAAAGAGGGGCGCCCGCAGGGGCGCCCCTCTTTGACGTATCTCGCAATCAAATCTCGTTCTTCGCCGTCCTGGAACCGGTGAGCCAAGCCCCCCAGTCGAACCGCAAGAGCCCGCTCAGCACGTACGTAAGGCACATTCCCAAGGGGGCCTTCTCCCTCAGAACCAACGCCATGCCCCCCAGGAGGCCCAGCAGCAAAAGGGCCCTCACCCTGTTGAGGTTCCCCCGGTGGACCTTCTTGAGGTTGCCGTAGGGTACGCTGGATATCATGAGCCCCCCAAGGGCCGCCATGGCCAAGGAGGCAGACCACCAGGGCAGGTTCACTCCCCCCATTATGAAGGACACCAACGTAAGCCCCGCGGCGGGGATCGGAAGCCCCTGAAAGGGCCCCACCACGTGGGTCACGTTAAACCTGGCGAGCCTCAAAACCCCGCAGAGGGTGAAGAAGGCGCCGCTAAGCACCCCCAAGAGCCCCCCCTCAAGACCAACGTAGGCCCCGTAGGCCATGAAGGCCGGGACCGCTCCAAAGCTTATGGCGTCCGCCAGGCTGTCCAGCTCAACCCCGAAGTCGCTGCTGCCCCCAAGCATGCGGGCAACCCGCCCGTCCATGTAGTCGAACACCACCGCAGCGCACACCAGCCAGGCGGCAGGCAGGAACCTGTCGTAGTAGGTGAGCGCCAAGGCCATGAAGCCGCAGAGCACGCTGCCGCTGGTTATCATGTTCGGCACTATCTTGCGGAACGGAAGGTCCTTCCTCAACCTGCGTTTCATCTTCTCACCACTCCCACCGGGGTCTCTCCGGCCTTCACCCTCTGCCCCAGCTTCACCAAAGGCTCCACCGAGGGCGGCAGGTAAAGGTCCACCTTGCTCCCCAACTTTATCATACCATAACGATCCCCCCGGGAGAAACGAGAGCCAACGGGTGCCCATGCCACTATGCGCCTTGCCAGCAGACCCGCTATCTGCACCAGCATGGCATCCCCGTGGGGGGTCCTCACCCCCACGTAAAGCCTCTCGTTGTTCTCAGAGGCCTTGGGCTCGAAGGCCAGCCACTTCCGCCCCGGCACGTAGCGAAGGTGGAACACCTCCCCCTCAAAGGGCATCCGGTTCACGTGGACGTCCAGGGGGCTCATGAATATGCCCACCTTGGTGGAAGGCCCCACCACGGGGTCGTTAACCTGTTCCAGCTCCACCACCTTCCCGTCCGCGGGGCTCACCCAGAGGGCGGGGTCCTCCGGGGGACGCCTTTCCGGGTCCCGGTAGAACCAGAGCAGGAACAACAGCGGAAGGGCCAGGGCGAAGGACAGGGGCCTGGATATCAGCCAGGCGCCGGCCATCATGAAGACCACCGCTCCCACCGAGGGAAGACCGTGCCGGTTTATCATCACCCTTCCTCCTCCACAGAACAGCGGATGACGGTGACGTCCGCCACGGAGTCCCCCTCGTCCAGGCGCACCACCGTGGAACCGGTGGCCATCCTGCTCAAGGTGGATATCTCCCGGGCGGCCATGCGGATCACCCTTCCCCGGGAGGTTACCACCATGAGCTCGTCATCCTCCGCCACACCCCAGGCACCAACCAGGTCCCCGGTCTTATCGTTGAGCCTCATGGCCCTGACCCCCATGCCTCCCCGGTGATGGGTGGTGAACTCCTCGTAGGGGGTCCTCTTGCCGAGCCCCAGCTGGCTTATGAAGAGCACCTGGCGGCCCGGGATTATCACGTCGCAGCCCACCACCGCGTCCCCTTCCTCAAGCTTTATGGCCTTGACGCCCTTCGCAGCCCTACCCTGGGGACGGAACTCCTCCTCGCTGACCCTCAAGGTCTGCCCCTTGGCGGTGGTAAGCAGCAGCTCGTCGTCGCCGCCGGTGAACCGTACCCTGGCTATGGTGTCCCCGTCCTCGAGCCCAAGTATCCGGCGCCCCGCCCTCGTTATACCCTCCAGCTCCGCGACGGGAAGCCGCTTGGCAAGCCCCATGCGAGTCAAGAGGAACACGAACTTAGCTCTCTCCATCACGCTGTCCCGGAAGGTCACGACCGACTCACCCTCGTCAAGGGAGATGAAGCTTCCCACGTGCTTGCCCCGGCCGCTCTTGGGCTCCGGCAGGGCAAGACACTTGAGGGCGAAGACCCTGCCACGGTCGGTAAAGAGGTACAACGTGCGGTGGGTAGTGGTGACCGCCACCAGGGAAACCTCATCGTCCCCCTTGGTGGAAGCTCCCTTCACCCCCTTGCCTCCCCTGGACTGACAGCGGTAGTCCTGCAGTGGCATCCTTCGAATGAAGCCGTCCCTGGTCATGGCCACCACGATCTCGGTCTCGGGGATCAGGTCCTCGGCGGACACGTCGTCCACCGAGTCCTCTATCACGGTGCGCCGCTCATCCCCGTAGGCTGCCTTGACCTCCAGAAGCTCCTTCCGAACCACCCCGTCCAGCTCCGAGGAGTCCTCCAGTATCCTGCGGTACCAGGCGATCTGGCCCCTGAGCTCATCGAGCTCCTCCTGAAGCTTGTGGATCTCCAGGCTGGTGAGCCGCTGAAGCCTCATGTCCAGGATGGCCTGGGCCTGGGCCTCCGAGAAGGAGAGCTCCTCCACCAACCTCCCCTTGGCCACCGCGGGGTCCGAGGAAGACCTTATGAGGGCTATCACCCGGTCTATGATCCCCAGGGCCTTGACCAGCCCCTCCAATATGTGGGCCCGCTCCTCCGCCTTCCTAAGCCTGTACTCCGTGCGCCGCCGGACCACCGTCCTGCGGTGGTCTATGAATATCTGGAGGAGCCCCTTGAGGTCCAGCTCCACGGGACGTCCGTCCACGAGCGCCAAGTTGATCACCCCGAAGGTGGTCTGCAGCTGGGTCCTGGAGTAAAGCTGCCGCAAGACCAGATGGGGATCGCTGTCCCTGTGGAGCTCCAGCACCAACCTTATGCCCTCCCGGTTGGACTCGTCCCTCACGTCGGTTATGCCGTCCAGCTGTCCCTTCTGAACCCCGTCCACTATGGTCTCGATGAGGGTAGACTTGTTGACCATGTATGGGATCTGGGTTATCACGATGGCCTTCTTGCCCCGCTTGGCGTCCTCTATCTCGGCGCATCCTCTAACCGTTATCTTCCCCCGGCCGGTTGCATAGGCGTCCACGATGCCGTCCCTTCCCAGGATGACACCGCCGGTGGGGAAGTCCGGGCCGGGCATCAGGGACATGAGCTCCCCTATCTCCACCTCCGGGTTGTCAAGCATGGCGCAGCATGCGTCAACCACCTCCCGGAGGTTGTGGGGAGGCATGTTGGTGGCCATGCCCACCGCGATGCCGGTGCTGCCGTTCACCAGAAGGTTAGGTATGCGGCTGGGGAGCACCGCCGGCTCCTCCAGGGACTCATCGAAGTTCGGGAGCCAATCAACCGTGTCCTCGTCTATGTCCGCCAGCATCTCCTCCCCCAGGGCGTGGAGGCGGGCCTCGGTGTACCTCATGGCCGCCGGGGGATCCCCGTCTATGGAACCAAAGTTCCCCTGCCCGTCCACCAGCGGATATCTCATGCTGAAGTCCTGGCTCATCCTAACCATGGTCTCGTATATGGCGGCGTCGCCGTGGGGGTGATACTTACCCATGGTCTCCCCCACCACCCTGGCGGACTTCTTGAAGGGCTGGTTGTGCCTCAGCCCCAGCTCCCTCATGGCGTACAGAATCCGCCGCTGCACCGGCTTAAGACCGTCCCTGGCGTCCGGCAGGGCCCTGCCGACTATGACGCTCATGGCGTAGTCTATGTAGCTGTGCTTTATCTCCTCCTCCAGAGAAAGGGGGATCACCTTCTGGAAGAGGTCGGAACCTTCCTTGCCCTTTTCCATGACTTGCCTCCGAACAAAAAGAAATGGAACACCCACCCGGTGGATCACCGAGGGGTGAACCTAGATTTTACCATCTAATGGATGTCCTTAGATTAAAGGCTAAAGCCCTTACCAGCGGTTCCTGTGAACCACCCCGTCGTCTATGCCCCTGTGGGGCTCTTTGCTCTCCCCCGGCCAGCCTATGGCGGCTATGCCCATTATCGCCACGTGATCGGGGACCGAGAGGATGGCCCTCATGGCGACCTCCCTCTCCGGGGAGTGCTTCACCCCGAGCCACACGGAGCCAAGCCCCAGGGAAGTGGCGGCGATCAGGATGTTCTCCATGGCGGCGGAGCAGTCCTCCTCCCAGTACCGGGCGGCGTAATCGCTCTTGGTGGGGTCTGCGCACACCACTATGGCAAGCGGGGCCTCGAACAGCATCTTGCCGTACGGGTGGGCCTCCCCCATGCGGTCCAGCAGTCCCCGATCGGTCACCACCACGAAGTGCCAGGGCCTCGAGTTGGCCGCGCTGGGGGCGGCGCAGGCACACTCAAGAAGGAGCTTTATCTCCTCCTCCCCCACCTCCTGGTCGGTGAAACGCCTTATGCTGCGCCTTGAAAGTATCGCCTGTATGGCCTGGTTCATAGTAGATCCTCCTCCTCAATCTTCCTCCTTCTGGGATATGGCGGGCTCCACCACCCGGTTGGCTATGGGGGTGGAGAGGACCACCGAAGTGGTGGTCTGACCGTAGAAACCCATCTGGTTAACCACTTCCTCCAAGTGCCCCACCGAGGACACCACCACCTTCAAGATTATGCCGTCCGTGCCGGTCACGTGATGGCACTCCAGCACCTCCGGGATGCGCTCCGCTATCTGATCTGCCTCGTGAATGCGGCTTGCGGGGATGGCTATCCTTATGAAGGCGGTTATGGGAAAACCCAGCTTCTCATGGCTCACGATGGCCTTGTAGCCCTTTATTATCCCCGCGCTCTCCATTCGTCTTATCCTCTCCGCTATGGCGGGCGATGAAAGACCCACCTTACGGCCGAGCTCGCTGTATGATATCCTGGCGTCCTCCTGAAGAGCCCTAAGTATCTTGCGGCCTATCTCGTCAAGGCACTTCTCCACCTGCATGTCCCTTCCCCCGCTTCCTTAATTTTTCACAGCCCTCCGGCCACGCCGGCACTCCCACTTAAAATAATACAGTATTTCCCGGTTTTGCCAAATCTCTTTTATCAAATCATGGCAACCCTAAACCCCAGGTTGTTGTAAGATCATATTGAACTTAAATGCCCTTTGGGTTTAGAATAGCCCATATCCTAAGGTAATGAGGAGTGATACGTAATGGCCGCCACTAAGGTAGTAGTAGCTTTGGGGGGCAACGCCCTCCAGGAGGCAGGCACCCCGCCCACCGCGGAGGCCCAGCTTGAAGTGGTGAAGAAGACCGCCACTTACCTGGCGGAGATAAGCAAGAGGGGGTACGAGATGGCGGTGGTGCACGGCAACGGTCCCCAGGTGGGCCGCATAGTGCTGGGACAGGAGATCGCCGCCCAGATGAACCCGGAGACCCCCGCCATGCCCTTTGACGTGTGCGGCGCCATGAGCCAGGGCTACATAGGCTATCAGATTCAGCAGGCCCTCCGTGACGCCCTGAGGAACCGGAACCTCAACATCCCGGTGGTCACCCTGGTGACCCAGGTGGTCGTGGATGCCAACGACCCGGCGTTCAAGAACCCAACGAAGCCCATAGGCCCCTTCTACACCGAGGAGGAGGCCAAGAAGCTCATGGCCGAGAAGGGCTACGTCATGAAGGAGGACGCGGGCCGGGGCTGGAGACGGGTCGTGGCCTCTCCGGAGCCCAAGAAGATCGCCGAGATATCCGCGGTCAAGAGGCTGTGGGACACCACCATCGTGGTGACCGCCGGCGGCGGCGGCATACCGGTGATTGAGAACATGGACGGCTCCCTCTCCGGCGTGGCGGCGGTGATCGACAAGGACCTGGCGGCGGAGAAGCTGGCGGAGGAGATCGAGGCGGACATCCTCCTCATCCTCACCGAGGTGGACAAGGTCTGCATAAACTTCAAGAAGCCCAACCAGCAGGACCTCTCCCACATGACCGTGGCGGAGGCCATCAAGTACATGGAGGAGGGGCACTTCGCCCCCGGGAGCATGCTCCCCAAGGTCTTGGCGGCGGTCAAGTTCGCCAGGACCTTCCCTGGCAAGAAGGCCATCATCACCTCTCTCTACAAGGCGGTGGACGCCCTGGAGGGCCGGGAGGGCACCGTCATAACCATGGCGTAAGCCAGAAAATCGATCCCAAGCACCACCAAAGGGACCTAATCAGCAGGGGGCCGGCCGCCGGCCCCCTTTCCCTTATAAATCCCATCGATAAGGTAAAATTAGGAACGTAATCCCAACTTCCAAGGAGATATAAAGATCCCGATGGGGCTTTGTAAACCAAGCTACCCCATAAAATTCAGCGAGCTGGGAAACCCGGCCCCGGTGGAGGGCAGGTTCTTACGGCGCCTAAACCGCTTCGTGGCGGAGGTCATGGTGGACGGTGAAACCGCAGAGGCCCACCTGCCAAACCCAGGAAGGCTCCTGGAACTGCTCTTCCCGGGACAGACCGTGTACCTGCTCCCATCCCAGGGGGCCAAGCGCTACAAGATACACGGCACACTGCGAAACGGGGACTTCGTCCACCTGGACACGGTGAGGATGAACCGGGTGGCGGAAGCCCTGATAGACCGGGGCTTGATACCCCAGCTGGAGGGTTTCAGGGTGACCGCCCGGGAGGTCCGTTACCACCACAGCCGCTTCGACCTCCTGCTGGAGGGCCCCTCCTCCCCCATGGTCCTGGAGGTCAAGTGCTGCACCCTGTTCAACTCCCTTGCGGCGTTCTTCCCGGACGCCCCCTCCGAAAGGGGCACGAAACACCTACGGCACCTGGCTGAGATGGACCACATGGAAAAGGGGGTCCTGTTCCTTGTTCAGTCCACCGCCCCCAAGGCGTTCCTGCCGGACTGGCACACGGACCCGGACTTCGCCGGGGCCTTCGTGGAGGCCTCCAAAAGGGGGGTAAGGCTGATGGCGGCGGGCATATCCATGTCCCCATCCCTTGAGCTCCTGGCAGAACCGGTGGAGATCCCGATACCCATCGAACCCGCAATACCCCATATGGCGGACCGGGGAAGCTACTGCGTGATAATGAAACTGGAGGAGGACACCGATGCGGAGGTGGGGGCCCTAGGGGTCATCCGCTTCGAAAGGGGATACTACGTATACGTGGGATCCGGCATGGGGGGGCTTACTAGCAGGATGGCAAGGCACCTAAGGGGGCACAAGACCATGAGATGGCACGTGGACTACCTGTCGTCCCTGTGCACCGCAAAGCGGGCCTTCCCCATAAGGGCCGACCTAAGGCTGGAGTGCCTGCTTGCGGACCGGATGGCCAGGCTGGGGGGACGAGGTATAGCCAGGTTCGGGTCATCCGACTGCGGCTGCGAAAGCCACCTCTTCCACTTCCAAGAGGATCCGTCAACCCAGGTCTTTGAGGCAGTGCTCCACATAAGATCCCTAATAGGCCTGGGGTGTCCGGTCAAACCCTGACACCCCAGGCCTCGCCGGCTCCCTTATCCTTTCTTTTTCACAAGCGGTCCCTCAGGACCTCTATCAATTCTCAATCGAGCCTCGGGGCCTCCGCCAGCAGCTGTCTTGCTATGCGCTGCCCCGTCGGGGTGGCCGCAAGGCCTCCCTCCGAGGTCTCCCGAAGGGCAGAGGGAAGGGCCCGGCCCACCGCCGCCATGGCGTCGACCACCTCGTCCGGCGGTATGGTGGATCTGATCCCCGCCAAGGCCATGTCGGCGCACAGGGCCGCTACCCCCACCATGGTGCCGTTTCTCACCACGCAGGGGACCTCCACAAGGCCCGCCACGGGGTCGCACACCATGCCCATTATGGACTGGAGGACCAAGGCGGCGCCGTGGAAGACCGCCTCCGGGGACCCCCCCCTGAGCTGGATCAGGGCGGCACAGGCCATGGCAGCGGCGGCACCGCACTCCGCCTGGCACCCTCCCTCCGCCCCGGCCAGCGTGGCCCGCTCGGCTATGACAGCCCCCACCGCGCCGGCCACCAAGAGCCCGTTGAGAAGCTCCTCCTCGGACACCTCGTTGGTCCTGGAGTAAGCCCCCAGGACCCCCGGCACTATTCCGCAGCTGCCGGCGGTCGGGCAGGCCACTATCCGCCTCATGGAGGCGTTCCCCACCGCCACCTTCATCGATATGGAGCAGGCGAGGCTCACGAAATCCCCCGACAGGGGGGAACAGGAGCGCTTGAAGCTCTCCAGCAGCTCCCCTTCCCCCCCCACCAGCTTGGCCCTCGGGGGACGCTGCTCCACCGACACCACCGAGGCCTTCATTTCCCGAAGGCGGGAGAGCATGCGCTCCAACACCACATCCCTGGGTACACCCCGCTCCTCCTCCTCCATGGAAAGCACGGCCTCCGGGAGCGGAAGGCTCCTCGCCCTCTCCAGGATCGCCTCGAAGGACCTCATCTTGCGGCCTCCTCTCCGAGGGAAGGTATCAGGAGCAGCCGCCTTATGGCCCCGTGACATCTGCTTATCCGCTCCACCACTCCCTCCGAAGGCAGGGCATCCAACTCCAGCACCATGGCAGCCCCCTTGCCGCGCCCCTGCCGGTGAACGTTCATGGACGCCACGTTTATACCCGCCTCCGCCAGGATGGCGCTCACCGCCGCTATGACCCCCGGCTCGTCCCGGTGAAAGGTGATCATGGTGGGAAGCTCTCCGGAGGCCCTGAGGCTGAAGCCGTCCACCTCCTGCAGCTCCACCGCCCCGCCGCCCAGGGAGGCCCCCACAACCTCCATGACCTTGTCGTCATCCCTCATGACAAAACGAACCGAGTTGGGATGGGCTCCATCCACCTTCTCCGCGTGAAACCGGTATTTGAGACCCCGCTCCGCGGCTATCCTGAACGAGTCCTTAAGGGATTCATCGCTGGGGGAGAACCCCATGATCCCCGCCAGCAGGGCCTTGTCCGTGCCGTGTCCCCAGAAGGTGGCAGCAAAGCTGCCCCTGAGGAATAGGTCAACCTCTCGTACCTCCCCGCCCCAGCAGAGCCTGGCGAGGTTGCCAAGCCTCACCGCCCCAGCGGTGTGGCTCGAAGAGGGCCCCACCATCACGGGACCCACTATCTCCTCCAAAGCCATTAGAACACCTCCAACGGGATGCGATAACTCATCAACCCCTACGGCTAAGAACCTCCGGGGGAACCTAAGAGCCTATCCAGCGCCTCCTTGAGGGTACCCCTGGAAACCGGCTTGCGCACCACCGCCACAAGGGGATCCCCTTCCACCGCCCCAAGCACATCCTCTTCCCCGAGGGCGGAGAGGAAGACCACCGGCGTGGGAGCCAAACCCAACCGGGCCTCCATTGAACGGACGCGGCTGAAAACGTCCACCCCGTCCATCTGAGGCATGAGGACGTCCAAAAGGACCGCGTCAAAGGGATCTCCGCCGTTCACCGCCTCCTCGAACAGCTTAAGGGCCTCCGCGCCGTCAAGGGCGCTGCGGCACTCCCCCAGTTCAGAAAGGTAGATCTGAAAAAGGCGGTTGCTGCTCACGTCATCTTCCGCTACCAGAAAACGCACCGTCCCCCTCCTCCGAAAACCCTGTTAACCCTTTGATTTTACCATCCAACCCACCGGCATAATCACCCGGGGCATGGAAACTTAGGATTACACCGGTGATATAATCCGCTTGAAGCGTTCACGCATGTCGACGGGGGGGAGCTCCTTGGAAAACAACTGGTGGAAGATGCCTTTGGGGTTCGCCCTTATGTTCATGGTTCTGTCCGGCATGCTCTTTCTGGCTCTCATGGAGCACGCGGATCGGGCCCTTTTCAGGCTTGAAGTGGAGGAGGCGAGGGCCAGGGGAAGGGAGCTCCAAGGCTTTCTGGATCACCAGTCCGCCCAGCTGGACCTGCTGTGCATAGATTGGGCCAACTGGGACCAGGCATATCGATTCCTTCAGGAAGACGACCCTTCATTCGAGAAGGAAAACCTGAACCTCATGTCCTTCGATAACGCCGACCTGAGCCACGTGGTTTTCTTCAAGAAGGACCTGTCCGTCCGATGGCATGGGAGGTACGTCCAGGGGACCAAAGCCCTTACGGGCTGCTCCGGGGAAGAGCTGTCTATCCTAAAGGACATCCTGGCAAGGAATTACAAGACCGGCTACTCCAGGGGGATCATATCCTTAGGCCACCAGGTATACCTGGTGGCCGCAAGACAGGTTAGGGACAGCGACTCCAAACGGCCCATGGAAGGCTGGCTCGTCATGACCCGCCCCTTGCCGAACCTCAAGGAGTTGCAGAGGGTGATACCGGGCCTTATCGAGATATCCCCGGCACCTCCGGAGGGCGCAACCCATTCCACCAAGAACGGGAAGGAACCGGTGATAGTACCGGTCAACTCATCGACCATTGACGGGGTGGTACCGCTGACGGACCCCTCAGACAAGCCCATAGCGGAGGGACGTATAAGGATCAACCGCTGGATCGCGAGGGAGGTACGAGCACTCATGGGCCGGGTGCTTTTGGGGATTGCCCTGCTCGGTCTAGGCACCTTCGTCTCCCTAATGACATGGCATCAAACCCACATAAGCAAACCCCTTAAGGAAGTGTACGATAAGCTGGCCCATATGACCTCAACGGGCAGCCTGGAGGTCCTGGATCTGGAAGCCGGGGAGCTCAGCGGGATAGCCAAGGCCATGAACGGCCTTATCAACTACGCGAAAGGGGTGGAGAGGAGGGCGGTGATGGAGGCAAGACGCACCACGGACATCCTGGACCGCATGGACCTGATGGTGGCCCTCTGCTCCCCCTACGGGGCCATAAGCTTCGCCAACAGGTCGATGACATCCCTCTTCGGGGACCTGCCCCAGCTGGAAGGCATGAAGATCTGGGACCTAATGGACAGCGAGGACCGGGAGAGGGTCCGGGACCAGTTCCTGGCCGCCGGAGAGGGCAAGAAGCCCATCCTCCGGGTTCACCTAAGGTCCCGGAGGACGTCGCTGGTGATCAACATGTCCGCCATAAGGGATCCAAAGGCAAAGGGGGAGGTGATGGTGCTCTGCAGGGCCACCACCGCTTCCCTTCCCCCTGGGGTCTTCGCCTGATACCAGCGGCTACAGCGGGAGGGGCTGGCACCGGCGTCAGGGGCCGTACCTTCGCTCCAGGGCATCCATGAACCCCTGGGTGAGCCAACCGGCAACCTTAAAGGCCGCCCACAGTCCTGCCATGGCCACCCCCGCCTTGAGGGGATTGACGGGTCTCACGTCAAGCGACAGCTGCGGAGCTAAACGTTTAAGCGCCAGGCTGAACCCCAGGAAGATCACCCAAAGGAACACCACCCGGGCCACCGCCTCGGCGCACCCCATCCTTTCCCTAAAGGACCTGTCGGAGCTTCCGTTCTCCACGGTCATGTGCTTCGGTCCTGTCACCCGCGGGAGATCATCTACGATCCGGTACGAGTTCCTCGTCCCCCAAGGGCAGGTTCAGGGTCTGACCCACCTTGAGCCTAGAGGGGTCCTCCAACCCGTTGTGCCTGGAAAGCACGGTCCAGGCCTGCCCCTCCCCGTAGAGCCTTCGGGATATGAGCCACAGGCTGTCGCCCCGCTGAACCCGGTAGCTGCGCTGTACCTCGAGGCCCCTCAGGTCCACGTGTTTGACCCCGTCCATGGCGTAAACCGCCATCTCCACCTGATACCGGGTGAGAAGGCTGGGCACCTTGCCAAAAACCCTGACGGAGTCCCCCTCCTGCTCCACCAGCACCTCCACCCGGCCCCTCGAGATGGATGTACCCTGTTTCACCCGGGTGAACCCAAGTGGGTAGGTCCCCTTAACCGGCTGGGACAGTTTGGACACGTCGTAGTAGTAGTGGGCCTCCAGCGCCGCGGGCTCCGGCCCCTTGAGCCACCTTTCCAAGTGCTTGGCTCCAACGAAAACCCCGAAGAGTACCGAGCAGATCCCCCCAACTTGCCAACGCCCCCTTTAGGGCAAGGCCGATCCGGTGGGCCGCCAGTATGGCAGACCTCTTGCCCTCCTCCAGGCTCTTGGCAAGGCTCAAGGTCCGCTTGAGGTGGATGTTCCAGGGCTGCAGCTCCAGGGCCCGCCTCCAGATCTCCACCGCCTTAAGATCCTGGCCCCGGTGGAAGTATATGCGGCCCAGGAGGTCCATGGCCTCCGGGTTCCTGGAGCCCTCCTTGAAGATCAGGCGGAAGAGGATGTCCTCCGCCTCCTGCATGGCCCCGCGCTTCAAGAGCCACTGGGCCCGCCATATGATCACCGACTCCACCAGGGCGGCTATGGCCTCCACCCGCTGGTACCCCTCCAAAACGGCCTTAGCCCCCGAGCTGTTGGGAAGTCCCTCCAGCTTAGGGGCCCCGTGATGTCTCCTATGCGGTATCGCCATCTCTGGCCTCACCTCCGGGGCGCCCAAGCACCACTTCCCCAACCTGTATTACCTCGCCCTTGAGCATGATGGTGGGCTTGAGGGCCTCAACTATCATCTCCCTCTCAAGGCCTGGCACCTCAATCACCTTTACCACCTTGGGGACCATGCCCAACGGAACCTCCCCCACGTGGTCTATGACCTGCACCCCGTCCTGGGCCATGGACTCCCAGGTGCTCTCCAGGGCGTATATGGCCTCTTTTATCTCCCTAGGCACCCGCTTCATGGACTCCACCTTCTTCTTCACCCGCCACACCCCGGTGCCAAGCTCCGCCATGAAGCGGGCCAGCTCCCGCCTGTCCCGCCGGTGAAGGTCCTCGGCGGAGATGAGGGCGGGCTGTATGAGCTGCACCAGGTCCTCCAGGGTGTCCAGCTGATCTCCGTCGAACTCTGGCTCCGGAAGGCGGAACTCCTCGGGGTAGCTAAGCTGTTTAAGCCGCCAGGACAGGTTGGAAAGCCAGCTCATCCGGTCAACCCCTCCTCACCGGTCCCTGCCTTTCAGCACCCCGAGCCGTCCCTCCGGAAGCCGCATGAGGGCCTTCACGAGGGGCACCCCAAGGCCGAAACACACCCCCGCCTCCCCCAAGGCCACGTAGGCCATAGAGAGGTGCCAGGGCATGTTGAGCAGCACCGATAGATACCCACCCACGATGACCCCGTTAACCAGCACCGGCCAAAGGGCCCCCATGAGGACGCTCTTGGACTTCATCGTGAGGTATCCCGCCATGACCGTGGCAAGGGTTCCGAACACCACGTCCACCCAGCCGAATCCCCCCGCAAGGTTGGATATGAGGCACCCTATGCCCAACC
This sequence comes from Thermanaerovibrio velox DSM 12556, assembly GCF_000237825.1. Lineage (NCBI taxonomy): Bacteria > Thermotogati > Synergistota > Synergistia > Synergistales > Synergistaceae > Thermanaerovibrio > Thermanaerovibrio velox. The sequence continues at coordinate 1,578,272 of NZ_CM001377.1, forward strand.
CCGCCAGGGCCTCGGGCCACAGGAAGGGGAACAGGGTGAGCACCTCGGAGACCCTGAACTGAACGGGCCCGTAGGATATGGGGGCAAAGGCCATGGTGAGGGCCACGTAAAGAGCTCCCACCAGGGCAGACCTGGTAAGCTTCAGCTTGTCAAAATGGGGCATGAAAAAAAGTCCCTCCTCAAAAGGATGATGGGTATAATTACCGTGTCCCCAAGGGGACTGCTGTCTTTGAATTATAAACCATAGGCCCGGTTACTGCAGCGGTACCATGCAGGAAGGGACTTGGGACCCAGGGGGGTTGTGAGGTTTGAGCGAAGCGATGACTATCTCGGTGCTGGGGGCCGGGAGCTGGGGGACCGCGGTGGCGGATCTATTGGGCAGGAACGGGCACGGGGTGGTCCTTTGGTGCAGGGACCCGGGGATGGCCCGCCACATGGAGTCCTCCGGCAGGAACCCCAGGTACCTGAGGGATCTCCTGCTTTCCCCCAACGTAAGGGTTACGTCCGACCTGTCGGAGGCCTTGGGGGCGTCGGACCTCACGGTGGTGGCGGTGCCAGCCCAAGGGGTTAGGGAGCTCCTGCGTTCCTCCAGGTCTGCCTGTGCCTCTCCTCGCCGGTGGCTCAACCTGGCGAAGGGCATAGAGATATCGACGGGGCACCTGCTGCACCGGGTCTTTGAGGAGGAATCTCCGGGGAACAGGTACTCCGTGCTGTCCGGCCCGAGCCACGCGGAGGAGGTGGCCCTTGGGCTTCCCACCGCGGTGGTCATCGCCTCCGAAGATCCGCAGGAGGCGGTGCTCTGGCAGGGGCTGGTCAACAGCAGCCGTTTCAGGGTCTACGGAAGCTCCGACGTGACCGGGGTGGAGCTGGGGGGAGCGGTGAAGAACGTGATCGCCATAGCCTGCGGCATGGCGAGGGCCATGCGCATGGGGGACAACAGCGTCTCCGCCCTGGCCACCAGGGGCCTTGCGGAGATATCCCGGCTGGCCTTGAGGATGGGGGCGGACCCGCTCACCCTGTCGGGTCTTGCGGGCATAGGGGATCTAATGGCCACCTGCTTCAGCTCCAACTCCAGGAACTTGAAGCTGGGGATGCTCATAGGCTCCGGCATGGGGCTTGACCAGGCCAAGGCGGAGCTTGGACAGGTGGCGGAGGGGGCTTTTACCGCCCAGGCCATAAGGAGCCACGCGGCCTGGTGGGGGATTGACATGCCCATATGCGAAGGGGTTTACCGGGTCCTCTTCGAGGGTGAGGTGCCCCGCAGGCTCATGGAAGAGCTCCTATGCCGGGAGCCCAAGATGGAATCGTTAACCTAAAGGGGGCCTATCTCCGCCGGCGGGGTGTACCTGCCGTCCAGGGACCTCAAGGCCAGCTCAGACACCGCCTGGAGGCCGGTTATCCTGGGGTACCTGAAGACCGGGGCTATCCACTGGACTCGGCGGGATATGAGGTCCGACAGATCGGAGAAGGCGGCACACCCGCCGCAGAGGGCTATGAAGTCCACAGCGCCGTCAAGCGCTCCCGCCATGGCCCATAGGGACTGAGAGACCTGGTGGGCCATGGCCCTTACCACCTCCGCCGCCCTTTGGCTGCCTCTTTGGTACGACGCCTCCACCTCGGTCATCAGGTACGTTCCAAGGTACCCCGCCACCCCGCCGCCCCCCGCCAGGAGCCTCACCAGTTCCTCCCGGCTCCTTCGGCCGCTCAAGGCCTCCCTTATGAGGTCCATGGCGGGGACCGACCCGGAAAAGGCCACGGAGAAAGGCCCGGTCTCCTCCGGGTTGTTGGAGTCCAGGACCCTGTCCCCCTTCAAGGCGCACACTGAGAAACCCCTGCCGAGGTACGCCACCACCGATGACGCGTCCTGGGGGAACAGCCCCTCTTCCCGGGCAAGCATGTTGCACCACTTTACCTGGGGGGCGTGTCTCAAAGGGCGAACCGGCAGCTCCGGCAGGCCGGTGATGAGCCCATGGGGGAGCAGCTCCGAGGACGTCATGGGCTCCACCAAGAGGGCCCGCAGGCCAAGGAGCCTTGCGGTTAAAAGGGCCACCAGGGGGGCGAAGCCGATGGCCCCCGCGGAGGCCAGGCGGCCCTCCAGGTCATCGTTTAGAAAGTAAACCCCTCCGTTCAGGGGAGCATCCAGCCCTCCGCTGGCGGCCAGCAGGTCCACCGGCTCCCCCTTCAAGGAAGCCGCCAGCCTCTCAGAGACCGTGCGGGCCTCGGACTCGTCAAAGGATCTAAGCGGCACCATCCCCTTGATCCACTCCCCCCCGCCGGGCCTAGCCGAGGCGAACTCAAGCCCCCCGGAGGATAGGTTAAGGGCCATAACCTTCATGCGGGACCCCCCCCTTTTCAAAACCCGATTTTACCATGCTGCAGCATATCCCAATCCCACGGCGAATCCCAGGGGGTGTGACAGATCAAATATACAACCTGGGGCTCCCGTCGTCATGGCGCATTTTGATTTTTGGATTATACTTATGGCTTGACCACCACTAGGGAAAGAAGGGTTTGTGATGATGTTCTGTTATCACGACGGTGAGTTCACCCCGCTTGAAAAGGCATACGTACCCTTGTCGGACTACGCCATACAGAGGGGGATAGGGGTATTCGAGTCCATAAGGACCTACGACCGGCGGCCGTTCGCCCCGGGACCGCATCTGGAGCGGCTTTTAAGGAGTGCGGAACAGGCGGGGATCGAGGCCCGGGACATGGTGGCCCGGATACCCCGGATATTCAAGGAGATCCTGGCCCGTCCGGAGCTTCCGGAGGGGGAGGTCATAATGAAGCCCTACATAACCGGAGGGGACGTGATGGAGAACAAGCGTTTTCCAAGGCCCAGGCTCTACGTGCTGGTGGAGCCCTTGGAGCTGCCGGATCCGGAGCTGTACAGGACCGGCATAGCCCTTCAGCCGGTGGCCATGGAGCGGCCGTTCCCGCTGATCAAGAGCATAAACTACATGTTCGGCTACATACCGGTTGCGGGGATGGGGGACGTGTTCGAGTCCCTGTTCTGCCCCAACGGGGAGATAACCGAGGCCTCTTCCAGCAACTTCTTCCTCTGCGCCGGGGGGAAGCTAATAACCGCCCCGGTGGGAAGGGTGTTGGCGGGGATAACCCGGGGGATAGTGCTGCACCTGGCGAAGGAGGCGGGGTTCAGGATAGAGGAGCGCTGCCCAAGGGTCAACGAGCTGGAGACCGCCGACGAGGCCTTCATAACCGGTTCAATCAAGGAAATCCTGCCGGTGGTGCGCATAGGTGGGCGACGCATAGGGAACGGGAAGCCGGGACCGGTCACCCAACACCTTCACAGGCTTTACAAGGCCTCCATCCACAAGTGGCTTGGATAAGCTAAAACGCACAGGACCTAAGGACGGAGGTCCCATGGAGCACGGGATCTCCGTCTCGTTTTTATGGTTCTTTAGCCCTTGATTAATTATACATTTTTGATACCATTGACCTGAGAGTCTGCGACCTCATGGGGTCGCAAGGTTGTAAAATATCTAATGACAGCTATCTACAGCGGAACCCTCAAGGGAAAATCACTCCCCCAGCAAAGGAGACTCGGCCATGCGATCAAAATCACCCAGCCTCAAAGACGTCTTCACTCCGAACACTTTGAAGCAGCAGGGCTGGGCTATCTTCCTCGCGTCTCCCACGGGGGATCTGCTGGATCAAAACGAAGAGGGGCTAGAGCTGGCCCGGGAGCTTGGGATCCCGGACGATAGGAGAGGTTGCGGTGGGCAACCCCCCAGGGCCTTGAGAAAGGCGTTCCTATGGGCCCTGAGGGGAAGGATTTCGAGGCTCCATCTTCCCTTGGGGGACCGGAGCGTGATGGCCTTTGTGACCCCAGTCCCCTCCGGGGTGGCGGTGATGGCCTCCTTGGGGAGGAGCTCCCTGTGGGAGGAGCTCCTGTTGGAGCATTTGGACCGGATCGGGGCGGTGCTCGATCACGAGGGCCGGGTTATGGCGGCCACCAGGGCCATGAGGGAGCACCTGAAGGCCCCCATGAACCGCCTGCTGGGCAAGCGGTTCTCCCGTTTCCTCCAGAGTCCCGCCACGGCCTCCAGCGTGGCCTGGATAGTCAAGAACAAGGGTCAGTGGGAGGGAGAGGTAAACCTGCGCCGCATGGACGGGGCGGCGCTGCCCCTCAAGGTTTTGGTGAGATCCATAAACGACCCTCGATTCGGCAGGGTGGGATTTCTTGTGCTGGCGGAGACGCCGCCTCATGAGACACCCCCCACTTGGATCTGCACCCACGACCCGGTGACCGCCCTGCCAAACCGCTCATACCTATTGAGCAGGTTATCGGAGATGATCCCCAGCGCCGAAAAGCCCGTAGGGCTCCTATTGGCGGACATGGACCGCTTCAGGGATGTGAACGTGCTCTTAGGACACGACGGAGGAGACCGGATGCTTCATCTGGCCCTTCGCCGGATAAAGGACGCGGTGGGCAAGAACGAAGGGGTCTTCAGGCTGGAGGGTAACACGTTCGCGGTGATCCTCCCTCACGACGAGATTGAAACCCTGTCGCTGGGGAACCGGGTTGTGGAGGCCTTCAAGGCTCCTCTATCCGAGACCCATCCGGTGATAAACGTGAGCTGCAGCGTGGGGATATCGGTGTCCCCATGTGACGGCACCAGGCCAGACGAGCTCCTGGACAAGGCCTTTCACGCCCTGCGGAGGGCAAAGGAGCTCGGGGGCGGCCGGTGCGTAAGGTACGACAGGGATATAAGAAGGGACTTCACCATGAGGATGGTGTTGGAGAACGGCATCAGGCGGGCCATTAGGGAGGGACACTTTCAGCTGCATTACCAGCCCCTGGTAAACCCGTTGAACTGCAAGGTGGTGGCCATGGAGGCGCTGCTCCGTTGGCCCACCGGCAAGGGTACCTATGTGCCCCCCTCCAAGTTCATACCCATAGCGGAGAGCACGGGCCTTATACTGGAGATAGGCGAGTGGGTGCTCAATCAAGCCTGCATGGACGCCAAGAAGTGGTCCCAGGGCCCCATAGGGGAGGTTCCCGTCTCGGTGAACCTATCGGGCACGGAGCTCCGGCTCGGCAACCCGGAGGAGAAGATACGGCTGGCCCTGGAGCGGTCCAATCTGGACCCACGGCTTCTCATAGTTGAGATATCCGAGAACGCCATCCTTGAGGAGCGGCGAAGGGCTGAAAAGGTGTTCCTGGACTTGAGGAGAACCGGGGTAAAGGTTTACATAGACGATTTCGGAACCGGGTACTCCTCATTGAGCTACCTCAGGGACTTCACCCTTGACGGGCTCAAGGTGGACAAGTCCTTCGTGAACCAGGTCCCGCGAAACGAGAGGGACATGGCCCTCATCTCCGCCATACTGGGAATGGCCAAGGCACTTAAGCTAGAGACCGTGGTGGAAGGGGTGGAGACCAAAGAGCAGTGCTCCGCCGTGACTGACATGGGCATAGGCTGCATACAGGGCTTTCTGTTCAGCCCCCCAAGACCCCTGGCGGTGCTGGAGGCCCTGGTGTCCGACGCGGGGGTTCTCCTACCGTCCCGAAAGTCCCCTGGATGATATGGACCTAAGGCTTTTGCTCACCAGGTAGAAGCCCAACAGGCACCCCCCAAGGTCTGCCACGGGCAGCGCCATCCATACGCCGGTTATACCGAATATGGGAGGCAGCACCATAAGGGGGACCAGAACGAACAGCACCACCCGGCACAGGGCGGACAGAAGCCCCGCCCTCCAGTTGCCGATGCCCTGGAAGTAGTATCCCGCGGTTATGGACATCCCCGCCATTGGGGCCCCGGCGTAGGAAACCCTGAGTCCCCAGGCGGCCATCTTGAGGAGCTCCGGGTCGTCCTTTACGAAGAGCCCCGCCAGCTCCTGGGCGAAAACCTGCACCACAATAAGGCTTATGCAAAAGTATCCAACCGCGTAGGCCACCGCGGTCCAGGTGGTTTTCCTAACCCTCTCAAGGTTTCCCGCCCCGTAGTTGTAGCCTATTATCGGCTGGGCCCCCTCCCCCACCCCTATAGCGGGGAGGAAGAAGAGCGCGTCCAGGCCAAAGAATATCCCAAGGGCGGACAAACCCGCGTCGCCCCCGTAGAACTTAACCTGCCGGTTCATGAGGGCTATTACTATGGTGAACCCCATCTCCGTGAGCCCCGATGGAAGCCCCACGGATACTATGCGCCTTATCAAAGCGGGGTCCGGCAAAAAGTGCCTCGGGGCAACCCTGGAGGTCCTAAAGACCATAACCGCACCGCACAGGGCCATGAAGGCCTGGGATACCAGGGTAGCCCAGGCGGCCCCCTTGACCCCCGCCCCAAGCCCCATGACCCACCACCAGTCGAGCCCCACGTTGAGCAGCGCCCCCGCCAGCTGCACCCCCATGGCGGCGTTGGGCCTGTTAAGGGCCCTCAAAACCGGCGTCATGGTCATCCCAACCACGGAGAAGATGGACCCCGGCAGCACTATCCTCATGTAGTCCCGGGACAAGGACAGGACCCTTCCCTCACCGCCCTGGGTGGAAGCGAAGAAGTCCATCCCCGCAACGGAGGCGGCTACGAAAACCCCTCCGCCTATGAGCGCCAGGAGAACCCCGTTGCCCAGGGCTCTCAATGCCCCATCCCGGTCGGAGGCCCCAAGGCATATGGCCATCCGGGAAGAGGTTCCCACCCCGGTCACAAGCCCAAGGGCGATGAAGGCCAGCATCAAGGGGAACGCCAGGGAGAGGGCCGCAAGCCCCTCGGACCCCACCGCCCGGCCCACGAACACCCGGTCGGTTATGTTGTAAAGCGCGTGGGCTATAAGAGCCCCTATGGCGGGGCCCGAGAACTTTACGATCAAAGACGATATTGGGTCCTTGCCCAGACGATCTTCGCTCAAAGGACTATATCCTCCTAACATGCAATTGGTTATGATATGATTATAGCAGGTTGCGTGGATTACCTAATATAAGTTTCTATTTTGAAACCTTGTGCTATCATACATCGTGATCTCTTAGACCACCGGCAGAGGAGGGGTAGACATGCGCATCCTTTGAGGCCACGACTTGCCGCATGGCATGCGCGCCAACCCCATGAAAACCGGAAGCCGGTGGGTTCGGCCCTCCCCTGTATAAATCTCAAGCGCCGGGGGCCTGGCATTAGACGGCCCTCGTCAGGCTCCCGCAGAAAACCGTCCCCATCGGTTTCCGGTTCTTAATTCAAAAAGCCCTTGGTTTTACACCTAGGGGTTGTATATCCCGTTGTAGAACGGGAGAACCGGAAGGAGGAGTGTCCCTTGGCGGACTACCGTGAGATGTGGAGCGAACTTGGACTCGACCTGGCACTGCATGACAAGCTTTGTGCCGCCCTGCCCCCCTTGTTCGAGGAGGCCTTCCTTCATCAGAAGGACAGGCCCTCCGGAATGGACTACTTCAATATGGTCATAGCGGAGGTTCACGGGCTCAGGATAAAGGAGCTGGTGGACCACAAGAGGAACGGTGGGTTCGTAGTCGGGTCCTTCTGCGTTTACGTGCCGGAGGAGATAGTCCTGGCTCTTGGGGGGCTTATGGTGGGGTTGTGCGCGGGATCCCAGTTCTGGGTTCCCGAGGGGGAGAAGGTACTGCCCAGAAACCTGTGCCCCCTCATAAAAGCCGCCATAGGAGCCAAGCTCTCCAAGACGTGCCCCTACTTCCAGTCCGTGGACCTGGTGGTGGCGGAGAACACCTGCGACGGTAAGAAGAAGGCCTGGGAGGAGATGGGGCGGCTGGTGCCAACCCACGTGATGGACCTGCCCAACCGCAAGTCCAAGGAGGGCATGGACCTCTGGAGGTCCCAGGTGAGGGAGCTAATCAAAAGGCTGGAGGACCTTTCCGGCAGGAAGCTCACCTACGAGGGTCTAATGGAGGGCATCCGGAAGGTGGAGGCCAAGAGGGAGGCCCTTAGGGGCCTTTACGAGACCCGCAAGGCCGACCCGGTTCCGATCTCCGGCATAGATTCCCTGGTGGTGTCCCAGATAGCTTTTTACGACGATCCAGAAAGGTTCACCTCCATGACGAACCAGCTGGTTCAAGAGTGCAGGGACCGGGTGAGCTCCGGCTTCGGGGTGTTCCCCAAGGGAACCAAGCGGATACTCTTAACCGGCAGCCCCATAGTGGTGCCCAACTGGAAGGTTCATCACATCCTGGAGACCAGCGGCGCTTCGGTGGTGGTGGAGGAGAACTGCACCGGCACCAGGTATTTCAAAGGCTCCGTCGACACTTCCCCTAAGGATCTGGAGGGGCTGATAGACGCCCTGGCGGACCGTTACATGAACGGCATAAACTGCGCGTGCTTCTCCCCCAACCAGGGCCGGTTGGATGATGTGGTGGAGCTGGCCAGGGAGTACAAGGTCCACGGGGTGGTGGACGTTACTTTGAGCTTCTGCTCCACCTACCAGGTGGAGGAAGGGGCCCTTAAGAGGCGGCTCAAGGAGGAGGGCATACCCCTTCTGTGCCTTGAGACCGACTACGCCCCGGGGGACGAGGGGCAGCTAAGGACCCGGGTTGAGGCGTTCCTGGAGAGCCTCTAGGGGTCCTTATAAACGAATGGAAGGCGGTTACGATGACTGCACTGGGCATAGACGCGGGAAGCCGGTTCATAAAGTGGGTCCTGTTAGACGGACGCCGCATAGCGGACATGGGAAGGATATCCTCCGAGGGTGCGGACTTACGATCCCTCCCCTCCCGTCTTCCCCGGGCACCCCTTGCGGGGCTCACCGGTTACGGGCGTCATCTGCTCAGGGATGTCTTTGATAACTTTTGCGTGGTGTCCGAGATATCCGCTCACGCCATGGGGGCCAGGATGCTGGAGCCTGGGGAGCGGTTATTGATGGATGTGGGCGGTCAGGACAGCAAGGCCTTGGAGATGGACGCATCGGGGAAGGTGCTGGATTTCAGGGTCAACGATCGGTGCGCCGCCGGCACCGGCCGGTTCCTGGAGAACATGGCTCGGGTCATGGGGTGTGACATCCGGGAGATGATCGGGGAAGCCATGGGATCCGGCGAATCCGTTGAGGTCAGCTCCATGTGCGCGGTGTTCGCGGAGAGCGAGGTCATATCCCTTTTAAACAGGGGGGTGGGAAGGGGCGCGGTGGCCAAGGGGATGTTCCGTTCCCTTGCCCGACGGCTGGAGGCCCTGGGGAGTTTCCTGAGCCCTGGGGGGGTTTTCGCGTTCACCGGCGGCCTGTCCGAGCTGGACGGGGCCTGGGAGCTCCTCTCCACCGACAGGATGAGGCTAAAGCCGGTTAAGGACGGGGCCTACGCCGGGGCCTTGGGGGCCGCCCTGTCCGCCCTTAGGGGGTCTTCGAGTGGCTGAACTGTACTGCCTTTTCGAAGGGGCATCGGAGGGTATGATGCTCCACAAGAGGCTTAAGGAGCTGGGGGTTCCTCATCACATATGTCCATCCCCCAGGCACCTCACTGAGAGCTGCGGCATAGCCTTGAAGTTCCACGAGGGGGAATTGGGTGTTTTGGTCCGAAGCGCCCGGGAGATTAACGTGGCGATCAAGGTGATAAACGGGGAGGGCAGGGCGCTCGAGCACGAGGGATAGGCATGTTATCCTGTGCTCCTGCAAGGGCCCAGGGGTTCTCATGGGGTCGCTGGGTTCAGTTATCCGTGAAAGGGAGGACCAGGTGATGTTCTTCTCATCCTCTTAGGCGGTTTCGATGAGGCATCCCAGGGGGGCGGAAGGGGCATTGAATTCCGCCCTCCTTACGGGGGTACAAACGAGGGTAAATTAATTAAATGAGGAGGCGACTTTCTTGATCAGGATAGACGCCAGGGGTAAGAGCTGCCCCAAACCGGTGATGATGACCAAGGAGGCGGTGGATCAAGGGGCGGCGGAGGTGGAGGTGCTGGTGGACAACCCGGTGGCGGCGGGGAACGTCACCAGGTTCCTGGAGGGCAGGGGGTTCCGGGTTACGAGAGAGGATACCCCTGAGGGAACCCTCATATCGGGCATCGCCGCTGGGTCCGTCAGCGGGGGCGCCGGTTCGGCTCCTAAGGGGGTCCACGACGCCAGCGTTTCGTCCGCCCCGGGGGAACAGTGCTGCTGCACCGCGAGCGACACGGGGCTTCTCATACTATCCCGGACCATGGGGACCGAGTCGCTGGAGCTTGGGGAGGCCCTCATGAAGGCGTTTCTAGACACCATGAGGCAATCCGGGAGTATCGGGGTCTTGGCGCTGATGAACGGCGGGGTCTTCCTTGCCCTCCCGGAGTCCTCCGCCAGCGACACCATCCGGGAGATGGAAGCCCAGGGCACCCAGGTGTTGGTATGCGGAACCTGCACCAAGCACTTTGGGATAACCGATCAAGTGGCGGTGGGCACCATATCCAACATGTTCGAGATAACCGAGCAGGTGTTCCGGATGCCCAAGACCGTGACCATAGGCTGAGGGTTTTAAGGGATGAATCCCAGGGGAGTTTACCTCAACAACGCTGCCACCACGTGGCCCAAGCCGCCGGAGGTGGCGGAGGCCATGTACCGTTTCATGACCCAAGGGGGGGCCAACCTGGCGAGGGGTTCCGCGTCGTCCAGGGACCTGAGCACCATGGACATGGTCCTCAGCTGTAGGGAGGAGCTGGCCAAGCTGTTTGGGGGTTATTCCCACGGGGACCCCCGGTACGTGACGTTCACCTCCAACGTCACGGAATCGCTCAACTTGGTCTTAAAGGGCTATCTTAAGCCCGGCATGACCGTGGTCACCACCTCCATGGAGCACAACGCGGTGATCCGTCCCTTAAGGCGGCTGGAGGGGCAAGGCGTGACCGTACGGGTAGTGACTTGCAGTCAGGACGGCACCCTTCCGCTGGACAGCTTCCGGGACGCCTTAAGCGGGGGGGACCTGGCGGTAGTGTGCCACGGAAGCAACGTGTGCGGCACCCTGCAGGACCTTGAGGCGGTGGCAGAGACGTGCCACAGGAGGTCCGTGCCGTTGGTGCTGGACTCCGCCCAGACCGGAGGCTTGGAGGAGATATCCGTCTCGGACCTATCCATAGGTGCTCTTTGCTTTACCGGCCACAAGGGGCTCATGGGCCCCCAGGGTATAGGGGGGGTAGTTTGGAGCCCTTGGATGGCAGAGGCATGTTCAAGCCTCATCGAGGGGGGGACCGGGAGCTTCTCCCATGAGGAGACCCAGCCCTCGGCGATGCCGGACAAGTTCGAGTCGGGCACCCCAAACCTTCCAGGCATAGCGGGGCTCCTGGCGGCGGTGAGATGGATCAATTCCGTGGGGAGTCAGGGCCATAAGGGACAAGGAGGGGGAGCTCAAGGAGCTGTTACTCCAGGGTTTGCGGGAGATACCGGGGATCGAGGTATACGGCGTGACGGATCCCAAGGGATCCCTTGGGGTGGTGGCGATGAACCACCCGTCGGTGGACAACGGGACCTTGGCCATGGAGCTGTCAGAGCGGGGCATAGAGACCAGGCCGGGGCTTCACTGTGCCCCCCTGGCCCACAGGACCCTGGGTACCTACCCCGGCGGGGCATTGAGGTTCTCGGTGGGGTATTTCAACACCCGGGAGGACATACTCAGCGCCTTGGAGGCCCTCCGGGAGGTCTTAGGGGGTAGAATCTAGATTTTGTGCTGGAGAGGAGGACACCTTAATTGCGCTGCTTTCTTACTTCTAAGTGGGGACCGGTGGCAACAGGGGTCGTAGTGGGTATACTGGCTCCTATTTTGGTACACCTTGGCAACCCGGGCAACATGGGGATGTGCGTGGCCTGTTTCACCAGGGACATCGCAGGGGCCCTAGGGTTACACCGGGCCGCCATCGTGCAGTATCTAAGGCCCGAGATACCGGGTCTCCTGCTGGGGGCTTTTGGGGCCTCCATGGTTTTCGGGGAGATGAGGCCCCGTGGGGGATCCTCACCGATAACCCGTTTCTTCCTCGGGGTGTTCGCCATGGTGGGGGCACTGATATTCCTGGGCTGTCCTTGGAGGGCCTACCTCCGGCTTGCGGGAGGGGACCTCACGGCGGTGGCGGGGATACTGGGTTTGATATCCGGCATAGGCATCGGGATAGGCTTCCTCTGGAAGGGCTTCAATCTGGGCAGGTCGAGGCCTACTTCGAAGGCCTCCGGCTACGTGATGCCGGTGGTGATGCTTGGGCTGCTGGCACTCCTGGCGGCATCTCCCCTGATGGGGCGCACCCCCGAGGGGGATCCTACGGGGCCCATCTTCTTCTCCGCCAAGGGACCGGGCTCCATGCACGCTTCCGTGGCGGTATCCCTTGCGGTTGGGGCGATCATAGGCTGGATGGCCCAGCGGAGCCGTTTCTGCACCGTAGGGGCATTCAGGGACCTCATAATGCTTAAGGACCCGCACCTCTTCTGGGGGATAGCGGCCCTGGTGGTCTCCGCGGCGGTGACGAACGCGGCGCTGGGGCAGTTCAAGCTTGGAGTTGAGGGGCAGCCGGTGGCACAGCCATCACACCTTTGGAACTTCCTGGGCATGATGCTCTCAGGCCTGGCCTTCACGCTGGCCGGGGGGTGTCCTGGGCGGCAGGTGATAATGTCCGGTGAGGGGGACTCCGACGCAGGGGTGTTCGTCTTGGGGATGCTGGTAGGTGCCGCGGTGGCCCATAACTTCACCCTGGCTAGCTCTGTCAAGGGACCGTCCCCCTACGTCATGGGGGCGTGGGCCTTGGGCATGCTTTTCTGCCTTGCAGTGGGATTCCTGAGCAGGAACGAGAACGTCTAGGCCCGGTCTCAACAGGTCTGGAAAGGAGGTATCTTTAACCATGTCTTCCAGCGTAACCGTTGACGCCAGGGGGTTATCCTGTCCCCAGCCGGTACTGTTAACCAAGAAGGCCCTGGACTCATCACCGGAGCTTCCAATAACAATACTGGTAAGCACCGCAACGTCCCGGGAAAACGTCATCCGGTTCTGCTCCTCGAGGGGCCTCAAGGCCTCCTGGGAGGAGACCCCCGACGGGGACTTCCTGATAACAGCCGAATCTTAAAACTTAAACACCACAAGGTTACCAAAGCATAACAAACCCGGGAGGCCCAAGGGCCTCCCTATTGTTTTAAGGCATTTGTTGACAATAAAACTGTCACCCCGTCCATATCCCTCGGCACTGGGATTTGCCATAATGGTTTAAAAGTATAGCAAAAAGACAAGGGGGAATCAGACCATGGAGAGATTGCCGGTTCCCATGGCCGGGGATGATAGACTGGACGTAGCGGAGCTTTTGGAGGTTCTGGCGGAGGCGGATGGTCTTTTACGGTCCTTCGTGCGGGAACAGCGTCTCTCGGTGAAGCTCGCCAGCGCGGACTCCGCGGGGCTGCTCAAGGAGCTTGACGAGGGCAGGAGGTCCCTGGACAGGGCCTGCGCGGACATGGAGTCAAGCCAAAGGCGCATGATGGAGGTCATAAGGGACGTGGACTCCCTCAAGGACATACTGGAGAGGGCGGTCCAGGAGGGGAACCGGAGCGCGGAGCTCATGGGCAAGGCCACGGAGTCCCTGGACAGGATGAACCGATCCTTTGAGGACGTACAGGGGCTGGTGGGATCTTTGGCATCGGTGGCCCGGGACGTGGCGGACATGTTAAACGGCATAGAGCGGGTGGCGAAGCAGACGAACCTCTTGGCACTTAACGCTGCGATAGAGGCCGCCCGGGCGGGGGAACACGGCAAGGGCTTTGCGGTGGTGGCGGACGAGGTGCGGAAGCTCGCGGCGGAGAGCACCGGCATAACCAAGAAGATCGCGGCCCTGATGGAAATGCTATCCCGGAAGACCCAGGAGACCCAGGAGGGGATAGAGACCTTCCGGGAGCTCAAGGAGGCCACGGTCAGGGAGATCCTCGGGGGCACCAGGACCCTTAGGGACTCAATGGACAGCTTGAAGTCCTCGTCCGCCAAGCTGGAGGACATATCCAAGCGGGTGGAGGAACAGGGAAGCCTGGAGGAAGAGGTGCTTAAGGGCTCCTGCGAGATAAACGCCAAGATAACGGAGACCGTGGAGGTCTCGGAGGCCCAGGCTAGAAAGCGGGATGTCCTTTTCTCCGGGCTTGAGAGGTACGCCAGGGAGGCGAAGCGCACCTTCGAACGGTTCCTGTCCTTCCGCTCCAAGGTGAAGCCCGAGAACACCATAACCTTCGGGCACGATGACTCCTACGCCCCCTGGGTATACCTCTCCGAGGGGGCATCAAAGGGCATAAGCGTTGAGAGGGCCAAGAAGGCAGCGTCAGGGCTTTCCAAGCGGGCGTCGTTCATCGGGGCCCCCTGGGACCAGGTGTTCCCCCTCCTCATGGAAGGCAAGGTGGACGTGATACTGAACGCCGGCTGGCCCAACCCCTACTTCAACAGCTTCCCCGTGGAGGCAACCAAGACCTACGGTACCTTCAGGACCCGGGTGTACGCCTCCCGGAAGGACGGACTCGGGAGGACCAGGGACATGGCATCCCTGAGGGACCTCCAGGGTAAGACCGTGGGGGTGCAGCGGGGGGGCACCGGCAACCTCATCAACATCTTGAAGTCCCGGGGGGCCAAGGTGGTGGAGTTCGATAACGACCCCTTGAGCTTCGCGGAGCACATGTGGAACCGGGTAGACCTGGTGGCATGCGAGGAACAGGTGGCAAAACACCTTAACCAAACCATTTACGACGGTCTGTTCGAACCGATAGGAGATCCCCTTGAGACCGTTCAGGTGGTCATGCTGGTCCACAAGGACCACAAGGAACTGCTCAGCGCGTTGAACTCCCAAATATGATATAGCATGTTAAACGTTTAAATTTTTCGCAGGCCCCCTTGTAAAATTTGCAAAATAGTATAGAATGTTCTCAGCAAATCCACTCAAGGGGGGTTGCGAAATGAAAAAGCACTGGATACTGGCGCTGGCGGCGCTTTTGGTGCTATCCCTTGCGGCTTCCGCCATGGCGGGAACCGCCTCGGGAAGCGGAACTCAGATCAGGGGCAATCCGGGCAGGAACGCGGAGCTTAGGGCCACGCCGTTCGACGTGCCCAGGGGCGTGGTGGCCACCATAACAAACGCCAGCTGCGACGGGGACGGTTTCTGGATCGAGAGGGACGGGAACGTGATAGGCACGTTCAAATCCGCCGGTGATGCCATAGGGTTCACCCTGTCCGGCGGGACCTACAGGGTTTACCCCAACCTGAAGGAGGGGCAGTTCAAGCAGGAGACCGCGAGGGTGCAGGTGACGGTCACGTGGCCATAGGAGCCTGAGGGATCGATCTCCCGGATCCTTAGCTTGTAAGTCCCAGCGGGGAGGAGCCAAGCCACCGCTCCTCCCCGCTTTTGCAGCCTTCATCCCTTATCCGGCCATGGCGGGAGAACACGGCCCTTCTTCACCCAAAGCGGGGCCGTTGGAGCGAGCCTCGGCGAGGCTGCGCGCAAGCCCGGGGTCCTACACCCCCCTTGTGAAACCAAAGGCTAAAGCGAGCCCGGGGCCTATCAAGAGATGCCCAAGGACTGGAGCACATGGATGGAGGCTTCCGCGGCGGTTTTAACCATGAACTCCAGTTCCTCCTGCCCCATCACATAGGGGGGCAGGAAGTACACCACGTCCCCCAGGGGCCTTATCAGGACCCCCCGTCTCATGCACTCCCGACCCACCCTGCGGCCCACCATCATATCCGCTGGCAGGGCAGATCCATCGGGCCTTCTAAGGTCCAAGGCCCCCACAAGACCTATGCGCCTTAGATCCCAGGTGAAGGGAAGTCCGCCGAAGTGGCGCCTCATGAAGTCCTCAAGGGCCTCACCCAAGATCCTTACCCTCTCTAGGACTCCCTCATCATCGAAGATGCGCAGCACCTCTATCCCCAGGGCACAGCCCAACGGGTTCCCGCAGTAGCTGTGGCTGTGGAGAAAAGCCCTCTCCACACCGCCACCGTAGAAAGTCCGGTATACCTCCTCCGAGGCCAGCACTGCTGAAAAGGGCATCATCCCCCCGGTTATACCCTTGGACAGACACACCAGGTCCGGGGGGCTCTCCAGTTCACAGTGTTGGAAGGCCAGGAACTGTCCGGTCCTGCCGAAGCCCATGGCGATCTCGTCGTCTATGAACAGGATCCCAAGCTCCGATGCGGCCCTTCTAAGCCCCTCGAAGTAACCCTTGGGGTAGATCCTCATGCCCGCCGCCCCCTGAACCAAGGGTTCCACTATGACCGCACAGACCTGGGAGGCCTGATCCCGCAAGACCTTTAGGTCCCTGTCAAGGCACCCCAGGGAACACCGGTCCCTGGACTCCCCAAAGGGACAGTCCGAGCAGCTGGGTCCCTGGAGCCTAAGGTTCCTCAGCGTGATATCCCGGTAGGGCTCCCCGTAGAGCCCCAGATCCCCCACCGAAAGGGCCCCCAGGGTCTCCCCGTGATAGCTGCCCCCGAGGTGGGCAAAGAGACGTCTTTCGGGACGTCCAAGGTTAACCTGGTGGTGATAAGCCATCTTCATGGCGATCTCCACCGCGGAGGAACCGTTGTCCCCGTAAAAGACCCTTTGGAGCCCCGCAAGGCCCGTGAGCCTTTCGGAGAGCTCCACCGCCCAAGGGTGGGTGAGCCCTGCGAACATGCAGTGGTCCAAGGTGCGGGCCTGCCTGACAAGGACATCCGTCAGCCGGGGGTTGCAGTGGCCGAAAAGGTTGGTCCACCAGGAGGATATGCCGTCCAACAGGCGGGATCCGTTCTCCAGGTGGAGCCACACCCCCTGGGCGGAAACCACAGGCAGGGGTGGGAACTCCTCATGGTCCGCCATCTGGGTACAGGGGTGCCAATTGACCTTGAGGTCTCGGTCAGCAAGAGAGCCCAAATCCCATCACCTCCGCGAACGTGAGCAGCTGTTCCCGTCCAAGTAGGACGGGACCGTCGGGACAATCCGGCACCGTCATGACCTCAACCCCACAGTTCCTGCGCACCCAGTCCCGGTTATCCCGGTGGATTAATGAGGACTGGTCGAACCGGTTGAGTATAACCAAGGGGACTGGAACTCCCAGGGAGCGCAGGAAGAACAGGGCGGTCCAAAGGTGACTCAAGGCTCCAAGGCCGCTTGGAGATACCAGAACCGCGGGCATGCCCCACCGGGCCACCCAGTGGGAGATGAAGGTCCCGTCCCCCAGGGGAACCGCCACCCCGCCGGCCCCCTCCAGCAACACGGGCCGGTAACGCCCAAGGAGGACCCACAGTTTCTCCAGCGCTAACCGTTCCTCCGCCTCCCCTATGGACCGTCCCTCCTGAGCCGCCGCGAGGTGAGGAGATGCGGGGAGCTTGAAAAGAAGCCCCGTAAGGTCCGATGGGGCATCCTCAAGGCCCGCCGCGGAGACCACCGTCTCCGGGTCCTCCCCAACAAGGGTCCCCATTCGGTCCACCGCGCCGGTGGCCACGGGTTTGAAGTAGCCGCAGGGAAGATCGAGTTCCCGGAGCCCCCTGACCAGGGCGGAGCTAACCGCGGTCTTCCCCACGTCGGTGCCGGTGCCCAACACCCAAAAACCATCGGCCCCCGAGAATGGAGGTGACGACAGGCGGCTCATATGATCCTCCCCAAGGGCTTTAACCCAAGTTCACCGAGCATAGCCGCATCATCCTCAAAGGACATGCCCTGGGTGGTGAGGTAGTCCCCGGTCATGAGGGAGTCCACGGGGCCCGACAGGGCGGTCCTGTCAAAGGGCCTTATGAGGGGCCTTCCCCCCGCCAACCTTATCCTTCCAGTGGGGATCAGATACCGCAGGACGCAGGAGAACCTGAGGAACTCCTCCCCAGAGGTCACGGGGCGCCCCTCCATGGGGGTGCCCTTTATCGGAGAAAGGACGTTGAGGGGGAACGACACCGCCCCCAGCTTGGAGCTCCAAAGCCCGAGGCTCACAAGGTCCTCATGGGACTCCCCCATGCCCATGATCCCGCCGGAGCATACCTCAAACCCCATGGCCGCCGCTTCCCTTATGAACTCCAGCTTCCTGGACCACCGGTGGGTTGAACATATGGAGGGGAAGAACGACGGGGAGGCCTCCAGGTTGCAGTGGATCCTCTCCACCCCCGCGTCCCTGAGGGCCTTGAGCTCCTCCCGGGAGAGGAATCCCAGGGACACGCAGGGGGAAAGCCCCATGCCGCGGATGGCCGGGGCAAGCCGCACCGCCATCCCCAGGACCCGTTTCGGGGCCTTGAAACCCGATGAGACCAGGGAGAAGCGGCTCACCTTGAAGGAAGCGGCCCTTTGGGCCATGGATAAGACCTCTTGATCCTCCATCACTCCCCCCCGGCATCTGGGTCCCCACAGGCCCCCTTGTGGACTGGGCGCAGAAACCACAGTCCTCGGAGCAGGAGCCCGTATGGACCGAGCAGATGGCGCAGAGCTCAATCCCGGCGGGCAAAAGGGCCTCCCTTATGACGGCACTTCCCTCCATAAGCTCCTCCAGGGGCGCACTAAAAAGCGAGAGCCCCTCCTCAGGGGACAGGCTCCCGCCGTTCAGAACCCGCCGGGCAAGGGCAAGCGGCAGGCTCATCTGAGGAAGCCCCAGTTGTGCTTCCTGATCCGCAGGGCCACCATGGCGATGAGGGCGCAAAGCACCAGGTCACCGCCGATGGGCACCAGGAATCCCGCCTTCACCGCCCAGCCCCAGCCCTTGGCCTTGCCTAGGTAAAGGTCCATTATCACCCAAAGGTAAGGGACCCCCATGAGGTATATCACCGCAAGCCCCGACAGGGCGGACAGGTAGGCCCAGATAAAGGTCCCGGCCTTGCTCCCCCAGCGCTCCCACAGGAAGCCGGTGACGTAAGCACCGGCGCAGAAGCCCACAAGGTAGCCAAAGGTGGGCTGGAAGACGTAGGACGGGCCGCCGCCGGCGGTGAACACCGGGAGCCCCGACAGCCCCATAAGGACGTAGATCACCTGAGACACGAAACCCCAGCGGGCCCCCAAGAGGATGCCGGACAGGGCGCAGAAGAAGAACTGCAGGGTGAAGGGCACGTAGG
The DNA here is from genome assembly GCF_000237825.1 of Thermanaerovibrio velox DSM 12556. Classification (NCBI taxonomy): domain Bacteria; kingdom Thermotogati; phylum Synergistota; class Synergistia; order Synergistales; family Synergistaceae; genus Thermanaerovibrio; species Thermanaerovibrio velox. The sequence goes on from NZ_CM001377.1 coordinate 1,597,203, forward strand.
GGATGGGGATCCTTATGAAGGCACCCACCGCGGTGAGGGCGGCAAAGAGGCCGGCCATGACCCAGCTTTTCGTGGCTCCTGAGCTCTGAGAACCGCTTAAAACGTTCAAAGGCGACACCTCCAAGATGTAGTACTTCCAAGAGATGTCGCCAGTTTAAGCAAATCCCTGAGATATGTCAACCTATTTTATTGTATAGTTGACATACCTCCCCTAACCGCCGCAGCCCCCATGGAGTTGTGGATGGCCCCCCAAACCTCCGGCCGCTCGAAGCCCCGCCGCCAGGCGGCCACTCCGGCAAGCCCGTATCGGGGAACCAGCGAGGCCTTAAGGCCGAGGGACCGCTCCTCCTCGAGCCATATGCGGTAGCGCTTGCCGTCCCTTAGGTATTCCGCGTAGAACTGCCCCGCCTCCTCAAGCCACCTCACCTGGGCTTGGTTCTCCTGGACCTTTGACTCCGCGGTCCCCATGGAAAGGGCCTTGGACCTGACCTTCACTCCCCCGCCAGAGGGGCTCTCCTCCCACACCCGGGTGTAGAACGGGAGGCCAAGCAGCAGCTTATCCCCAGGCACACTCCTCAGAAGCCCCTCCAGCCCCCTCTGCACCCAGGGCAGGGAGGCCACGGATCCCGCCACGGGGCTCTTGCCCCAGTGTTCGTCGTAGGTCATCACCATAACGTAGTCCGCCGCCTCCCCAAGGGCCCGCCGGTCGTAGCAGCGGGACCAGAAGGCGCTGGTGGACTCAACGGTCACGTCCACGGAGGTCTTAAGCCCCAGGGGCCTCAAGCGCTCCGCCACGGCCCTCACGAAGGCGCTGTAGGCGTCCTTGTCCGCGGGGTCCATGTTCTCGAAGTCCAGGTTGATCCCGTCCAGCCCCAGCAGGGAGCAGTAGGCAACTATCCGGCCCACCGCCCGGTTGACCGCGGTGGGATCGTTGAGGAACGCCTTGGTGGCTCCGGGGTCGAAGCCGTTGTGGACCAGGGGCCAGACCCTTACCCCAAGCCGGTGGGCCCCTTCCACGTAGGAGAGACGGCCGGTGAACTCAACCTCCCCGTCCGGCCTCACCTTAAACCACGAAGGGGACACCACCGATACCGATGGGAACGAGGGGTCCAGGTGCGGGTCGGTCCTGTAGAGGGGGTCCCACACCAAGGAGAACGGGTGCTCCAGGGGGGAGTTCAACGGGGAAGGAAGGTCCTTAAGCTCCCCAAGGGAGTTGAGGCGGTACAACATAACCCCATCGTCAACGGCCGCCATGGCTATCCCGAGCACCGGCTCGAAGCCCCGGATGTCCATGAACACATCGCCGCTAACCGGATTTCCCCGGGCGGTGAGGCGAAGCCCCTCCAGGGGGACGTCAAAGGACACCATGGGGTTGCCGCGCCGGAGCTCCATCACCACCAGCTTGGAGCCTCCGTCAAAGGCCACGTCCGCCCCAAGGCGTCTTAAAGCCCCAAGGGGAACTAGCAGCGACTCCCCCCGTCTTATGGCAGTGCCCGCCATGACAGGCCGGTCCCCTACGGCGTTAAGGTACAATGGAACCTGATCGTCCGCCGCCCCGGGTCCTACCCAAATACCAAAGATTAAAAACGGCAAGGCCGCCACAAGCCCCCCCGCCATCCTGAGAACCCTGCCGAAACCTCCGAAAATCCGCAACGGAAACTACCTCCCCAAGCAACTTGAAGTTAACCGGCTTAAACCGCCCCAAGGATGTGGAGCGGGAAAAAGCAAGCCTTCCTAGGGATCTCCCCACGGTCTTATTATGCAGCCACGGGACCAGACGTACAACCCAAGGGGCAGAAAAAACGGGATCCTCAGGGGATAACCGCCAAAGGCCGAAAAGTCAATCGCCCCAAAGGGCTTTACACGGCTTTAGCGAAGAGGCAAAATTGGCGGATGACCGCCAGGCGGAGAGATTTGAAACATATGAAAAGGGAGGATCGATGTTGGAAGAACTACTGCGTTTTCTAGGTCATACCGTAAGCGCCTTCACCTACAAGGAAGCGGTGATGATCGCGGTGGGGATGGGTCTTATGTACCTTGCGATAGCCAAGGAGTTCGAGCCCAACCTCCTGCTGTCCATGGGATTCGGCACTATTCTGGTGAACATCCCCTTCACATCCGCGTTGGATCAAATATCCGGCGGCAAGCTCACCGAGGGAGCCCTGTCGCTGCTGTTCAAGGCGGGCATATCAACCGAGCTGTTCCCCCTGCTCATATTCATCGCCGTGGGGGCCATGTGCGACTTCTCCCCCCTCATATCGAACCCCCGGATGTTCATCTTCGGCCTTGCCGCCCAGGGGGGCATATTCATGACCATGGGGCTGGCGCTGCTGCTTGGCTTCAACGTCAACGAGGCGGCCTCCATAGGGATAATAGGCGCCGCCGACGGCCCCACCTCCATATACGTGGCAAACCGGTTCGCCCCGCACCTTTTGGGCCCCATATCGGTGGCGGCGTACACGTACATGGCCCTGGTGCCCATAATCCAGCCGCCGGTGATAAAGCTCCTCACCACTAAGTCCGAGAGGGCCATGAGGATGCCCTACGCCCAGAAGGAGGTGTCCCGAACGAAGCTCATCGCCTTCCCGGTGATAGTTACCCTGGTGGCGGGCATCGTGGCCCCTCCGTCCGCGGCCCTCATAGGGTTTCTCATGTTCGGCAACCTCCTGCGGGTGAGCGGCGTGACCGAGCGGCTCTCCCAGGCGGCTCAGAACGAGCTGGCAAACATCGTCACCATACTGCTGGGCTTCACCATCTCCGCCACCATGACGGGGTCCAGGTTCGTCAACCTCTCCACCCTGATCATAATAGCCATGGGGCTCGTGGCCTTCGTGCTCGACACCGCCGCGGGGGTGGTGATGGCCAAGCTCCTCAACCTCTTCCTGCCCAAACACCTCAAGGTGAACCCCATGGTGGGGGCGGCGGGCATCTCCGCGTTCCCCATGTCCGCCAGGACCATACAGAAGCTGGGGCAGGAGGCGGACCCGGGCAACTTCCTCCTCATGCACGCCGTGGGGGCCAACGTATCAGGTCAGATAGGCTCCGTGCTGGCCGGGGGCCTGCTGCTGGCGCTGCTGGGCTAACCCGCAGCGGCCCCTCACGTTACCCAAAGGCCCAAGGGTCTACAAGCTAAAAGTACTCCGGCTCCGGAGCTCCCTGGTCGTAGACCCTCTGCTTCGACCCCGCAGCTCCGGAGCCGCCGTCCGTCTTCTTGTCCTTCTTATCCTTCTTGGCACCTTCCCCGGCCTTCCCTGCCGCAGACCCGGCCCTTTGGTCCCCGCCGAGGGCCCCAGCATCCGAAGCAGCACCGTATCCGTCGGAGACGGCGGGATCGGTCCTACCAGGGGATCCGGTCTCCACCGTGGATGAGAGGGGCCCCGAAAACCGGGGGTAAAGTATCCTTATGTGGGTCACGTCCTTGAGGAACACCCCCTCCGCCTCGCTGGAGGCCTTGGGCATGTCCTCCCAGTCACCGCCGGAACGCCTCACCTTCACCGAGGCCACCGACAGGGCTTCCAAGGGCCCCACCCTTTGATCCCTATCGGAAGGACCGGGCATCAGGTAGCCGCTGAAGAGGGGCTTGGTCCCCGGGGCAGCCCCACCACCCAGAGAGCGGACTATGAGCCATTGGGGCTCGTACCAGGCGGGCTTCATCTCATGGGACCTGGCGTGCTCCTCCGGCACTATCTGGAAGCCCCCCATCTCCCCGGGAGGCGAGGTGGAAACGCAAACCACCCCTGGGTGGTTCGCCCTTATCCGCCCCACCCCCTGGTAGTGGCTCCCCTCGAAAAAACCTATGCCGCTCACCGGATGCACCACCTCCCCTATGACCTTTGCCCCGGAGGGGTACACCGCCTCCACCCTGCCGCCCAAGCGGTTCTCAAGGTCCACCCACAAGGGGGCCCCCGAGGGAGGCATTACCCTGTAGCGGATCTCCACGACCTCCTTCAGAACCCCCTCGTCCAGGGGGACCTCGGAACCGTCTTTCAAAACCCCGGTCACGGGGGTGCCCACGGGAGGGCAGTAGGCGCCGAAGAGGCCGCTGCCCCCCACCCCGTCCACCACCACCGCGCTGAAGGGTCTGGAGGCAGGGGCCATGGTGTAGGACGGGATGAGGCTCACCACCGCCCCTCGTCCCCCCTTAAGCCCCACCAGCACGTGAACAGCGTTCACCGCGGAGGCCACCACGGTACCCACCTTGCCCCACCGGGAGGCCCCGAAGGCGGGGTACAAGGGTCTTATGGGGGTGGAGAGCACCTGCCCCATCTGAATCGACATGCCCCCCTCCTCAACCCTCACCTGCCTGCCCCGCTCAAGGGGTATCCTTACGGTGAAAAGCTCCCCCTGGGCGAAGGCCCCGGAAGGGAAGCCCAAAACCCACGCAAAACACAAAACCCAAGCACATACCCGGAATAAAACACCACATATCAAAGCCCAACACCCCCTGATGACCCGCCAATCATACCACCACGGCGGGCGTTGCGAGAAAAGACCGCTGGTGATATAGTCCACATGACAACATGATGACATTTGGGGGGATTCCCATGACGCTTAGGAAGGAGAGCCCGGTGCCCCTGTACTATCAGCTCAAGGAGAAGCTGTTGAGGAAGATAGAGCAGGGGGAGCTCAAGCCCGGGGATCCCATACCGTCCGAGCGGGAGCTCTGCGACAGGTACAAGATAAGCCGGATGACCGCCGCCAAGGCGGTGACCGCCCTGGTGAACGAAGGGGTGCTGTTCCGCCAGCGGGGGGTGGGGACCTTCGTGGCCCATCCCAAGCCCCCTTGCAGCTCCTCCACCCTGGGGGGCTTCACGGACAACATAAGGGAGGCGGGACTCTCATGCAGAACCGAGATCATCTCCTTCTCCGAGGAGCCCGCGGAGGGCAGCATGCCCTCAAGGCTTCAAATTCCCGATGGGGCCTTGGTCTTCAGCATACTCCGGCTCAGGTTCGTGGAGGACGAACCGTTCTCCCTGGAGCACGCCTGGATACCCAAGGACCGATTCCCGGACCTAACACCGGATCTGCTGAACGGGGACTCCCTGTACCGGCTCTTCCGGGAGCACCTCAAGAAGCCCCCGGTGCTTGCAAGGCAGACCATCGAGGCGGTGCTGGCCAGCGAGTACGAGGCCAAGATGCTCCAGGAGGAGCCCAAGACCCCGATGCTCCTCTTCAGGCGGGTGGCGCTGGATTCCGAAGGGCTGCCCCTGGAGTTCTCAAAGTGCATATACCGGGGAAGGAAGTTCCTCTATGAGATAACCTTCTCCATCTAGCGTTCAGCGGCTGACGAAGCCAGGCAACGAAAGGGCATAGAGGGGCGCCGATCCCCTTTAAGCTGCAGAAATATCACCATAAGGAGGTAGGAAGAGATGTTTGGAGGTCTTCAGAAGCTTGGCAAGGCCTTGATGCTGCCGGTGGCGGTGCTGCCCGCGGCGGCGCTGCTGCTCCGCCTTGGGGCATCGGACGTGCTCGACATCCCCTTCATAATGCAGGCCGGAGGGGCCATATTCGACAACCTGCCCCTCGTCTTCGCCATCGGGGTTGCGGTGGGCTTCGCGTTCGACGGCGGCGGCGCCGCAGCCCTGGCCGGGGCGGTGGGGTACCTCACCCTCACCAAGGCCATGGTGACCATCAACAAGGACATCAACATGGGGGTTCTAGCGGGCATCATCTCCGGGATCCTGGCGGGACAGCTCTACAACCGCTTCCACAACGTAAAGCTCCCGGACTTCCTGGGCTTCTTCGGGGGCAAACGGTTCGTCCCCATCGCCTCCGCGGGCTGCAGCATAGCTCTGGCCCTCATCTTCGGTTTCATATGGCCCCCCATCCAGCAGGCCATCCACGGGGTGGGCAACTGGATCGTGGGAGCCGGGCTGGTGGGGGCCTTCGCCTTTGGAGCCCTTAACCGGCTGCTGCTGCCCCTGGGGCTTCACCACGTGATCAACAGCCTCGTCTGGTTCGTCTTCGGTTCCTTCACCGACAAGGCGGGCAAGGTGGTCACCGGCGACCTCTCCCGGTTCTTCGCCGGAGACCCCACCGCAGGTACCTTCATGACCGGCTTCTACCCCATAATGATGTTCGCCCTGCCCGCCGCGGCGCTTGCCATGTACACCACCGCAAGGCCCGAGAACCGAAAGGCGGTGAGCGGCATCTTGCTGAGCGTGGCATTGACGTCGTTCCTCACCGGCATAACGGAACCGATAGAGTTCGCCTTCATGTTCCTGGCCCCGGCCCTCTACGTGGCCCATGCGATCCTCACCGGCGCGGCGTTGGCCGTATGCGAAGCCCTTGGGATCCACCACGGCTTCGGCTTCTCCGCGGGGGCCATAGACTACGTGCTCAACTACGGCCTGGCCACCAAGCCCCTCCTGCTCATACCCATCGGGCTTGGGTTCGGCGCGGTCTACTACTTCCTGTTCGTGGCGATGATCAAGGCCCTGGACCTGCCCACCCCCGGCAGGGAGTTAGCCCCCCGGGGGATGACCGCCTCGGCCTCCACCGACGAGGAGCTGATGAAGCTGGCCGCGGCCTACATAGCAAGCCTAGGAGGTGCTGGGAACATATCCTCCCTGGACTCCTGCATAACCCGTCTCAGGCTGTCCGTTAAGGACGGCAAGCTGGTCATGGAGGAGGAGATCCGCAGGCTAGGGGCCACCGGCATAATAAGGCCCAACTCCACGGACATGCAGATAGTGGTGGGCACCAAGGCGGACCTCATAGCCGGGGCCATCAAGAGACAGCTGAAGGGTTAAGAAGGGGGAAGGACGGTGAACGCGCTTCTGGGCCCCTTGGTGGTCCTGCCATCCGGGGAGGCCATGGAGGGAACGGTGGTTTTCGACCACGTGATAAGGGAGGTAATCCCGGGCACTCGGCCCCTCAAGGGGCACCGGGTCATGGACTGCCGGGGACTTTGGCTCACCCCGGGGCTCATGGACCTGCACATCCACGGCATAGGGGGCCACGACGCCTGCGACGGCACGCCGGAGGCCCTGGAGGCCATGTCATGCCGCCTGGCGTCCCACGGGGTGACCGCCTTCTGCCCCGCCACGATGACGCTACCGGAGGGGGAGATACGAAGGGTCCTGGGCAGCATAAGGTCCCGCATGGGGCGTCCCATGCCGGGCGCCAGGCTCATAGGAGCCCACCTGGAGGGCCCCTTCATCAGCCCCGAGCGCCCCGGGGCCCAGGACAGGTCCTTCATCACAGGTCCCAAGCCGGAGCTGCTGGAGGACTTCAAGGACGTGATAAGGATCGTGACCTTCGCCCCCGAAAGGGATCCGGACTGGGTGCTCCTGGACACGGCGCTTCGGCTTGGCATCACCGCCTCGGCGGGACATTCAAACGCCTCTTACGAGGAGGCCCAAAGGGCGTTCATGAGGGGGGTCATGTCGGTGGCCCATCTCTTCAACGGCATGGCCCCCTATCACCACAGGACCCCGGGGCTTGTGGGGGCCGCATTGGACTACCCGTCGGTCTTCTGCGAGGTGATCGTCGACGGGGTCCACTGCCACCCCTCAGCGGTGCGGCTGGCGCTGAAGGCCAAGGGGGAGGACAAGCTGGTGCTCATATCGGACTCCATGCGGGGTGCGGGGCTCGGGGACGGCACCTTCTCCCTTGGGGGCCAGGAGGTGACGGTATCGCAAGGGGTGGCCCGTCTCAAGGAAGGTGCCATAGCGGGGAGCGTCATAACCCTGGACCAGGCGGTCAGGAACTACGGGGCCTACACGGGCCTCCGCTTTGAGCGGGCGGTTAAGGGGGCCACGCTGAACCCCGCGAACCTCCTGGGGGACAAGACATCGGGGGCCATAGCTCCGGGCAGGAGGGCCGACATGGTCCTGTGGGGGCCCGGCGGAGAGGTGGTAAGGACTTACGTGAACGGGATGGAGGTCTTCTGCAGATGAGGATAGTGGTGGCCAAGGACTACGATCAGATGAGCCGGATGGCCGCGATAGTGGTGGCGAGCCGGGTTATATTGCAGCCCGACTGCGTGCTCGGGCTCGCCACCGGCCAGACGCCGCTGGGGCTTTATCGGAACCTGGTGGAGTTCTACAGACACGGGGACCTGGACTTCTCCAGGGTGACCACGTTCAACCTGGATGAGTACGTGGGGCTCGCGCCGGATCATCCCTGCAGCTACCACCGGTACATGGAGGACAACCTTTTCTCCCACGTGAACATACCCCGGGAGAACTGCCACATCCCGAGGGGTGATGCGGAGGACCTGGAGGAGGAGTGCAGGAGGTACGAGGAGGCCATATGCGCCGCCGGGGGCGTTGACCTGCAGATCCTGGGCCTTGGGGTGGACGGGCACATAGGGTTCAACGAGCCGGACGTGAAGTTCGAGGGGAGCACCCACGTGGTGCGGCTGGCCCAGAGCACCCTAGAGGCGAACAGCCGGTTCTTCCCATCCCCGGAGCAGATGCCCCGATTCGCCATAAGCATGGGGATAAAGACCATAATGAGGGCCCGCCGGGTTCTCCTCCTGGCCTCCGGGGAGGAGAAGGCCCGGGCGGTCCGAGGGGCGGTGCTGGGGGAGGTGACGCCGGATCTTCCGGCATCGATACTGCAGCTGCACCCCAATGCCACCATAATAGTTGACGAGAAGGCAGCCTCCCTCATAAGGGAGGCCATAAGATGACGATAGGAGGCTGGGACCTTGAGGCGGATGTTGGATCTTCATGCAAGCCATGTTAGAAGGCTCACCGGTCGGGACCTGGTTCAGAGCATACGGCTTGCGGAGGGCAGGACCGTGGCCTGCGAGGTCATAGCCCCCGCCCAGCCGCTGCTGGGGGACATAAGCAATCCGGAGCTGGCCAAGGCCATGGGGGCGGACTTGGTGATACTTAACCTTCTGGACCTTCAGAACCCGGTTCTAGGGGGGCTTTCCAACGACGACGGTCTGGAGGAGCTCTTCCGGTGGTCGTTCCACCAGGGACATGGCAAAGCCGGCCAGAACCGCAACCCCATAGCTGCGGCGGGGGACCTTACGGGCTGTCCCATAGGGGTCAACCTGGAACCCAAGGGTGACGGGGCGGTGAAGGTGCCGCCTGGGAGGACCGCCACGGCGGAGAACGCCAAAAGGGCGGTGGAGATGGGGGCAAGCCTATTGGTGATCACCGCCAACCCCTACACCGGGGTGGGGATGGAGGACATAGTCCGCAGCGTGAGCTCCATGAGGGAAGAGCTGGGGGACGTGGTGATAGGGGCGGGCAAGATGCACGCCGCAGGCTCTGACTCCCCCTGGAGGGACATGCCCAGGGCCGCCTCGGAGCTCGTGAGGGCCGGTGCGGACATGGTGCTCATACCATGTCCTGGGACCGTGCCGGGCATGTCGGAGGACCTCTTCGCCAGGGCGGCGGAGGCGGTTCACCAGGCGGGGGGGCTTGTGATGTCCACCATAGGGACCTCCCAGGAGGGGGCGGACCGGGGAACCATAGCCCGGCTGGCTCTTATGGCCAAGATGGGCGGGGCGGACGTTCAGCACATAGGGGACTCCGGTTACTCGGGCATAGCGGTGCCGGAGAACATAATGGCCCTCTCCGTGGCCATACGGGGCAGGCGCCACACACTAAGAAGGATGGCGAGGTCGATAGCCCGATGATAACCGGGTGGTTCAAGCGGAAGGATTTTAAGGTTCTGTCCCCTTTCAGCGGCACCATATACCCGTTGGAGCGAGTGCCGGACCAGGTGTTCTCCTCCAGGCTGGCGGGGGACGGGGTGGCGGTGGAGCCTTCGGAGGGCATCGTATTAAGCCCCGCGGACGGGGTGATAGAGGTCCTTTTTCCCACCGCCCACGCCTTCGGGGTGCGCACCCCGGAGGGTGTGGAGATACTGGTTCACGTGGGGGTGGACACGGTGAACCTGCGGGGGGAGGGGTTCACGGCCCTGAAGGGGCAGGGGGATCGGGTGACCGCCGGCGAACCGGTCATAAGGTTTAACCTGGAGCTGGTGAGGTCCAAGGCGCCCTCCATGCTCTCCCCGGTGCTGATAACCACCGGGCAAGCCTTTCAGGTGTTGAAGGAGGGGGAGGTCAAGGGGGGAGACCCGATCCTGAGCTATCAGCCCTAGGGAGGGGGGCCCGCTGGGGGTCCCCCTCCCTAGGTATTGTTTCGATGTTTCAGTACACCGCGCTTCGATGTCCGATCCACGCCCGCGCGCGGCGGGCGACGTTGAACAGTATTATGTCACGAGTAAGACGACAGTTTCAATCCACGCCCGCGCGCGGCGGGCGACATCCATCTCATGCTGGAAGTAGTTGGCTATCGCCTTGTTTCAATCCACGCCCGCGCGCGGCGGGCGACTTCTTTACCAATGTCCAGCGTTGGAGGGGTAGCTGTTTCAATCCACGCCCGCGCGCGGCGGGCGACAGGCCCAGGTGTCCGGGGAGGCCATAGTGTCCGGGTTTCAATCCACGCCCGCGCGCGGCGGGCGACGGGCACTGGTGGTGGGCCTAGAGCAGTTTTTGAGCGGTTTCAATCCACGCCCGCGCGCGGCGGGCGACTGCCAAAACCCTCAAAAATCGGCAGATTGCACTACGTTTCAATCCACGCCCGCGCGCGGCGGGCGACGTGCCCACCACCAGTGCCCACCAAAGGTGTACGGGTTTCAATCCACGCCCGCGCGCGGCGGGCGACGGAAGCTGGAGACTACATCCACTATAGGAGGAGGAGTTTCAATCCACGCCCGCGCGCGGCGGGCGACTCTGGCGTTGGCGTGCTATAACCGGATCACGACCGGTTTCAATCCACGCCCGCGCGCGGCGGGCGACCCCCTTCATTAGATGACTTAAAGGCGTATATCAAGCTGTTTCAATCCACGCCCGCGCGCGGCGGGCGACCGGCGTATTGATGCGAATCGCACGATAACTATCGCGTTTCAATCCACGCCCGCGCGCGGCGGGCGACCAGATTCCCCTCGGCCTGACGCTATGCGTTTTAGGGTTTCAATCCACGCCCGCGCGCGGCGGGCGACGTAAACGTTGCAGGGGACTTTAGGGCGCTGATTTGTTTCAATCCACGCCCGCGCGCGGCGGGCGACTGGTGGTGGCATGCTATAACCAGGTCACGATCTGGGTTTCAATCCACGCCCGCGCGCGGCGGGCGACCCCAAGTGGGCCCTGGTGGTGGCCCAAAAAGAAGTTTCAATCCACGCCCGCGCGCGGCGGGCGACAAACTGCAGAATTCCCATAGCTTGAAGGTTTTCGGTTTCAATCCACGCCCGCGCGCGGCGGGCGACATGCCACCACCAGGCTGTCAATAGAGGCACCGCGTTTCAATCCACGCCCGCGCGCGGCGGGCGACCTGGTGGTGGGCACTGGTGGTGGCCCAAAAAGAGTTTCAATCCACGCCCGCGCGCGGCGGGCGACGGATCACGGCCGGAAAGGAGGAGATACGCATGGCGTTTCAATCCACGCCCGCGCGCGGCGGGCGACGGTTACCACATCAAACCCTGCAACCACCTGGCTTTAGACAGGCCTTTTCGCGAACCCCTCATGAGAGACCCCGTTTCGAGCAAGTCCACTACACCCATCCCTACCTAAACCCTTGGGGCTGAACAATTATACCACTTCGCGAACCCCCCAGGTTTTCATGAGCGCTTCTGGTCCGCGCGGATGATCGCCTCAAATCACTAGGGGGCCTTCTGGGTCGTACGACGCCTTTGCCCCCTGGTGCTCAACCCGATTCTTCCACTTTGCGCCAAGGAAGTAGAACCTCAGGCTATCCTTCTCAGGGTCATAAACCTCTAAAAGTTGATGCCGCAAACTCGTCCATTGGGCAGGATCAACAAGGCATTCGAACACCGAATTCTGTACCCTCTGTCCATAGTTCTGGCATATCTTAGCCACCTGTCTCAAACGCCTGGCGCCCCCTTCGGAGGCCGTATTTACATCATAGGTCACCAAAACCATCATGAACTCCCACACCTACTTCCAGCGAAATGGCGGATACGCATCCAGATCTCCCCGCAAGTGACGAGCGAGAAGAAGGGCTTGAACGTATGGGATCAAACCTATGGGAATCTTCTCCCCAATAAAAGGATGTATTATCTCTTCCCGTTTCCTCTCCTGATAGGCCACCAGTACCTCCTTCCGCGTTTTGTCATCCATCAACACAGCCCCAGATTCTGTCCTCGTGAAACCGCTGCCTTTAACCTGCCGCCTGTTCACCAGGGATAAAGCCAAGCGGTCCGCTATAAAGGGCCTCAGCTCCTCCATGATGTCCAGCGCAAGGCTGGGCCTTCCTGGACGCACCGCGTGCAGATAACCCACGGCGGGATCGAGACCAACCGATTCCAGGGCCGAAGAAGTATCGTGAACCAAAAGAGTGTACAAAAACGATAGAAGGGCATTCATCGAATCCATTGGCGGCCGCCTACTCCTCTCGCGGAAGAAGAAATCATCCTTCTGCGCACAGATAAAGGCATCAAAAACCGAAAAATAGATCCGGGCCGCCTCCCCTTCAACTCCCCTCAAGGTATCCAAATCAACAACCGATTCAATCAAACGCAGGATCCCCGCCAGCCGGCTCGCCGCAAAAGAAAACCCCTCCGAACCACCGGACTTGTTCTCCCTTGCAGCCCGCAAAAGAGCCGTACGGCTGTTCACAATCTTCCCTATCACCATCGACCGGGCAATCAAAAGACTCTTGCCTGGATCATCTGCACGCCTGTATTGCTCCCTCCGCAAAAGGACATTCCCCGAGACTGGCCCATGCACCCGGGCAAGGAACCTGCCGCTTTCCGTCATGAAGGACAGGGTAATCCCCCGCTCCCCGCACAACCCCATCAGAAAGGGACTACATGAAACCTGACCAAAGCAAACGATTCCACACAGGGTATGGATCGGCACCCGGACCTTCGTCTCCTCCCCCACCCGCACGAGAACTGTTTCACCATCACGGGAAAGGTAAGATCCCTGGGTTAACACGTAAAGGGTGTTTAACAGGTGTTTCATAGCCCATCTCCCCCTTCAGCCAGGTCCTCCGCAAGTGATGAGCGGATCAAGGAGTTGATATATCTTTGGGCACTCCTACCTCCCCGACTCATTTCAGGCAAGCAAACATCCCGCAAGGAACATAGCTCGCAACGCCTCCCACACACGGCAGACGGGGTAACTGCGGCTTCGGTAAGATCATGCAGCCTTAAAGAGAGACGCTCGGTTCTTGCCCTAAGTGCCTCCGTCAGCTCCACCACATGACGCCGACGGGGCTTCCCATAAAAAAATTCAGCCTCCTCAATATGTAAGCCCGTCATCTCCTCAAGACACATCGCCTGGGCACAAAGCTGGACTTCGTCACAATCAACAGCCTTAGGTTTACCGCTCTTATACTCAACTATCTTCGGCGGGCGACCAGCCAGACCGCCTGCCGGGAACTCTACCACATCCGCCTGACCCACAAGACCGAGCCGGAAAGAATGAAGCCGGAGGGCTCTAACAATCCTAACATCCCCCCGGCTTTCACCATCCTCCTTGTGGGCCTTCTCGTGCAAAAACTTACCCTCCAAGGTTAGCACGTTCTCGCGCCACACCTGCTCCAAATAGATAAGCCCCCACTGCCTTTCACAAAAGGCCAGGTGCTGAAGCGCAGAGATCGGAAGAAGGTCCTCTTCGCTGTACATCTACCCTTCCACGTTATTTCACTGATACGAAATTCAAGGGACTCGTTATCGGGTTCCCGTCCAGGAACAACGCATAATCAGAAAAACTTCTCGCCGGTCCCTCTGTGGTCCTCTCCCACGTCACCCGCTCAAAAAGCTCGTGAGCCGGCTTGTTACCCAGAGCGGTCTCGTGTTCGAAAACGATCAGCGCACGGGCGCTCATCAACCCCCGGGCAGCCGAACGATCGTGTTCGAACATAACCTGCAACGCCTCCCAAAAAAGGTCCAAGTCATCCTTGGAAAAACCAGTTTGTGCGGCAAGGTGGGCAGATACAAAACCATACGCCCTGTAAAGCCCGTAAGGAACCGTGTATTTACGACCCATCGTGCGGTTACCGCCACTTTGTTCCTTCGCCTCGGCTTCCGTCGCAACCGCCATGCGGGTGATGCTGTGCTCAAGCGCCACTATCGGCTCCAGGGAACGGGCAAAGGTCAGCTGTATGGGACCACGAACCTGCCCCGCATTCTTACCGGTGCTCATAACCGCACCGAAAGCACGCACATCGTAATATTTCCTGCACATCCAGTTTCTCGCCGCTTCAACCATTTCGCCCTCCGTCTTTCTGGCTTTAACTTCTTCTTGTTCACGAGCTTCATCTATAAAATTATTAAGAACCGCCTTTTCTTTGACAAAAATACCGTATCCCGGCCCTTCGTTTCTCGTAATATAAACATAGTTGCGAACTTTTCTTTTTATGCAGACATCCGTAACAAGGCCAATGCCAGTTTCAGCATCAATCCTAGGCATGTTAGCTGCATCAGGATCTCCATTTGGGTTACCATCCACAACATCAAAGAAATAAACAAAATCATACCTTCTGTCAACGCAGCTCATAACCTATTCCCCCTTATTTTTATTGTAAAAAGCTTGCATTTGGTGGTAATATCCAACAGCGAAATGCGCTTGCTGATCTAAGCTCATGGTCGACGGCATTGTCGCAATACCATCCATAATTTCTCCTATTTCCTTCTCCAGATTTACCTTTCTGCCAGGGTTAGTCAATTTTGCCATATGGTAATTTTTTAATTTAAGAAGCTGAGGGAAAACCACCACGGGCATAGATGAAGCAGCTCCGTAATAACGATCCCGAATGGTAGCGTTTATTCCAGGGTTAGCCTCCTCCTGAATCTTTTCAAGAACCGCGAAAAGCCGTCCGAGCCGATAGGCCACATTTGGATTGGATCGATCTAGGGACACCTTCAAAACCTCCTTCTCCCTCGAATTGGCCTGCTGACGATTGATGCATGCTTTTAAGATCCCCGCCCGCTCCCTGGTCACCTTCCTTTCAGCCCTAATCCGCCTTATACACTGCTGCAACAGCGACCTGGGGTAAGGCGTTCCATCCAAGATGCTCGCTAAAACTGCCCCAGGTAAATTCGGAGGGACATTATCCATCGTGTAATCCAACGCAGTTGCCTTAAGAAGACGGCTCAACGGCAGATGCTCTTTTTCGTTCGGACCATGGATAATCTGAACATCCTCAAAATGTTTGATAATCTTATCGGCGAAATCCCTCGCCTTCCCAGATCTCCATAAACGGACGGAAATCCGCCCCGCGTTGGGGGAAAGCCCCAAGACGTAAAAACGGTCCTGTTCCGTGGCCGGGATCCTACCCGAAAACACCGATTCGTAAAGCGCCTTCACCGCAGCAACCGATCGGTCAGGATCATCCTTTGGGTCCTCCCCAACTAACCAACTGAAGCTTTGCTCAAGGTTGCAATAGGCCGGATCCTCCTTCTGTGCCCAAAACACAATGGTAGTTTCCCCAAGGTTCGTTTTGTTTTTAGATGCGGGATCAAGCAAGAGGTTCAGCGCCCTAGTATAGGCTAATGCAGCCCTTACGCTCACCGGAGCATTAAACCCCTGCTGCTTGAGAAAAGACGCAAATGCAGGCGTAGGACCACCATTCCTACCGTTTTCAACCTTGTTGTTGACAGAAACCAGACTCGCACCAGTTGAGTTAGCCCCCTTTACCCCTAGAATAGGGGGATGTAACTGCTTAATAGGAGCCTTCTCACCGGTGACAAGGCAGATACCCTCTGGGAGCCCCTTTTCATCAACAACCTGGGCCTTTCTAATCTCTGGCAGATCCGTAATAACCCCCAAACCCTCTATTTTGAAGGTCATCAGAGATTCAGGCTTTTTAAGATCATCCCAAACCGAACTCTTAGAAAGCTCATCCAGCAAATTCTTGCTAAATACATTGAGCACATTTTTTGCTGGCTCACCAATCTTTTCTTTTTCAAAAAAGCTTTTCATTCTCTCAATAAATGCTTGATGTTGCTTTTTTACCCTTTCAGGCTTGCTGTTCTCTTTGGTTGGAACACCCAGAAAATACTCAGCATTCTCCCAAAAGAGGTTTGCCTTAATCGCACTCCCCTTGGACTCACCCAGAGAAGGTACCAGGAATTTCTTGGCAACCAACTTCTTCCCCGACAACTCCCTAGTATCTTCAACACGGATAAAGTTGCCCTCGGTGTCCACCACAATCAAAAAATGGATCCCCTTCCACTCCCAACCCTCAGGTGGAACTTTCCTTTCCGGATCAGCAAGGCTGCGCTCATAGTATTCACAAAGCGCCTGCAGGATCATCTTCTCACCTCATCACTATCCCAATCAGGAACGTTAACCACTCCCCTGTCAAGCCTAGCCCTGAAAAACGCCGGAGTCGGGTTCGCCGGGTCGGAAAAATCTATGTCGTAAAGCATGAACCCAAGATCCCGGGTTTCATCGATAGGCTTTGGTCCACTGTCATGGTCCTCAACAAGCCTAAAGTGTGCACTAAATTCGCGGCAACCCAGGTAAGGCCGGTTGAAACACTGCCCCTTAAGCGCCCTCCTCCTGAACATGGCGTTGTACTTCCCGGGATTTTCATCCCCACCCAGCTCCACGGATTCCACCGCATCAATCAACGCTTCTGGCGTCTTCAAAAAACCAGTCTTCCTTTGCGACGGCGGAATGAACTCCAACTCTGCGTGAAGCCTATAGCGAACGTCCTTCAGAAAAACCCCCGCCCGCTGCTGCCTTTTGTCCTCAACAAAAAAACCGTTACTCCGCTCCGTCATGACACAACTCACTTCGTTCCGACGAACCGACACCCAGCGAATAGGGTTGAGAACCTCTATCTTTCTCACCCTCCATCTGATCGCCGGTTTCCAGAAGATCGCCTCAAAAATCCCCCTCGCAGCCGAAGGCGTTATAACGTCATAACTCACCCTCTCCACCTTCATCTCCGGTCGAGTAAAACAAGCATAATCCCCCCAAACTTCAAGGCAAAAAGTCCTGTTATAAAAAAGCTCGCTCACATAAACCTCCTTTCCCCTGAAAAAACCTCAGGCAAACAATACCTCGTCAGACCACTGACTCGGATCAACCAGAAGACCCAACCCAGGTTTGTACAACCCATCACAGCACTGCACATACAATCCATGGATCTCCTCCACCATCCCACCCCTTAGGATCATCTCAAATTCCCTTTTCCGAAGGTTTACAGCAAACCGCTGGAGCTTGCGGAAAAGGGTCCTGCTAGGCCCCTTATGCCTCAGCTCTTCAATCAACAAACGGCTCGACCTTTTGGCGTTGAACGGACTTTGGTAAAAAACAACCACGCTCCGCTGCCCCTGGTCATCTATCATGCTAAAATCCTGGGCCAGGCTCCTAAATTGAAATTTAAACTCCGAAGCCCTACTGACTAACCGATCGGCAAACTTGGGCTTATCCAGTTCATTCACCCTTGCATAAAACACCCGAAAGTACTCCCCAAAAACACTACCGCTAAGGTCCATAAGGTCCCCCTTCGCAAGGATTTCAAGACAGGCTTCCTCTCCCTTTCTCAAAAGCCCTGGGGGCGCTGGCTTAGGAGGGTTAAACACAACGACCCGACCAAGCTTTCCAGATGAGTTCAAGCGCCCCTCACGGTTGCAGCGCCCTGCTGCCTGAACGATCGAGTCCAACCCCGCCATGGCCCGGTAAACCACCGGAAAATCAATATCCACCCCAGCCTCTACAAGCTGCGTACTAACTACCCTAAGAGGCTCCCCCGATTTAAGCTTATTCTTGATCACGTTGATAACATCGCTCCGATCTTCCCCACACATCAGGGCCGAAAGGTGCAGGGTACCCTCTGGCATAAGGGCACACAGATCCCGACAATCCCGCCGAGTGTTCACAATGCAAAGGACTTGGTCAAACTGACTCAGCTCCTCCGCTAAATCTGCCCATTCCCGTCTTTCTAATTTTTTTGCATCAGGAAAATGAAAACTGACCCTGCGAAAAGCATCATCACTACCAAGGGGGGGTATCAATGATCTCCACAGTTCCATCCAGACCTTCAAATTCCGCCTGCCCCGCCCCTATCTTGCCCGTCAACGCCGGCTGCGTGGCAGTACAAAGCACAAAGGTAACTCCGAAATGATCCACAAGGCTTCTCATAACCGATAGGATGGGCCTTAGAAACTCTGGAGGAAGCAGCTGAGCCTCATCTAGGATGACGATACTGTTGACTATGTTGTGAAGCCTCCGGCAGGACGATGGCTTACAGGCAAAGAGGGATTCAAAAAACTGCACGTTCGTGGTCACGATTATAGGAGCATCCCAATTCTCCGCAGCCAAACGGCTCCTAGGGCTCTCCCTGTCCGGGTCAAGGTTGCTGTGATGCTCAAGAACGTTTTCCTCTCCAAACAAACCAGGGACGCCCCTATTTACCATCTCTTCAATTTCCTCGTCCCTGTCAGTGCCATACTTGAAAACCTTAGCAGTTTGCTCAATGATGCTAGTATATGGAATCGCATAAACGATCCTACGCTTGCCATGCGCAAGCGCGTGTTCCAGCGCAAAAGCCATCGAGGAAAGGGTCTTACCCCCACCAGTTGGAACCGTCAACGTAAAGATCCCAGGCTCCAGCTCAGCCTTCTGTCGGCATTTAGAAAGAATTTCCCTGCGCCTTCTATTGATTAAAGTATCTTTGGCATGTCTCTGCTTATAATCTATGTAACGGTCAAAGCGATCTTTTAATTCCGCTAAAGAGGCGTAACCGGACCGCTCCAAGCTCTTATCCCGGTCCATGAAACTTTCTGTGTCGAGATAATCCGCATCCACAAGACAGGAGAAAAGCATTCGCACCCAAAGATGCAGGCTCTCCCTAGGCTTACCCCGCAACGGCTTCTCCACACTCATGGGGGCAGACTTCGGGATAGGTTTGTCTAAGAACTCTATCGCTTGGGGCTCCCTTTCTATCTGGTCAATATCCCGCGTTTCAAGTTTCTTCTCGTCAGGGTTTAAATCACGGGGATCAAAAATACGCTCCTGAAGCGTCTCTCCCCCGGCGGACTCATAGTCCCAATCGGGCAACCCGGTATGATGCCCCGCTATCGGATAGGCAAGAACACGGGCAACCGCGGGACACTTCCTTAGCTTTTTAAAGGCCAGAACCGCCCCTGCCCTGCTATGCTGAACCTTACCACCAAGCGTCTCCAGGTGTGCTTCCACATCATACCCAGTCTCTTTACGGATATAGCCCTGCCAAGCCGGAAGGAACTTTCCCAAATCATGCCAAAAACCCAACACGTTCCCCCCAATCTCTATTGCCAAATTCTGCCGCAAAGTCCCCAGCCCGCTTAGCCACCCCTTCAAGATGGTCCCTCAAGGGCTGCACTTGCCACTCTCCAAACTCGTCTTTTTTTACGTGAGCAATGATCTTAGGACGACACATCTTTGCGATGCCCCCCAGCAAGCCCCAGCTATAACAAAAATTTAATTAAAATAACCCAAAAGCGATCACCCCTTTAAAGACCATTATATAACATTTGAGCAAACCATATCAAGATGGATCCCAACAGACTCGTCCTCAAACCACACATCACCACGGGTGATCAGATAACTCTCCCCCAATCCACATGATCACACGAACCAAGGGAAGGATGAGAGCAGCATGAGACCCGGGGACACCCGCCAAGCAGCGGCGGGCAACACCGGGCAACCAACGCCCTTCCCCCGGCGATGGGAAGACTGAAGCACCGGGCCCGGGAGTAGATCAACCTTAATTTAAAACCTTGACTCCCCGCCGGGCAGCTCCTGAAACCGCAGCAACACTTCCTGCACGAAACGCCTCCAGGAGGGCTTGCCTATGGAAAGGGCGGAAAGGGATCGGTCAATCAGCGCTCCAGCCTCCTCCATCCTCCCCTCCAGCCCCCTGTGAAGGGCCGCCACCGCAAGCACCGATGGGTCATGCCTCACCCAGGGCATCGCCGAGAAGATCCCCAAGGCCTCTTCCGCGTGCCCAAAGGCCCCATCCATATCCCCCGCCAGGTACTTGAGCCTGACCAATACGGAGAGGGCGAAGGGCTCAACCCTCATGAAGCCCCTGGATCTAACGGCCTCCAGGCACTCCTGGACCCTGGCCATCCCATCCCCCCGTCTCCCCAGGAGGAACAAGCACTCCCCCTCGTAAATCCCAGCGGCCAAACGATTGAGCTCGTGAGGGCTGCCCATCTCCGTCAGCATCTCAAACTCCGCGGCGGACTCCTCGAAGAACCTAAGCGCCCCATGCAGATCCAGGGAGAACATCCTGGAAAGCCCCATAAACCGGAGGGAAAGGCCCTTAAGGGGGATCGACCGGGGCTTCAGGTCCCGCAGCTTAAGGGCCGCCTCCTCCAGCCTAACGGGGTTCTCCACCTGTATGTAGAAGTAACCAAGCCGCCTTAAGCATCCCGCCAGGACGTCAAGGTCCCCCGCCTTCATGGACATCTCAGCCCCTCGGGCGGTCATCTCAACCCCCCTTTGGTACTCCCCCCACCAGAGGAGGAAACCCCCCTTGATCATCGCATACCGGGAGGCAAGCTCATCACCGACGCCGATGGCGGACATGAGGGACCTGCACTCCTCCAGCATCTCCTCCGTGGCCTCCCTGGTGCCGTAAAAGCTGGAGGGCCCAAGCAGCGAGTCCGGCAGCAGGGGAAACAGCTCGTAGTGAAGCTCCATGTGCCGCTCCAGGTCCTTAAGACGCACCTCCAGCTCCCCCTTGAGGTTGCCGCCCTTCCTCATGTGATGGGCCGCCCTCATGGAGGAGAACGGGTCCTCCTTGCGGCAGAAAACCTCCCCCGCCAGGGCATGGAGCTCCATCCGCCTCGACACATCCATGGACAGGTATATGCACTCCCGGAAGAGCCCGTGATACACGTCCACCAACGGGCCCTCTGGGCCGTCCTCAATGCGGATCAGCCTCAGGGTCTCAAGGGAACCAAGGGCCTTCATGAAGCCCTGCCCCTCCAGCGAAGCGATGGATCGAAGCTCCTCCAGCCCCACGGGGCCATCAAGGACCGCCAGGACCTCCATTAACGACCACTCGTCGTCGGCGAGATCCCCCATGAGGCCCTCCACGGCACCCACGAACATCTGACCTACAGAGGAAGCACCCTTGGCGGCGTCCTCAACGAACAGGGGAACCCCAGCGGTCCTGCTGTAAAGCTCCGCCAGCTCCGCCTCCCCCAACGCCCTCTGGGAAAGCCTCTCGAATAGCTTCCCCGTGTCCTGGGGGCTCAAGGGCTCAAGCTCCACCTCCAGGAGCCCTAAATCCCCCCTCATCTTAAGGGACCTTAGAAACCGCCTCAGGGGCCCATCACCCCGCCGGGATATGAGCGCCACCCTGATGCCGCAGCGGGGGGTCATGTAGCTAAGGAAACCCTCCAGCGCATCCATGGAGGCCTCGTCAAACCTATGCAGGTCGTCGAATATGACCCAAAGCCCCCGATTCCCCCGGCAAACCATGCCCAGGAGCTGGAACACCATGACCCCTATGGAACGGGAGTCCACGGGCTGGAAGTCCGACCTCCTCACCCCCAGGGAGGGGAACACCTGCCCAAGCCGCATGAGAAGGGGGGAGGATAAGGCCTCCCGGTCCATGAGATCCTTGGCCATCAATCCCCTCAGGAGGTCCTCGAAGGGCCAAAGGGGAAGCTTGCCCATAACGGGCCTCGCCCAAAGCGCAGGGGCCCCGTAAAGCCGGGCAAGCTCCTTGGCGAAACTGGTCTTCCCAACCCCCGCCTGTCCGAAAAACCAAAGGACCGCTGGATCGGAAGCACCGGCGAACTCCAATGCCCTCCTCAGCTCCAGGTCCCTTCCCACCAGGCTTGACCTCTCCATCATGAGGGCCACCGCCCGGTCCCTCAGAGCCACCGAATCCTCTGAGGGCTCATCCCCCTCGTCGTTCAACGCCGCCCTAAGGCGCGAAAAGACCCTAAGGGCATCCCCGGGACGACCCAGGGCGACAAGACAGTCCATGAGCCCCAACGCCAAGTGCTCGTCCCAAGGGGACCGGTTGAAGAGCCCCCAAAGCCCCGAAAGACGGACCTGATCCCCGTGATCCCGAGAACCAGCCAGGAGAAAGCGCCTAACCCGCTCCGACAGGTCCATCCTCATGGACTCAACCCACTCCTCAAAGAGGGGACAGTCCGGGAGGCTCAACCCCTCCAGGAACTCACCCCGGGGAAATGGGGGGAAGGAACCCTGCAAAACACCGTCCAGGTCCACCTTCCAACCCTCACCCCGGATGACCCATAGCCGGTCCACCAGGACGGCACCTTGGGGAAGATGCCTTTTCAACTCATAAAGGGCATTCCTGAGGCTCCCGGACGCCCGGTTGCTGTCGTAGTCTCCCCAGAACATATCCTCAAGACGGGTCCGCTGAACCCTCCGATTGACCAGGACGTAAGCCAAGAGGCCATAGGCCTTCTTGAAGGGAAGCGCCGTCTCCGTTCCGTCCATGTATATGCGGAAGGGCCCCATGAGACGGGCTTCCAAGGAGCTCATCGGCGCTCGCACATCCCCTTTAGAAAGCGAAAGATCACATCCGCCCCAAGGGAGGCGGTCCTCTGGTCCTGGTCTAGGGGAGGGCTTATCTCCATTATGTCCAAGTACTTCACCTTGTAGCTTCGGCCCGCCAGGTACGCCACCTTGTTGAGCTCGTGGGAGGAAAGGCCGTTGGGGGACACCGCGGATGCCCCGGGAGCATCGGTGCTCCTAACCGAGTCGATGTCCACCGAAACCGCTATGGCCCGGGTTCCCCTTCCGGCTATCTGAAGGGCCTTTATGAAGGTCTCCATGGGACGCCCCTGGATCTCGTCGAAGGTCATCACCGTGGCGTGCCTATCGGAGAGCCAGTCATAGTAATAGGGGGAGTTATGGGCCTCCTGTATAGCGTACTCCACGAAGTTCTTGGGGCTCACGGCCCTCATGGGCATCTCCTCCAGGGAACGATAGAAGGGGGTGCCGCTGGTTATGCCGCCCCAAGAGAGGTCCCTGACGTCCAGGTGCTGGTCCACGTTGACCACCCCCAGCTCCCCTTCCCCAAGGCCAAGCCCCTCCGCCAGCCCCCAAAGGCCGGGGTAGCTGTTGTCGTGCCCCCCGCCTATCACGATTGGTATGACCCCGCAGGAGACCACCCATCTGACCACCCTGCGGAGCGCATCGTGGGCCTCCTCTATGGTCAACCCGTCCACTTTCACGTTGCCCACGTCGGCTATCTTCAGCTCCCCAAGGGAGGGGGCAAACCCAGGGGTAAAGCGGTAGAAAGCCCTCCTAACCGCGTCCGGCGCCAGCCGGGCTCCGGGACGGCCCTTGTTGGCCCTTACGCCCCGGTCATCGGGCATTCCAACAATGACCACGTCAAAGGCCTCAATGCCGCCCTCCGTTACCGGCACCACCAGCTCCCCCATCCGAGGGTCCTTGGGATCCCCCTTGCTGAAGAAAAGGCCCCGATCCGGGGGGGTCAAAAGATCAAACAGGTCCAACTCCCATCTCCTCCAATGCCAAATGAAGTGCCTCAAGGTCCACCCGGTAAAGAGCGGAGGGACGATACTGGACACGGCCCTCCCTGGAGGAACAGACAAAGCCCAAATCCCCCGGGTCGTCGGGGATCACACACTCCCCAACAACCCGGGCCAGCCGACCCCGTAGGTCACCCCCACAGGAGGGACACCGGTCACCCTCCGACAGGGCCGCCAGATCCGCAAACTCGGGGGTGAAGTCCCTGAGGGGCACCAGGTTCGCCAAGTGCCTATCCCGCCGGTTAGCCCCCGCCACCATGGGACGGGAAAACCTAAGGGATTCATGGGCTATTATAGTCACCGGCCTCATAATCCCAACGGGCCCCAAAAAACCGGCACAGTCCCCGAAGACCCTCTCCACCACCCGCTCAGAAGCCATCTGAGCCTTGAACTTGAGGGCCCGCGAGGCCTTGGGGTACGACAGGCTCATGTGCCCCGGCAGCAGGAGCGCCGCCGCCCGCTCACCCTCTTGGTCCATCACCGCCACGGTCTTTATGGTGTCCTCAGGCCTTACCCCCAGGAACGAGCACAGGTCCTCTATGGTGGAAACCGAGGGGGTGTAGACCTCCTCCGCCGGGGGGAAGTCACAGGAAGCCGGCAACTCCGTCTCCTGGGACGCCAAGGGGTGGTGGGGGGAGAAAAAACCGCCGCAGGACGAACACTCCAAGACCTCCCCGCAGTTCATGGCCCCCTGCGCCGCAGGAACCGTCCAAAGGTACCTCAATCCCCCCTCGAAGACCTCGGGCACCGGCCTCACCCAACCAAACGGCGGGGACTTGGGCTCCCCCGCGGCACCTTCACCGAACTGCACCGCCAGACACAGGTCCTCCCCCACGGTGCCCCAGGTTAGAAGACCATGGTCCCGCACGTACCGCTCCGCCAGGCTCTTCAGGTGCTGGAAGCTCCCAGCCCCTCCGCACACAACCCCTCCCATGGAGGATATCCAACCCTCCAGGACGCCCATCAAGGCCCTGCGCTCCGAAAGCCCAATGGGCAAAAGCAGAAGACGCCCCTCCTTGGCGTTGTAAGCCCCCTTGCCGGAGGTCACGATCGAGATAAGCCCCGGATCCTTCACCTTCGCCGGTGGGTTCTGGGAGGGCACGAAATCTCTGACAGCACCGGTCAACCTAGCCTCACCTCCAAAAGGACCTCCTTGAGGGCATCGAGAAAGGCCCGGTTCTCCTCCGGTCGCCCCACGGTGACCCTCACGGCCCCCAAAGGCCCGTAGTGTCTTACCATTATGCCCCTTTCAACGAGCCCGTGAAACACCCGATCCGACGAGGCCCCGAACAGCAGGAAGACGAAGTTCCCGTAGGACCTGACGAAGCTGACGCCCAAGGCCGAAAGCCCCCCTTGAAGCTCCTCCCTCTCCCGTATCACCCGCTCCACCACGGACCTGAGGAAACCCATGTCCTCCAGGGCCCCCAAGGCGCCGGCCAGCGCCAGGGCGTTCACCGAATAGGGCTCCTTGGCTCTTCTCATGTGGGATATGACTCGCTTCGAACCTGCTATATATCCCACCCGGAGCCCCGCAAGACCGTAGGCCTTCGAGAAGGTGCGCAGCATCACCAGGTTATCCCTTTGAGCTATCATCTCCGCGGTACGCGGAAAGTCCGGAAGGTCCGCGAAGTCCCCATAGGCCTCGTCACATACCACCAACACGCCGGGGGGCACCTTTTCCAGGAACTCCTGCAGCTCCCCGTGGGAGAAGACCGTGCCGGTGGGGTTGTTGGGGTTGCACAGGAACACCAGCTTGGTCCTTGGGGTTATCCGCTCCGCGAAACCCTTGAGGTCCAAGGACCAGTCACCCCTCATGGGGACCTCCACGGACCTGGCGCCCAGCCTTCCCGCCAGCGAACGGTAGACCGAGAAGGTGACCCCGCCGTGAAGGACTTCGTCCCCCTCTTCCAGGAATGTTATCCCCAGCAGGGTTATGACCCCGTCAAGGCCGTTGTCCACCAGGAAGCAGTCCTCCGGCAGCCCCCAATGACGGGATAGGGCCCCCCGAAGCTCCCGGGCCAGCGGGTCGGGATAGCGGTTGAGCCCCTCCCTCAGGACCTTAAGAATCCGGTCCTCCGCACTGGGGGAGTGCCCGTAGGGGCTCTCGTTGGCGTTGAGGGGGATCACGGGCCTGCCCAGGGAGGCCGCCAAATCCCTGGGCAGGGGACCTGGATCGTAGGGCTCAAGGGACATCAAGGACCTCTTGGGGACCACCGTCACGAGACCCCACCCCCCAAAACCCAGTCAAGTCCCTCCTCAACGGACGCAAACCTCCTATGGGCCCCCTGGGCCCAGTCCCCAACGGCGATGAACATCCCCCGCCCAAAGGCCTCCAGGGCGGCCCTGTCGCTCTCCGCATCGCCGAAGAAAGCGGGGTTGGATATCCCAAGCCTCTCGCAGAGCACCTCAAGCCCAAGCGGAGAGGGCTTCACTATCCCGGAGTCAAGGGGCACCACAAGGTCCCGGGGGAAATCCTCCCACCCCAGGAGCTTTAAGGCCAGATCCAGCTCCCTCCAGGGCCTGCCGGTGTATATCCCCACGGGCAGCGGAATGTCCTTGAAGGACCGCTTTATCAAGGGCCTCTCGTAGGTGTAATAGGGCTCGCAGTCTATGCCCTCCACGTAGAGCCTGTCGCAGAAGCTCCTCACCGCTTCGCGGAACTGAAACCCCGGGTCGGGCTCCCCAAACCTTTCGAGCACCCACTCCACCGGATCATCACCGTCAAATAAGGTCAACTCGTTCTTCCACTCCTCGGGGGTGGGAAAAGCCTCCTTGAGGCTCCCAACACCCCTGCGGCTCGCCATGCACAGCATGGCCCAGGGGATGTCATAGTCGTCGTTGAAGGCCCTATGCCCCTTGGTGACCCGTTCGTGCTCCTCCGTGTAGGCCTCACAGTCCACCACGCCCCCTAAGGCCTCCCAGCCCCACGACACCGCCCGCCGGATCACCCGAGGATAAGAGTCCTTCACGTCCACCAGGGTGCCATCCACATCGAATATTATCCCGTCCACCATTTGCACAACACCTCCGTTGCATTTCCGCGGACACCATGATAACATGGGATCCACGTTTTGGGATGATAATTTATCACGCTAATATGACACTGGAGGTAACAGCCATGAGAAACGCCGCACCCAAATCGCCGGGGACCCCGTTTGAAGCGGAGGTGCCCGGCCATGAGACCCCCAAAGGGATGCCTTGACCCCCATGAAGACCTGGCCTTCTCCATGGAGCTCTGCAGGGGCAGGGGGATCCAAGTCCTCTTAAGCCACGGCTACAGGCCTGTGTGCCCCCCCTCCCTCCAGCGGCTGGACAGCCTCATGGAGGTCCTGGAGCCTCCAAAGGCGGCTTCCATCATAGCCCTCACATCCCCACACGGGGAAGCCTGTGCACTGAACTTCGACGTCACCATTTCGGCGGTGCTCAAACTGGTTCGCCAGAAGGCCCCGGAGGAGCGCCCCTTGCGGATATGCTACGCCGAGAGGGCCTACAGGAAACCGGAACCCCCGGGGGAGGACTTCGAGTCCTATCAGCTCGGGGCGGAGATAATCGGATGGGACGGGGAAGGGGCGGACTGCGAGGCCCTCTTCCTGGCCAGCCTGGCCTTGACAGAGATGGGGATCCAATCCCCTACCTTCGCCCTGGGGAACCCTTCCCTCATATCCAGGATCTTCAAGGGGCTCCCCAGGGACGCCGCCCGATCCCTTACCGGGTGTCTTAAAAGGAGGGACTTCACCTCCTACGTGCGCATGGTGGACCAGCTGGGCCCCCAATGGAGGGGGCTAAAAGACATACCGGACCTGCGAGGCGGAGCGGAGGTGCTCGAAGCCCTATGGGACAGGGAGGGGATACGGGAAGACCGGGCCTACCTGGAACTCAAGAGGCTTTGGGACTTCGCAAACCAGTGGGGCATAAAGGCCATCCTGGATCTTTCCCTCACCAGGAACCCGGACTACTACAGCGGGCCGGTCTTCGACTTCTACGACCCCAACGGCATGCCCCTGGGGGGAGGGGGCCGGTACGACGGGCTGCTCAAGCGATGCGGCGTGATAGGGCAGGCGGTGGGGTTCTCCATAGACCTCAAGGCCACCGGGCAAGCCTCTTCCCTCAAGATGCGGGCCCCGGCGGCGATGGTGTGGTGCGCCCCGCTGCCGCCCTTAACCGCCCTGGAGTTCACCCGGCGGCTGAGCCAACAGGGTATCCCCTTCGAGATAAGCTGGCATCAACGCCCCCAGCAATCCATGGAGGCCGCGAGGATCAAGGGCATCCCCTGGTGGCTTGATCCCTCCGCCGGGCTCGCGCTGAACCTAGTGGACAAGCGCAGGAGCACCGTGAGCCGCTTCATGGAGGAGGTGGTGTCCCAATGCTGACCTTGGCGCTCCCCACCGGCAGGTCCCAACAAGAATGTCTGGACCTGCTCAAGAGATGCCGCATCGTCCCCAAGGACATCAGGGCGGAGCAAAGGGAGCTGGAGATCGTCACCGAGGGCATGAGGATCATCCTGGTGAAACCCCAGGACGTGCCCACCATGGTGCACATGGGGTTCGCCCAGCTGGGACTCGCGGGCTATGACGTCATCCTGGAGTCCTGCGCCAGGGTCGTGGACGTGCTGGACACCGGATTGTCCCGCTGCGACATGGTCCTCGCAGGACCCCCTTGTGCCAGGGAACTCCTGATAACCCCACATCCCCCATTCCAGCTGAAAGTGGCCACCAAGTACGTGAACACCGCGGAAAAGGTGCTTCCCGAGAGGGGGATGAAGGCCCTCACGGTCCCCATGCACGGCTCAGTGGAGATAGCCCCGGCCCTGGGCATAGCGGACATCATAATGGACATCGTCCAAACCGGCTCCACCCTAAGGGCCAACGGCCTGGTGGTGCTGGAACACCTGTTCCCCG
The DNA here is from genome assembly GCF_000237825.1 of Thermanaerovibrio velox DSM 12556. Lineage (NCBI taxonomy): Bacteria > Thermotogati > Synergistota > Synergistia > Synergistales > Synergistaceae > Thermanaerovibrio > Thermanaerovibrio velox. Next base: position 1,625,579 of record NZ_CM001377.1, read on the forward strand.
TGTCCATCCACCTAATAGGACATCCGGGGGCCCTTGAGACCCGCTGGGACGAGATAAGCCGGATCGCCAAGGCAATACGGGAAGGGGGGAAGTCCCCATGATCGCATCGCTGGAAAGGACCACCCGGGAGACCCGGGTTGCAATCACCATGAAGCACCCCGGGGAAGGCCGTTTTGAGGTCCTCATGGAACGGTCGTTCCTAACCCACATGCTGGAAGCCCTGTGCCTCAACTGCCGCATGGACCTCAGCGGAAGCGCAGAAGGGGACACCCATGTGGACATGCACCACCTCACCGAGGACCTGGGCATCGTGATGGGACAGTGCCTGCTGAGGATATGGCCCACCGAACCCCGGCGTCGCTACGGATGGTGCGTGCTACCCATGGACGAATCCCTGGTACGGGCGGCGGTGGACCTATCGGGAAGGCCCGGGGCTTACTTCTCCGGGGAGCTCCGCCACGGCCTCATAGGCACCTTCGACTCGGAGCTCACCTTCGAGTTCTTCCGGGCCCTCGCCACGGAGGCCCGGCTGACGCTGCACCTGGACGTGCTTAAGTGCTCAAACCTGCACCACGGGGTCGAGGGGTGCTTCAAATGCGTAGGCAGAGCCCTGGGAGAGGCCCTGAAGCCCGGGGGGCCCATGAGCACCAAGGGGGTGATGGAAGTTTGATTGGCATCGTGGACTACGGGGCAGGGAACCTGGCAAACCTCGAAAGGGCCCTCGCCAGGATTGGGGTCCCCTCCCGGGTGCTCACAAGCCCGGAAGAATCGGGCTCCCAGGACATCACCGGCCTCATCCTCCCGGGGATCGGCTCCTTCGGCAGCGCCGCAAGGTCCCTGGAGGGATCCGGATGGAGTTCCCGTCTACTTGAGTGGGCGGGATCGGGGCTTCCACTCATAGGCATATGCCTAGGGATGCAGCTCATGTTCGAGAGGAGCCTTGAGGACGGGGACAACCGGGGACTTGGGATATTCCGGGGGGTGGTGGAACCCTTCAAGGGCAGCCGGGTGATCCACATGGGATGGGACCGGGTACGCTGGCTCCACTCCCCCCCTGCTCAGGACGGGGAGGCCTTCTACTTCGTCCACCGATACTGCTGCTACCGCATGGACGACGCCTGGGGGGTATGCGGCAGCCCCGGCCACCCGGAGTTCCTGGCCGCCGCAAGACGGGGCAGCACCATGGGGTTTCAGTTTCACCCGGAACGGAGCGGCCCCAAGGGGCTCGATCTCCTGCGGAACGCAATAAGGGAGGTGACCGGGGGATGGAGCTGATCCCCGCCATAGACCTATATGGGGGCAGGGTGGTACGGCTGACCGAGGGACGGTTCGACCGGGCCTCCGTCTACCCATTGGAAGTATCAGCCCTGGGAGAGATGTTCCTCCAGGCGGGGGCGCGGTGGGTTCAGCTGGTAGACCTGGAGGGGGCCAAACTGGGAGAGCCCAGGCACCTCGACGCCATAAAGGCTTTAAAGACCTTAGGGTTAAAGGTCCAGTTCGGCGGGGGCCTAAGGTCCGTCGAACGGTGCCTCCGGGCCCTGGAGGCCGGAGCGGACCGGGTGATGGTGGGGAGCGCCCTTTTCGAACCCGACACCTCCCCGGAGGGCTTCGCAGAGGCCATGGGGGAGGCCCTCGTGGCGGCGGTGGATCATCGGGGAGGCCGGGTATCCATAAGGGGATGGACCCACGAGACGGGCATAGCCGTGGACCGGGCGTTGGAGGAGCTATCCCGCAAGGGGGTATCCCTCTTCCTCGTCACCTGTGCGGACCGGGACGGGACCATGGGAGGCCCGGACTTGGGGACTTACCGTAGGGTATGCCCCCGCTACCCCATCATCGCCGCGGGGGGGATAAGGGGCATAGAGGACCTAAGGGCCCTCAAGGCCTGCGGGGCTGAGGGGGCCGTGGCGGGCAAGGCCCTCTACGAGGGGGGGCTGGACCTGAGGGAGGCCTTGGAGGTGCTCAAATGGGGATGATCCGGGTGATACCGTGCCTTGACGTTAAGGATCAGCGGGTGGTCAAGGGGGTGAGCTTCCGGGGACTGAGGGAAGCGGGAGACCCCGCGGAGATGGGGGAGACGTACTGCCTGGAGGGGGCGGACGAGCTGGTCTACCTTGACATCAGCGCCTCTTGGGAGTCCCGGAGGACCAGGCTGGACTGGGTTCTAAATGTGGCCCGGGTGATGACCATACCGTTCACCGTCGGGGGAGGCATATCCAGCGAGGACGAGGCGGTGGAGCTGGTTCGGCTTGGGGCCGACAAGGTTAGCATCAACAGCGCGGCGGTCAGGGACCCGAACCTGATAGGCCGATGCGCCTTGCGGCTTGGCAGCCAGGCGGTGGTGGTGGCGGTGGACGCCAAGCGGGGCAAGGACGGGAGGTTCCGGGTCTTCGCAAAAGGGGGACGGGAGGACACCGGGATGGACATGGCGGAATGGATATCAAGGCTCGAACCCCTGGGGGCCGGGGAGGTGCTCCTCACCTCCATAGACAAGGACGGCACCAGGGACGGCTACGACCTAGAGATGATACGCTCGGCCCGGGAGGCCACGGGGCTTCCCATAATCGCCTCCGGCGGGGCCGGACGGCCGGAGCACTTCGCGGCGGCCGCCGAGGCCGGGGCCGACGGGCTTCTGGCCGCATCGGTTTTCCACTACCGAATCATCGGGATACGGGAGCTCAAGGGCATCCTAAAGGGGCTTGGCGTTCCGGTAAGGGTTTGACTTTCGGCATCTAGGGGAGAGGATAAGGTGAGTAACTACAACGCAAACCTCAAGTTCGATACCCGGGGGCTGATCCCCGTGGCGGTTCAAAGCGCGGTAAACGGCAGGCTCCTCATGCTGGCCTACGCGAATCAAGAGGCCCTCGAGAGGACCTTTGAGACCGGGGAAGCCTGGTTTTACAGCAGATCCCGGGGGGAGCTGTGGCACAAGGGGAGCACCAGCGGCAACGTGATGAAGGTGCTGGAGGTCCGAGGGGACTGCGACGGGGACGCGGTGCTCTACCTGGTGGAGGAAGCGGGTCCCGCTTGCCACACCGGGGAAAGGTCATGCTTCCACCGGGTCCTCTTTGGCCAGGGGGGAGAGGACTGCCTCTTCCTGCACAGCCTGGAGGAGGTCATAGCCGCAAGGTCCGCGGGGGAGGATGAGAGGAGCTACACCAAAAGGCTTCTCCGAGAGGGTCCCCAGAGGGCCGCTCAAAAGGTGGGGGAGGAGGCGGTTGAGACCGCCATAGCCCTGGCGGTGGGGGACATGGAAGGGGCGGCGGAGGAGGCGGCGGACCTTCTCTACCACCTGCTGGCGGCGCTCAAGAGCCGGGAGATCCCACTCAACCGGGTGCTTAAACGTCTCGCGGAACGGCACAGGGCCCCGGGCAAGACAGCGGGAGCTGACCCCAATTAATCCTCCACGTCCCAGGCCTCCTCGGACACCTTGAGCTGCCCTATCTTCTCCTCGAATCCGAACACCGTGGAGTCTATGGCGTTTATCTCCCTGTCCACCTGGTCCAGCCCCTCTATGGAGTATCCGTCGGGCAAGCGGTTGGCGTAGCGCTTCACCTTCAGGAGGGCCTGCAGGTAGTTCCGCTCCTCCCGCCGCAGCACCTCCGCCAGGTCCAGGGCATGGGGCACCCCGTGCTTGACGAACAGGTGGGCCGATGCGATGTTAGCCGTTACCGACATCTCGTCAAACCAAAGATCCCCCAGGGCCCGTTTGAGCCTCCGGCGGGCCTTGGGATCCTTCACGAAGTTCACGGTCCTGTTTATCAGGTACATGGTCTCCTGGATCTCCCCAAGCACCGACTCGTACTCCCGCTTGGGCAACGAGCAGGACGCCACTACCCTGGCCTCCTCCTCGTAGGTACGCTCCTTCCGCAGCAGCATCCCCACCGAAGGCCTCACCTCTATCCTGGCGGGCTCCTTAGGGGCGTGCAGCAGCTTCATGTAAAGCCGCTCGGTGTCGTAATCCGGGTGCTCACATCGGCTCTTGGGGATGAAGGTCACATAGCCGGTCTCGAAGAACCCCCTGCGACCGGCACGCCCCGCCATCTGCAGGAACTCGTTCTTGGTCAAGGGGCCGTCGAAGTACTTGGCCATCTGGGCGAACACCACCGTCTCCGCCGGGAGGTTCACCCCCAGCGACAAGGCATCGGTGCCCACCACCACGTCCAAAACCCGCTCACGAAAGGCCATCTCCACCAACAGCTTCTCCTTGGGAAGCAGGCTGCCGTAGTACACCCCCACCCCCTTGAGCAGCACGTCGGGCACCTGATCCACCTCGAGTATGTAGGCCATCTCCCGGAGCCTGGCCCGGTCCTCCCGGGGTATCCTCTTCCGGGTCCTGGCTATCTCCCGGGCGGTGTACTCAACCCCCTTCCTGGAGAAGGCGAACACCAGGGCATCGTGGATCTGGGAGAACTTAACCCCCTTTCGGCGAAACACCAGCTCGGTAACCCGCTCGGAGGTCTCGAAGAGCACGAAGTCCCGCTGGGCCATCTCCTCCAGGTAGTCCTTCACGGCACCGGGGTTCCCAAAGGTGGCGGACATGACCAGCAAACGGGAGTCCCGATGGGTTCCCCTTATGCCGTCTATGTAGGCCCTGGCACGCTCGGAATCGCCGAAGATGAAGTGGAACTCATCCACCACCACCCTCTGGTTCGGCCTCCCACAGTACTTTAAGGTGTATATCTCCTGGGTGCAGCAAAGCACCGGGGCATCGGAGTTCTTCTTGAAGTCCCCGGTCTCGAGCCCCACGTCGAAACCCATGCCCTTAAGGTCCAAGTACCTCTCGTTGGACAAGGCCTTTATCGGGGCGGTGAATATGACCCGGCCAACCGGCATGGCGGCCCGCCCCTCCCGATCCATCAGCCCAGCCCACCGGTACGCCACCCAGGTCTTGCCGCTACCGGTGGGAGCCGAGAGTATCCCGTTCCGGTCCTTTATGGCATCGTAGGCCCTCTCCTGCCAGGGGTAGAACTCCGCTGCCCTATCTTCCTTGAATGCCACCGTTCAAAACCTCCGGATCCCCACAAGAGGCCCCCATTCGGTAGGCCATGACCGGTATTATCCGATCCTCCCCATCGACCACCGTGTGCCAGTCCCCTATGCGCTCCGCCCCCATGTGAAGGTAGAACCCCTCCGCAAAGGGGTCCGACAGTATCCACACCCACGAAGCCCCCCTTAGACGGGCCTGGTTCACCGCGTGCTCAAAGAGCCTGCGCCCCAAACCCATCCCCATGCACGGCGGATCAACCCACATGTGGTCCAGCTCCCACCTTCCCTGGTCCCACAGAAGGGACGAAAAACCCACGGGCTCCCCGGAGGGCGCGCACATCACGAAAACCGGGTTCTCCCTTATGTACTCCTCGGTCACCGTAAGGGGTCCCGCCCACTGGTCTATGGTCCTTGGATCGTAACCCCAATGGGCCTTGGCAGCGTAGGCTATCCGGGTGAGTACCGGACCGTCACCGGGAACCCCATCCCTTATGTAGAACCCCTCCGGGATCTCTACTCGATCAACCACCACCAATACCCCCCAAAAATCACGCACTTCCCACGTGACGGCGAAACAACATGCCTCACCATCAGCTGTAAGGCCCAAACGTTACCTCCCCATCGTCCCCAAGGTAGAAGGACGCGTAACGCATCACCTGGTGGATCTCCCTCCTCACCCCTCTTACCTCCACGGTGACCCCGGGATAAACCTCTCCCCTCACACGGACCACCCCGTTGGCACTGGAGGACTCCAAGAGGCTCTCCAACATGGCTATCTTGGTCTTCAGCTCCTGCTCCTGCTTCTTGAGACCATCGTAAACCGTCATGGCCTTGCGGAGCTTCTCCTTTAGGTCGTCCCTAAGCAAGGCCGCATCCTTCACCTTGGGCAGCACCGCCTTCACGAAGTTCTCCGCCCGGAGCACCGCGGCCACCACCTCCGCCAAGTTCTTCTTCTCCCGGGCCAGCTGCTCCTTAACCCTGAAGCTGTCCCCCACCGCGAGCGACGTCTTGGTCCCCATCTCGCTACCGGCCACAGTGCTGTCGATCAGCTTGAGGGCCTGCACATGCCCACCTATTACCCCCCGGCGGCCTTTTACTACCACCGACTCCCCGGAGCTCACCCGGCCGTTAAGGGAGTACTTCTCTATCGTCACCGGCCCGTCACACACGACCGCCCCGTGCTCCACGTAACGAACCAACACGCTGCCCCCAGCCTCAATCAGGGCCTTCATCCCCACCAGGCCCCCGTGGATCACCCCGTCCCTGCCGCACCTGACAGTCCCGTCAAAGACCCCCCCGAACACCTCCGCGTCAACCCCGGCCTCCACGGAGAACCCGGCGGAAACGCTGCCCCGCACCACGATGCTCCCGTCAAACTTGACGTTCCCCGTGGCAACCCCCACGTCCCCCCGCACCTCAAAAACCGGGTCCACCCGGAGGACCACCCCGTCCAAAACCGGCTGACCCTCCGCGGTGGCCACAAAGGTCCTCCCATCCTCCTTCACCTCGACACCCTTGCCGGGCATCAAGTGGACCTCCTTGACATCCGGCACATCGATGACGTTGCCCCAAACGTCCTGACCAGGCCTACCAGGCACCGGGGGATGAAAGACCGCTAGCCTGTCCCCTGGCCGCACGGTCTTGACCCTCAACACCTTCCTTAGATGCAGGGGCACCTTCTCATCCCCCTGCTCCATCTCCTCCATGCCCAGGGGGAACAGTACCTCAACCTTGCCCTCCCTCGGCGGAAGCGGAGGAACACCCTTGGCCACCAGGACAGCCTTCACCACCTCCCCGGCGTTGCACCGGTCCACCGCGGCGGATATTACCTCCGTCAACAAACCCTTCAAACCCTGGGAGGAGAGCTCATCCACCACCACGAGCCAGTCCAAGGGCTTGCCGCCCCCAAGGGGGGGGAACAGGTCAACCCGGGCCTCCATGCCGTCCCCGGAGACCTCCAGACGGTAAGACCCGTCAATCCTTGAGTCCTTGGCGTCAAGGCCAAGCTCCTTGAAGGTCTCCTCTATGCCGGCTATGAAACGCTCCAGGTTCTCCGCCAAGAGCTCCTCCCTTCCCCGGTCCCTCTCCTCAGAAGCCATATCACATCCCCCCAGCACGAAACCAAATAAGGGATAACACATTAAAGCACAGGTTCATCTGAGCAAAGATTATACCGCAAGGGGCCATTAAAAACGGGTGGGCTGCCCACATCAACGTCTGGGGGGGGAGTCAAAAGGGTCTGGAGGGCGCGGGCTTCCTCGAACCCCTTAGTTCACAACGCGGGAGGAAGGGGAGGAAACACCACGGGCTAATGGCCTCCCGGGGGAAACGACACGGGGAAAATAGAAAAAAGAGAAGCGGGAGGATACCCTCCCGCTTAAGTTAAGCCAACCGCTTAAACCCTTCCGCCCGGTCCTAGGCTCAAGCCCGCCTCGCCGTACCGGAACTTGGACACCAAACCCTTCAGCTTGTCCGCCGTGTGGCTCAAGGTCTGGGCCTCCTGGGCCACCGCCTCGCTGGCCCTCGCGGTCTCCTCCGTGGAGTGCCGGATGACCTCCACGGTGTTCACCACGTTTATGGTCCCCTGGGTGGCGTTGTCTATACCCTGGGCTATCTCCTGCGCCGCCGCCGCCTGCTCCTCCGACGTGGCCGCTATGTTCTGCATGGCGTCGTTTATCACCTTTATCTGATCTAGAACCTCCGACAGACGGTCCAAGGACTCGTGGGCCCGGCGCACCGTGTCCTCCATGGACCTCTTCGACTGCTCCGTGGCCCTCAGGGACTCCTCGGTGTTCGCCTGCAGCGGCGCTATGAGGTCCTCTACCTCCTTCGCCGCCATGGCGGACTCCTCCGCCAGCTTGCGAACCTCCTCCGCCACCACCGCAAAACCACGGCCCGCCTCGCCCGCACGAGCCGCCTCTATCGCCGCGTTCAGCGCCAAAAGGTTCGTCTGGTCCGCTATGGACCTTATGGTGTTCACAAAACCAGATATGGAGCTCACGGACTCCGCCACCTTCTGGATCCGGTCGAAGGTCCTCTGGGACTCCTCCCCAACACCCGCTATGGCCTTCACCACTTCCTCCACCTGGCGCACCGTCTGCTCCGAAAGAACCGACATCCTAGACGCCGCCTCCGCTCCGTCCGTGGCGGAGTTCGCCGCCTGCTGGGCGCCGCTCGATACTTCCTCTATCCCCGCGTTGGTCTCCTGCAGCGCCGCGGAGTTGGACTCCATCAAGGACGCCACCTGGTCTATGGAGGCCTTTATCTCCTCCACCGACGCCACCTGCTCCTCCGACAGGGCCGCCAGGTTCTCCGCCGCCGACGCCGCCCGGTCCGACTCCTGGGCTATGTCCCCTATGGCGTGCCTCAAGGCCTCCTGAAGCGTTACGGCGCTCAACGCCATCTGTCCCACCTCGGTGTTGGACCTGCCTGCCTCCTTGAGCCAATCCTCCTCCGGATCCCTGGTGAGGTCCAAGGACCCAAGCTTGGCAAGCGCCCGGGTTATCCGGCGCACGGGCTCCACGATGCTCTTGGAAAGCCCCCAAAGCATCCCCGCCACCAGGACCAGCGTGAAGATCCCCATCACCAGCTGCCGCATAGCAAGGCTCCTGACCATGGCGTTGAGCTCCGAGGATGGGAAGACCACCCCCAGGATGAAACCGGACTTGGTGGGGGCGTAGAAGGTCCTGCGGCCCTCCCCCTGGAACTTGTAGTCCACGAAGCCCAGGCCACCGGAGATCATCTTCCGACCCGCCTCCGCAAGCTCCGGGGTTATCATGGAGCTGGCCTTTGTTATGTTCTCCTTCATGATCATCTCCGGCTTCGGGTGGCACACGATGTTTCCCTCCCTGTCGAGGAGGAACCCATAGCCCTTGCCGAAAACCCTGTACGAGGTGATCATGTTGGAGAGAACCCCCAGGTCCACGTCTATGCCCGCCACACCGAGGAGCTTCCCCGATGAGGCCTTGACCGGTACGGCTACGGTTATCACAAGCCCACCGGTGTTGGCGTCCACGTAAGGGGCGGTGAGCACCACCTTGTCCTCCTGAACCGCCTGGATGTACCAGGGTCGCTTGCGGGCGTCGTAGTCGGGCTTCTCAACCCAGTCGCCCCCGGTGCCAACCTTACCGGAGGACTCGAGCCCCACGTACATCTCAAGCACGTTGAGCTCCTTCGCGGAAGCCTTGAAGTAGCGGGACATCACCGACTCCAGGTCGTCGTCGGTCACCGCCTTGCCGGTCTCCAAAAGCTCCGCGGTGCCGCTCGCTATCCCAAGCGTCAGGGTCTTAAGCTCGCTGAAGTACTGATCCACCTGGTTGGCGCTGTTGCCTATCATCTCAAGCCCCAGGGTGTTCACCTGGTTGTTGAGTATTGAGCTGCTCTGATAGGCCACCAACAGGACCATGGCGCCCAACAGGACTGTTACCCCAACCCCCAAAACCAGGAGCTTCTTGGCTATTGACAGGTTTCGCATCCCGTACACCCCCTGACGATTATCTACAAAGCCCAAGGTTAAGAGTACATCCTTGGCGGTTATGTTGGTAGGGGGAACATATTTAATAACACTTATTACTAAAAGGACAAATCCCCTGGGTTAGGCCCGCCGGGGAGGAAGGACCTCCCCGGCGGGATCCCGTCTAGTCGCTGTAGTCCCCGCCGCCCTTGGAGGAGGAGTTGGGGGCCTTCTCGGGGCCGAAGTCGGCCCTAACTCCCAATATCTTGCGTTCCGGGGAGGCGTTGTGGTCCCTGCGGCGCAGGGCCACCTCTAGCACCTTCTCGGCGGTGCCCTCGGCTCCGAAGGCCTTTATGAAACGCTCCGCCCACCAGGCTATCTCGTCCACTATGCGATCCTTGATGTGGTCCGGCTCGTTCATTATGGCGTCGTGGAAGGGCAGGTTGAGCTTCTTGTAGTCCCCGCTCTTGCGGCTCATGCCCTTGGAGTCGCACCAATCCACCATGCGGTTCCACAGCTCCGCGCTAACCCCCCTGGAGGGGTCCTTCACGTAGGAGCCGTCCTTTATCACCGCGTTGCCCGTGTCCTGGTCCATCTCAAGGCCGAAGACCACGTTCTGGAACAGGGTGGCCACGTTGCCCTTTCTTATGCCATACTGCCTGAAGGCCTTGACCTTCTCCAGGGGAGTGCCGGATATGCCGTGCTGGGCTATGGCCACCCCATAGGGGGCTATGGCGTCCGCTATCTCCTTGGTCCTGTTGAGGTCTATGCCCTCCACCACCCCTGCGGAGGCGTCGTAGGTGCCGTGAAGGCTCCCGTTGGATATGGCGAGGTAATCGGGGAACACCCCCCAGGCGTTGAGGCCCCCCACGAAGTACAGGGCCTCCTCCACGGTGGAGAGCTCCCCGGCCCCCTTTATCTCCCCCACCTCCACCTCAAGGCCCAGCCCGGAGGGGATCCAGTCCGCCAGGTCCCGAGTGGCCGTGAGGTTATCGTAGTCCGGAAGGTGAGACGCGTCCAACGCCACGGAGGTGAAACCCCGGGATATTATGTGCTGCAGGTGGAACACCCCCTTGAGCACGTCCTCCTCCCCCTTGATGCCGTAGTGGTCCACGTGGAGGGCAAAGACCACCCCGTGACCAAGCTCCCTAGAGAACTCCAGGGCATACTCGGGGATGTTCTCGTAGTTGGCCCCACAATAGGTGGATTCAGACTTGGCGAGCTCAAGGTACACCGCCGCATCACACCTCTTGGCCCCCTTGAGAACCCCCTTGATGACCAGGGCGTTCCTGGCGTTGGCCGCAAGGGCTATGGCCCCCGCCTCCTTCATGGCCTCCGCCACGTCCCGGCCGCTCACCAAAGCCACGTCCTCCCCGCCAAAACGGGCCTGAACGTTCAACGGACGACGCTTCAACAGCTCCCTGTAAGAAACCTTGTTAACATCCACCATGGGGACACACTCTCCTTCCTGTCTCAACGGACCCCAAGGGCCCGAGATATCCGGCCTTTTGCCCCGTTATTTTAATCCAAAGGCAACCCAAGCGCCAGCCTCACGCTCTCCGTGGGGTTCCCCTGGTCATCCCAGCCCATCAGGTTGTAGAACATGATGAGGGCCTTTCGGTACTCCTCCGGGTCTATGGGCTTGCCCTCAAAGGGACCGTGGGGCAGGGGCTGATGAAGCCTGGGGGGGAGCATGTCGTCCTCCATTGAAAGCCCAAGCCGCCGGTTTATTATCCTGGCGGCGCAGTGCCCCCGATGACCCATCTTGGATATCTCGAGAAGGGACGTCCTCCAACCGGTCATGGACTCCACCAGGTCCGGTATCCGCTCCAGGGGGAAGTAGCTCCTGGGGGCGAAGACGAAGTAACATCCCCCCAAGTGGTTTATGGCCCCCCATATCTTCCAAAGCTCCGCCATGGCGGCCACCTTGGAGGGGGCGAAACCGGTCAGGTCCATGCTGTCCAGTATCCCCAAGGGCTTCACCGCCTCACATCCGAAGGACTCGGGGTTGGTGAAGAGGGTATCGTAAGGCACCTGCAGATGGTCCGCCCCGGCGGCGGCAACGCCGTAACCCAGGGCAACCCCCACCTTGCCCCGGGGGTCGTGCATGGCCATCTCCTGTCCCTTTATGGTGAGGCACAGCTTATCGCTTCCCCCGCCGATGCGGCGGGCCGCCCTGTAGGTACCCTCCGCCAGCACGTCGCCGATGCCGGTCCTGGTGGCTATGAGCTCCACCATCCGGAGCATGCCCTCCGCATCCCCAAAGCCCCTCAGGTTCGCCTCCCCGGGGGTCAAAACCCCCTCCTCCACACACTCCATGAGCCACGCTATCGTCATCCCGCAGGATATGGTGTCCATACCGAACCGGTTGCAGAGCTCATGGGCCTTCAGTATGGCCTCCAGATCGTCCACGCCGCAAAGGCACCCGAAGGAGGCCAGGGTCTCGTACTCGGGCCCCCCGTACCGGGGGTCCGCGTTGAACCTTCCTCCCCCGGCGACCCGCTTGCACCTCACCGCGCAGGCGAAACACCCTCCCCGGTCCAAAAGGTACCGGTCCGTCAGGGCCTCGTGACCTATCTCACCGGCCCCCTCAAAGATGCCCTCCCGGAAGTTGCGGGTGGGGAGCATGCCCATGGAGTTAAGGCCCATCAGGGTGGCGGAGGTACCGTACCGATGAAGCCCCATGGCCCCTGGATGATCCCTCCAACCGGAGAAAAGCCGCTGAAGCTCCGCCACCAGACCCCGGTCCTTGGGCTCCAGGGCCTTAGGGGGAGGACAGGCCACCGCCTTAACGTTCTTGGAGGCCATGACGGCCCCCATGCCCGCCCGGCCATTCACGTGATGAAGGTCGTTCACAAGGCAGGAGAACCTAACCCCCCTCTCCGCCGCGGGGCCCGCCACCACGGCGGTGCACTTGCCGTGCCGTTCGTAAAGGGCGTCCATGACCTCCCCGGTCTCAAGCCCCCTTAAGAACTCCCCGTCCAGCACCGAGACCTCCCCGCCCTCAACCCATAGGTAGCACATCCTCCCGTGCCGGCCGGTCATGACGATGGCGTCGATCCCCTGGGACCTCATGGCGGGGCCGAAGAACCCCCCCGCCTCGCTCTCCCCGTATCCGAACGACAGGGGGCTTCTGGCATAGGCCCCGTAACGGCACATGCCGTGGAAGGGCATGCCCGTGAGCAGCCCCGCCGCAAGTATGAACACGTTGTCCGGCCCCAAGGGGTCCACGCACGGGGAAAGCCTTTCCATCAACACCGGCAGGGCCAATCCCTTGGCGCCACCCCACCGGCGGCTCTCGGTCTCGTCCACCAGCTCCCGGCTGGTCCTGCGGGACGACAGGTCCACCCAATACCTGTTAAGCTCCATGCCCCACACCTCCGTTCCGGTTAAAGGAGTGCCTGAAACACTCCACCCCGTGATCGTCCACCGCCCCTACCGCCTGCATGAGGGAGTAACAAACCACCGGACCAGTGAAGACAAAACCAAGGGACTTAAGACGCCGCGAAAGGGCCCTTGACTCCTCGGTGCTGGGCGGAAGGGGCTCACGAATGGACCGGCGGCTAACTATGGGAACCCCTCCCACCGCCGACCATACCTGGTCGGATAGGCTGAGCCCCCGGTCCCACATTCGAAGCAGCGCCCTGGCGTTGTTCACCACACCCAATACCTTCGCAGGGCTCCTTATCATCATGGGCATCTGAAGCGCCGCCATCACCCCCTCTTCATCCATCTCCGCCAACCTCATGGGCTCGAAGTCCAGGAGGGCCCTCATGAGAAAAGGCCTCCTTTTGAGGATTAGAAGCCATGAGAGCCCGAACTGGAAAACCTCAAGGCAAAGGTGCTGAAATACCTTGAGCTCATCCCTCTCAGGGGTCCCCCACTCTTGGTCGTGGTACTGGATGTACAGGGGGTCCTGGAGCGCCCAGGGACACCTTACCTTATCATCCCCCATGGCTAACCCGGGCCACCCGGGTCTTAACCGCCGCATCCGCCACCGCCCCCGCCACCGCGGGCACCACCCGGGGGTCCAGCGGATCCGGTATTATCCGGTCCACCTCAAGGGAGTCCTGCACCACCGCCGCGATGGCCATGGCGGCGGCAAGCTTCATCTCCAGGTTTATCCGCCTTGCCCTCACCGCCAGGGCACCCTTGAATATCCCGGGGAACCCAAGGCAGTTGTTCACCTGGTTAGGGAAGTCGCTCCTGCCCGTGGCCACCACGAAGGCTCCCGCAGCCTTGGCCTCCTGGGGAAATATCTCCGGCGTTGGGTTCGCCATGGCGAAGACCACCGGTCGGTCCCCCATGGAACGGATCGAAGCCTGATCCAGCAGCCCCCCCTTTGAGACCCCTATGAAGACCTCCGCCCCCTTAAGGGCCTCCGATAAATCCCCCTTCACGCCGGCGGGATTGGTCCTGGCCGCAAGCTCCCGCTGGCGGTGCGACAGCCTTTCGTCCGAGGGGTCCATGACACCGTACCGGTCACAGAGCACCAGGTCCCGGGCACCAAGGTGCATCAGCATCTCCGCTATGGCGGACCCGGCGGCGCCTATGCCGTTCATCACGATCCGGCAGCCCTGAATGGGGGTCCCCCGGAGCTTGAGAGCGTTGAGAAGCCCCGCGGCCACCACCACCGCGGTGCCGTGCTGGTCATCGTGAAACACCGGGATGTCCAGCCTATCCTGCAGCTTCTCCTCTATCTCAAAGCACCGAGGGGCAGATATGTCCTCCAGGTTTATACCCCCAAATGAGACCGACACCTTGGCCACCGCGTCCACAAAGGCATCGGGGTCCCGCTCGTCAACGCAAAGGGGGAAGGCATCCAAACCGGCGAACCGCTTGAACAGGCAGCACTTGCCCTCCATCACCGGCAGGGCCGCCAGGGGGCCTATGTCACCTAGGCCCAGCACGGCGCTGCCGTCGGTCACCACCGCAACGGTGCTGCCCTTGGAGGTCATCTGGTAGGCCTCGTCGGGGTCCTTCTCTATGAGCCTGCAGGGCTCCGCCACCCCGGGGGTGTAGGCCAACGACAGGTCCTCCCGGGTCTCAAGGGGGACCCGGCTCTCCACGGATACCTTGCCCCGGTGGGCCCGGTGCAGCTCCACCGACCTCTGATAGACGTCGCTCATGGGAAACATCACTCCTTCCAACCTAAAACTACGCCAAGGAACCTGAAAAATCAAATGTTTATCAACCACACCGCAGGGTTTATACTTAAGGTTAACCACGGGCGGGGAGGATAGTTCATTGCGCGCAGCGGACCCCTACAGCTTGATACTTGCGTTCCTGATGATCCAGCTGGCCGCATTAGGGGCACTATTGGCGGACCTTCAAAGGGACCGGGACATCAGGGACCTGGGATTCCTATTGGGCCGGGTTCTGCAGATCTTCGGGTGGTCCATGATATTCTACCGGGACGTGCTCCCGGATGGGATATCCGTCATCTTGGGCAACTCCCTCATGTTCGCCGGCATATGTCTGGACGCCGCCACGCTGGTAAAGCTGTCCCGGACACCCCCCCGCTGGTACCGCCGGGCTGTGGCGGCCGCTTTGGCCGCCTTCGTAGGGACGGTGCTGTTGGAGCTCCCGGGGGTGCTCCAACGGGAGCGGGTGATGTTTATTTGCACGTTAATCCACGGGGGCCTCATGGGGTTGAGCTCCTACATGTTCTTCACCGCCCCCAAGGTCTCTCCCCTCCGCATGGTCCTATCCGCATCCTACGGGATCGCCGCTGCGATACTCTTCTGGAGGGGATGGTGGCTCACGGGGATAGGTTATTACCGACTCACGGACCCATCCCTACCCCAGGTGGCCTCCATACTGGCCGCCTTCGGCATATCGACGGTGAGCGCCATATCCTACGGGCTGCTCAAGAAGGAATGGGCCATACGGCAGATGCGGGTGCTGGCGGATCAGGACGGGCTGACCCATCTTTACAACCGCCGGGCCTTCATGAGGCTGGGGACCGAGATGTTCCAGCGGGCCCGTTCCCAAGGGACACCCCTCTGGGCCATGATGATAGACATAGACCACTTCAAGGAGATAAACGACACCTACGGCCACAGCACTGGGGACGAGATCATATCGGACCTGGCATTCGTGATGAACAAGGTGCTGGCGTGCCACGTCACATGCCGCTACGGGGGAGAGGAGTTCGCCGCCCTGGTGCTGGATCCAGATGCCTCTAAGGCCCGGGCCCTTGCGGAGGCCCTGATGGCGGAGGTCCGGCGGAGCTCCGT
Source organism: Thermanaerovibrio velox DSM 12556 (assembly GCF_000237825.1). Taxonomy (NCBI): domain Bacteria; kingdom Thermotogati; phylum Synergistota; class Synergistia; order Synergistales; family Synergistaceae; genus Thermanaerovibrio; species Thermanaerovibrio velox. The sequence continues at coordinate 1,641,260 of NZ_CM001377.1, forward strand.
GATGGGCATATCATACACGGTCAGCATCGGCATCGCGGGGATGAGGGGGCACAAGAACTTGCTGGGCCTCATCAACGACGCGGACGCCGCCATGTACATGGCCAAACGCCTAGGACGAAACCGGATCGAGGTGTACCGGCCGGGAGAGCCCTCGGCCGATGAGGATCCCATGGGGGACCGCAAGGAGAGGGAGATGGAGGAGGCCCTGGGATGACAAAGAGCCCAAGCCCGGGACACCGCAAGGGGTAACCCCGTAGGGCCCCTGTCATACCCCATCCAGTGGCTAAAAAACAATTTTACTGCTACCATTGCCCAAGGCCCGAAGGCCCAAAGGAAGGACGTGATATGATGGGGCTTAAGGTGGAAAAGAACGACCGGGTAAGGGTTCACTACGAGGGCACCCTGAACGACGGCACCGTATTCGACTCCTCCGAGGGGAGGGAACCCCTGGAGTTCGTGGTGGGTTCCGGCGCGGTCATAGGGGGTTTCGACTCCGCGGTCATGGGCATGGCGGAGGGGGAGAGCAAGGAGGTAAGCATCCCCTGCGGCGAGGCTTACGGCCCCTGGAGCGAGGAGCTGGTGTTCAACGTCCCGCGGGATGCGTTCCCCTTCGAGCCCGAGGAGGGCATGGTGGTTCGTCTCAGCCTTCCCTCCGGGGAGGACATGGCCGCCACGGTTTGCGAAGCGGACGATCAGACGGTCACTCTGGACGCAAATCACCCGCTGGCCGGCAAGGATCTCAACTTCCGCATAACCCTGGTGGGAATCGACCGCCAGTAGGCCGGAGCTTGAGGACCTAGGGGGGTAAGGTGGGTCATGGGCGGACCTTACAACAGCTTCCTCGACCTGGCTAAGGAGCGGTTCAGCCTTAGGAGGTTCTCGGATCGTCCAGTGGAGGACCCGGTGCTGCTGCGGTGTGCGGAGGCGGCGCGCCTCGCCCCCTCCGCCTGCAACGGGCAGCCCTGGCGGATGTTCATGGCCAACCGCAAGGAGGTCACGGAACCACTTGGGGACGTGGCCTTCGGCGGAACCTACGGCATGAACTCCTTCGCCCAAAAGGCCCCAGCGCTTGTGGTCGTGGCATCCTCTCCCCTGCCCTGGACCGCCCGCATAGGGCAGTTCATAGGTGGCGTGCCCTTCGCCCCCTGCGACGCCGCGGTGGCGACGGAGCACTTCGTCCTCCAGGCCCAGAGCGAGGGGTTGGGAAGCTGCTGGATAGGCTTCTTCAACTTCAATGGGGTGGCAAGGTTCCTAAACCTCGATAGGGGACTTCGCCCCCTCTTCATTCTGGCCCTCGGGTACCCCCCGGAGGGGCTCACACCCCCCAAGCGGTCCCGCAAACCCCTGGAAGACCTGGCCAAGCTGCTCTGAAGAGAACCAGCACGGGCAACAGGGACACAAGGATGCAGGGGCAATGGACGATCCCCCATTTAGGTTCCGTGGGCGGGGCAACGAACCCCCGCCCCGGGAACCTAAGCGGGCTGGCCGTCAGTATCCGACGGTCCCTTACCTCAAAGACCCTGCTGGAGCTCTGGCTTTCGGGACCAGCTACATGGACGCTCCGACCCGCCGGGCCTCCCGGATCACGTGGTACATTGAATCGTCCCCCTTGACGAACCCGTCTATCCCCAGGCTCCGCATGGCACTCCCCGCGGCGGGATCATCAACCCCCAGGGACAAGAGGGCTTCGGCGATCCTCTCCGCCTCGGCTCCATCGAGATCCGCCAGCACCGCCACCGCGTCCTTGGGGATCTCCTCGGTGGTGGCCAACACCACCAAGGGGGAGAGGTCCTTCTTCTTCGCCGCCCCGTCCCATGCGTCGGTGTACGTGGCCCCCGCGTCCACCTCACCGGACAGCACCGCCTCTATAACCCTGTCGTGGGTGCCTAGGAACAGAACCCCCCCGAGGTCCCTCTTGGGGTCCAGCCCGGACTTGGACATGAGCACCCTAGGATACAGGTAGCCGGAACCGCTGGAGGCGTCCACGAAGGCAAAACGCCTGCCCTTAAGGTCCGAAAGGCCCTTTATCCCCGAGTCCCGGCGGGCTATTATAAGACCCCTGTAGGAGGGACGGCCCTTCACCTTTGGGATTCCAAGAACCCTCATGGGCACCCTCTCCGCCGCAACCACGTACGCCAGCGGGGAGAACCAGGCCACGTCGAAGCGTCCATCCTTAAGCCCCTCCCCCAAGGAACCATAGTCATGGGAGACAAAGAGCCGGCAGCGTTTCCCGAGCTTCCCTGCGAGCCCCTCCACGATGGGCCCGTAGGAGGCCTTGATCTCCTCCGGGGAGGCGAACGGCGTAAAGCCCACCCACAGCTCATCCCGGGGCCTCACCGCAAGGGCCTTCCTTTGGAGCTCCTCCAAGCTGAGCCCCATTCGCCTTAAGCTCTCCGTGAGCTTAGATGCGGTCTCCGCCTCCTTGGACAGGAGCCGGTCCATCCCCTGGGCCTCCTGGGCCCCGGTTGAGGCGTCATCCGCCATGGCGGAGGTGCTCACCGCAAGCTCCTCCGCCAGCCTGGACTGGGCCAACACCATGTCGGTAATCTCCCTAAGACGCCCCCCAAGCTCCAGCGCCGCCGCCCCAGCCCCCTCCACGGAGGAAGACGTGGCCCTCATGACCGAGCTCCCCTCCAAAAGGCCGTTCCTGGTGCGCTCCATGGCGGTGGACACCGCCTTAAGCTTCTCCCTCAGATCCCCCATGGACCTGTCTATCCTGCCCGCTATGTCCTGGGTGGACAGGGCAAGGTTCCCCACCTCCCTGGCCACCACGGAGAAGCCACGCCCCGCATCACCCGCCCGGGCGGCCTCTATGGCGGCGTTCAACGCCAACATCTGGGTCTGTCGGGTCACCCGGCCTATCTGGGAGAGCAGGCCACTAACCTGGTCCGCCGCATCCACTAGCCCCGCCAACAGCTCCTCGTTGGCCCTGGCGGCCTGCTCCATATCCGATAGGAACTCGTCCATGCGGGACATGTCCGAAAGGGCCCCCTGGATCAGCTCCTTCGCCCCCGCCTCCAGCCGAGCCGCCTCGGTGGAGAACTCCTCCAGCCTCTTGAGCTCCCCCGAGAGGCTTAAAACCTCCCCGGATACCCTCCTCATCTTCTCCCCCATGGCGGACATCCTGTCCCTTATGGATAGAACCCCTCTCCTCAACTCCTCCGCCGCCTTGCCCTGAAGGGCCGCGTCGAAGAAGGACTGCTGCAGCTTAAGACCCATCTTCTCAACCGCGTCCAGGAGCAAGAGCACCGCAGACCTGTCCTCGGAAGACATAAGGAAACCTCCTCACCTTTAGGGGCCCGCTGTATCCCTCTCTCAAGGTCTCTCGGGAAGGTCCCGTTTTTTAAGCACGTTAAGAATTTTAAACCAATGGAACCGGCATCTTCAATCGATTTCATCCCATGGGGGTATTTACTCAGCCCCGGGACGGGTGTAATATCTACCAAAAAGATAGAGATGGTGGTGTTAAGGTGGCCATAAACCAGAAGTGCCAGTACGCCCTTCGGGCCCTTTATGAGCTTTCCCTTCACTATCCCTCAGGACCCGTGAAGATAGCCCATATAGCCCATTCCCAGGGGATACCAAAGAAGTTCCTGGAGGGGATACTGGGGCTTCTCAAGTCCTTGGGTTACGTCAAGTCCCATCGGGGCAAGGACGGAGGCTATTCCCTAGCTAAACCCCCGGGTCAGATATCCGTGGGGGAGGTAATCCGGGGGGTGCAAGGGCCCTTCTCCCCCGTGGAATGTATCATAGGGGAGGACCATTGCCAGCTGAAAGGCCGGTGCAGCTTCCGCCCCCTTTGGGAGAGGGCCAAGGCGGCCTTGGAGGAGGTTTACGACCACACCACCTTCCAGGATCTTTTGGACCAGGACAAGACCCCCACAGAAGGGGAACGGCTAGAATCGAAGGGAGGAAGCTCAGATGAACCAGACTAGGACCGTGTACCTGGACAACTCCGCCACCACGCCGGTGGATCCCAAGGTCGCGGAGGCCATGCTGCCATACTTCACGGAGCACTACGGCAACCCCAACAGCCTTCACCGTTGGGGAAAGAGCACCAGGGTTGCCATGGACGCCGCAAGATCTCAGGTGGCCTCCCTCATAGGGGCGGAGCCCAAGGAGATCATCTTCACCGGCGGCGGGAGCGAGGCGGACAACCTGGCGATAAAGGGGGCCGCCTGGGCCCTCAGGGAAAAGGGAAGGCACCTCATAACCAGCGCCATCGAACACCACGCGGTGCTGGACGCCTTCAAGTGGCTGGGGAAGAACGGCTTCGAGGTGACCATACTTCCGGTGGACCGGGAGGGCTTCGTGGACCCCGAGCAGCTCAAGTCCGCCCTCCGGGACGACACCACCCTGGTATCCATCATGATGGCCAACAACGAGATAGGGACCATTGAGCCCATAGAGGAGCTCGGGGCCATATGCCAAGACCGGGGGATCCTCTTCCACACCGATGCGGTGCAGGCGGCGGGACACCTGCCCCTGGACGTAAAGTCCCTGCCGGTGGACATGCTAACCATGGCGGCCCACAAGATGTACGGCCCCAAGGGCATAGGGGCCCTCTACGTCCGCAAGGGCATAAGGCTCACCCCCCTGATCCACGGGGGAGGCCAGGAGTTCGGCTTGAGGTCCGGCACCGAGAACGTGCCCCTTGCGGTGGGCTTCGGCGTTGCCGCGGAGCTGGCCTCCCAAAGGCTCGCAAGGGGGGAACACCTGCGGGAGGCGGATCTCAGGGATCGTCTAATAAGAGGGGTGCTGGACAACGTGCCCGACTCGTTCCTAACCGGAAGCCCCGAAAAGCGGCTCCCGTTCCACGCCAGCTTCTGCATACCCAGGATAGAGGGGGAGGCCATGGTGCTTCGACTGGACTTCGCGGGCATCGGGGCCTCCAGCGGCTCCGCCTGCACCTCCGGCAGCCTGGACCCAAGCCACGTGCTGCTGGCCCTGGGGCTCTCCCACGAGACCGCCCACGGCTCCCTAAGGCTCACCCTGGGCAAGGACACCACCGCTGAAGACGTGGACTACGTCATACAGACCCTGCCCCCCATAGTTAAGACCCTAAGGGACATGTCCCCCTACAAGGCCTAGGGAGCGGACATCAAGGACAGAATAGAAAAAGACTAGGAGATGATTACCATGGCGTACTCCGAGAAGGTAATTCAATACTTCATGAACCCGGTCAACGTGGGGGAGATGGAGAACCCCGACGGGGTCGGGGAAGTGGGGAACCCCAAGTGCGGGGACGTGATGAAGATATACCTTCGCATAAGGGATGATAAAATAGAGGATGTAAAGTTCCAGACCTTTGGCTGCGCCGCCGCCATAGCCACCAGCTCCATGGTCACCGAGATGGTGAAGGGCAAGACCATAGAGGAGGCCCTTCAGGTGACCAACAAGGACGTGGCGGACGCATTGGGAGGGCTTCCACCGGAGAAGGTCCACTGCTCCCTCCTGGCGGAACAGGGCATAAAGGCCGCCATAGAGGACCATCTGCGGCGCAAGCGGGGAGAGGCCGCCGCACAAGAGGGGGAGGTGTGCTTCTCAGATCATCATGACCACGAGGGGAGCGAAAGCCGTGCCGCCGATTGAAGGCAAGGTAACCGCGGTATGCATATCCGAGAAGAAGGGCACCGTGAAGGAGCGGGTAAGAGAGGCGCTGCTCAAGACGGACTTCGGCCTTGAGGGGGACGCCCACGGGGGATCCTGGCACCGCCAGGTGAGCCTGCTCGCCCAAGAGGACATAGACATGATGGCCCAAAAGCTGCCCACCGTAGGGAACGGCAGCTTCGGGGAGAACATAGGGGTCTGCGGCATAGACCTCCCATCCCTCCCGGTGGGCACGAAGCTGGAGGTCGGGGAAGCCCTGCTGGAGGTCACCCAGATAGGCAAGGAGTGCCACACCCGCTGCCAGATCTACCACGCCACCGGGGACTGCATAATGCCCAGAAGGGGAATCTTCTGCAGGGTGCTCCGGTCCGGCCTGGTGCGGGAAGGAGACCCCGTAAGGGTCTTGGAGGCATGAGCAAAAGCCCTCCGCCGCCCCGCGCTACGGGTCCGCGGAGGGCCCTTTTGGATTTTTAAATCTCAAAACCCAGATCAGGGGGTGAGGTCTTGGAGGATAAGAAAAGGGTCATCCAGGAATACGTCCCGGGCAAGCAGGTCACCCTGGCTCATATGATATGCAACCCCCGTCCGGAGCTCTGTTCCCTCGTGGGGGTGGAAAAGGTAGGGGCCATAGGCATAATGACCATAACCCCCGGGGAAGGGGCCATCATCGCCGCTGACATCGCCTCCAAGTCCGGAAACGTGAACATGGACTTCATCGATAGGTTCACCGGCTGCGTACTCTTCACCGGAGACGTGGCGGCGGTGGAGAGCTCCCTCGAGAACTCGGTGCGCACCCTGTCATCGGTGCTGGGTTTCACTCCAGCTCCAATCACCAGAACGTGATGACGACATCCCAGGAAAAGCACAAGCTAATGGTCATAGGCCCCTCCGGCGCAGGCAAAACCACCCTCCTAAAGGTCTTGGGGATGAGCGAGGCCTCCCCATGCAAAACCGAAGCGGTGTGCTACTCATCCAAGGCAGTGGACACCCCCGGGGAGTTCTTCGAGATCCCTCGCTTCTACCACGCCCTCATAACCTCCTCCACCAAGGCCCACCTGGTCCTTCTTGTGGCGGACCCCACAAGACACGTGCGCTTCCCATCGATGTTCACCCGAGCCATCAGGGCCCGCTCCATCGGGGTGGTAAACAAATCGGACCTGGTCTCCGAGGACCTGCTGCTCAAGGCCGAGGCGGAGCTCCGCAGGGCCGGGGTCTCCCAGGTGTTCCGGGTTTCAGCGGTCACCGGGGAGGGCTTGGAAGAGCTCAAAGGATACATGAGGGCCTGTGGGGTTATGGATCAACCGGTCAAGACCGAACCGGCCCCAGGACCACAAGGATAAAGGGCGGGATGCCGCCGCCCCTCCCGCCCCATTAAGTGATGCGACAGGAAGGGGAGTCTAAGTCATAAAAGGACCGCCACCAGATCCCTGTGAGGGGACGCTATGACCGATGAGCTCACAACCCCTCCCTCTTCGCCCAGCCTCTTTTCGCAAGCCCCCACAGAGGCCTCCACGCTCCCAAGATCCCCGGTGAAGACCACAAAACCCTTCCCCCCAAGCCCCCGGGCTATCCTTATCTCCAAAAGATCTATCGACGCCGCCTTGGCCGCCACATCCCCAGCGGTGATCGCCGCCACCGCCGATATGGTCTCCACCAACCCCAGCGCCTCCACCCCTTCAAACTCCGCGGTGCCGGTCAGCGCAGGTATCACCGAGGGGTGTACGTTTGGCAGCACGTGGGAATCCACGGTAAAAATACCACCCACCAATGCGGCCTTCCCCACGGCGGTCCTAACCGCATCCACCTCCCCGGATATTATGCTCACGTACTTGCCAGGACATATGGGGGAAGAGAACAACAGCCGGACGTCCGAAGCCTTTAACATCGCATCCGCAGCCTCCACGCCCTTGGGAACCGTCTTGTACTCCATAAGGCCTATGGCTAAGCTCAAAAACCGCACCCCCTTACGACACCTGTATCACCATGCGATCCCCCAACAACTCCACCACCACACCGGCCAAAGGAGCGTGAACCCCCGCAGACACCTCCCCCTCAGGCCTGGCCACCAGCTGACCCGGGGAAACCGTATCCCCCGGCGATACCAGCGGAACCGCGGGAGACCCTATGTGCTGCTTAAACTTCAAGACCAACTTCCCCCATGGGAAATCCACGGCCTCCCTCAAATCCGTGTGCACCGCCCCGTACTTCCCAAGACCCAGTCGTCCCAAAAGCTTGCCCGTAGGAAATCCCCGGTACCGCCGGAAAGGGTTCACCTCCCCAGGAGATGACCTGTGAGGATTCCTTATCCCCTGCCTGGACATCCTGAGCTTAAGCTCCCTGTTGAGCTTCCAGGGCTGAAGCCCCATGACACAAGCCACCTCGCACATGCCGCACTCACAACACAAAAAGGCCTCGGTGGACATGGCATCCTTCTCACAGGTGTCGTTGTACGCCGCAAGCCTCATGAGCTTGTCGGGCCTCAGCTTGTGCCCTAAGAGATACCGGGGACAAAGATCTGTGCAAAGCATGCAGTGACAGCACGCAGTCTTGGCAAGCCTCATCATCTCCGGAAGCTTCCTCATCTTGGAGACCACCAGCGGGTGATCCCTCGGGAGAACTATTATCCCCTTGGTGGTCTTAACCACCGGCTCCGATGGATCCTCCACCACACGCCCCATCATGGGACCACCATCTACGGCCACCCAATCACCCACCACCGCCCCACCACAGACATCCACCGCCTGGGCAAAGGACACCCCAACCGGCACCCGGATCGTGGAAGGACGAGCCACCTCCCCGCACACGGTTAGATACTTATGGGTGACCGGCAACCCCTCCAGGGCCCTGGATACGTTGTAAAGGGTCTCCACGTTGATGACCACCGCACCAACCTCCAACGGTATGCCGCCCTCCGGCACTATCCTACCCGTGGCCTCGTAAACCAACACCTGCTCGTCCCCGGCGGGATACACGTTGGGTAACACGTGAAGCCGCAGCTTGGGATACCTGCCTATCCCCCTCCCAAGAACCTCCAGTACCCCCTTGTACTTGCCCTTAAAAGCCAGGATGCCCTCCAGGGCACCTAAGCGGGAGACCAACAGGTTCATCGCCTCAAGAAGCTCCTCCCCGTGGGCCTCCGCCAAGTGCTGGTCCACCTCCAACAGGGGCTCACACTCCGCCCCGTTGAGTATCAGGTGTTCAACCCCACCCTTGAGCTTTACGTGGGTGGGAAAACCCGCTCCACCTGCCCCTACCACTCCCGCCTCCCTCACCCTGCTAAGAAGATCCTCCATAGGAACCCCTCCCAGACCCCATCATCAATAGCCAAACACCAGGGTCTTTATCACCACCGGAAGAACCCGCCCCCTCGCAAGGGGACGACCTATGTCGATGTAGTCCCCATTCCCAACCTTCACCCCGTCCAGGCTTACCACCTTGATCCCCTCGGGAAGCCTGCTGGAAAGCGCATAGCCCAAAGCCTTACCCATGTCCCGCTCCAGCAACACCACAAGCACCGGGGAGCTCGCCAGATACCCGCGCAGACCATCTATTATGCGCTCCGCCATCACCTGAACCTGTTCAAAAGAAGGGTTCGGGATCCCCCGGAAGGCAAAGGCAACGGTCTGATGAGCCCCCTCATAATCCATAAACCAAAGCACCTTCTCCCTCAGGGCCTGGGAAAGGCAACCCTCCTCCTCCGCCGGCGTAAGCTTCAGTATGGGGATGTTCCTCATGGGGAAAACCGCCTGATCGCTGAAACCTATGGTGCTGCCGCTAAGCTCCACCGAATGACTCCCCGCCCCTATCACGGTGGCCCTTATGGTCTCCTCAGGCCTCACCCCGCCTCCGATGGCAAACAGCCTGGTGGATCGCACGGCCCTTCCAAGCAAGACCCCGAGATCCCCGTAAGCAAAGGGATCAAGGTTATCCCCGCCGTAAACACAGTCCCCCACCCCACCGGATATGAATACCCCGTCCATAGGGATCCCAGGATCCCTCAAGTCATGGGACGTCAGCATATCCATCAGAAGCGGAGTCCTCGGGACGAGCTCGAAAAGCTCGTCCAAAAGGGCCGCCATCCTGGCGCATATCATTTCAGCCCCCTCAAGATCCAGCACATCCCCTTCCACAAGGTTTAACCCAAGGGAACTCAAAAGGGGAAAGACGGAGGGTGATACCCGCTGCACCACCCCCCCACTCGAAACCCTTATCAAACGCCCCCCCACGTTGAGACAGGAGGTGTCCGACACCTCCCCTTCCCGGAAGACCGCCACGTTGGAGGTCCCGCCCCCCATATCAACGTTCACCACCACGGAACCGGACCTCCTGGATAAAGCCTCCGCCCCGGAACCCTTGCCGGCCAGAATGCCCTCCAGATCCGACCCAGCAGTGGCCACCACGAAATCCCCCGCCAAACCCTCCATGCTCCTGAGAACCGATCGGGCGTTCTCCTTGCGAGCAGTCTCACCGGTTATGATGACCGCCCCCGCATGAACCTCCTCCCTTGCAACCCCCGCGATCCGATACTCCTCCTCGACTATCCGCCGGACAGCCTCCGCATCGATGGCAACCGGGGAGAGAAGAGGGGTGAAATGTATGCCGCTCCTGTACGTAACCCTCTTGTCCACCACCGCCACCCTCGGCACGGCACCAAAACCTCCACCCTCATCTATTATCAGCTCGCTGAATACCAACTGGGTGGTGGTGGTGCCTATGTCGATTCCCACGCTGGTAAGACGATCCGGCAACTTAACCAACCTCCTGGATAACCGCTCTCCCCCGCCCTAATACTCCTTGTCATAACCAGCGGGAAGGTTAATGTACATGGCCACGTAAAACGCGCTGCTAAGCCTGTTGAGGGCCCGAACTATGTCCTGCCTCAAAAGCCCCTGGTCCTCCCGATAAAAGGCCCGAAACGCCGCCAGCTCCGCCTCCCGAGCTCGGACCCTCAAAAGGTTCAACCCCGCACATATACGACCCATCGAATAGTGAGGCCTTATGTGACCCCGGCCAAAGGCCTTCCTGGGATCGTGCGACATGCCCCGCAGGGTGTCCCAGTCAAACCCAAGCAGCGGCAGCTCCTCCACCGGCGAACCGGTAACCTCGGCCCTCAAAATCGACCTTATGACCCCAAGGAAATCCTCCAAGCTCTCCGCCAGCTCTTGATTCCCCTCCTCAAAGGCCAGGGCCTGCAGGGCTATAACCTCCGCCTGAAGGGAGTCCAACTTACCCCTGAAAGCTATGACCGGATGCCCCTTGCTCACCAACCGATTGCCGTGAAGATGGGTCATGTGCTCCGGCTTCTGGGTGAAAGCTCCACCATCGGGGCCCACGAAACGGGGCCCCCCCAAGGCCTCCGAAGACCCGACAACCCCGTTCAAAGACCCCGACACCCCCCTAGACCTGCCCGAAGCCTCCTCCGCAACCGGATCCTCCACCACCAGTTCTATCTTCCGATCCGAAAGGTACTGCCTTGCCGAAGGGGTAACTATGGTACCCCGGTCCACCACGTACCGGCGAACATCCCTCGCCCCTATTTGAGCGCGAAGATCCTGCTCGGTTACAAGCTTCAAGTAGATCCCCCCCATCACTTCACTGGGAGGCCCAGTCCGCAGGGTAGGTCACGTAGAGAAACCTCACAAAATCAGGGGTGCTGAAGTGTATGGTGCTGTTGGCGGGGATGTATATCACGTCCCCCTTGTTACCCACCACCCTGCGCCCATCCACCACTATCTCAAGCTTACCCTCCATGACATAGTCTATCTCGTCGTACCTCAAGGTCCACTTAAAGGAGCTCCTCTCCATCTCCATAACCCCACAGCCAAGCCTGGGGCTCTCCTGAAGGGTCAGAACGTCCTTAAGAAACACCCGGTCCGATTCCTTGCCGGTATCAAACCTCTCCGGCTTAACCGTCCCAAGACGCACCGCAAGGACACCGCTCGGATCAACATGCTTTTCAAAACAGGCCTCCCCGCCGCCTGAGCCACCGACCTCCTCCGACAGGAGATCCCTCAAAACGTCCCGTATCATCGATTTAAGCTCTTCCCTGTCCAAACGGCACACCCCCTCACCGGCCCCCTCTGAAGAAGCCAACGGCCTGCGGGAAAAACTCCTGTAACGCCAATCCCCAAGCCCTCCCCGCAAGGGGCCTCTTAGCGGATCGGAGAACATCCAAACCCTCTTACTTTGCCTCTCCATTGGCAGGAGTGAACTTGCACGCCAGGATAACCGCGGTTATGCCGCCCACCAGCTTGCCCACTATCATCGCCAGTATCAATCCCCTCTCCACCCCGGCGGTGAAGCCCAGGTGATCCCCAAACACGAAGGCGGCGCTCACGGAGAAAGCCACGTTTATTACCTTGCCCCGCTCGTCCATGTCCTTCATCAACGTGAACATGGGAATGTTGTTCGCCAAGGTGGCCACCATCCCAGCGGCGGACACGTCGTTCATCCCAAGCCTCCTGCCAAAGGCCATGAGGGGCTGTTTGAAGACCTTGGTTATGAAGGAAACCATAGGAAAGGCCCCGGCCAACACGATGGCTATGGCCCCTATGACCCCGATGGCCTCCGAAAGGGGGGCCAACGCCATGGGAGACCCCTCGGGGAAGAACCGGAAGGGGGAAAGGGCCTCTATTATGCCCATCGCAAGCCCTATGGTTATGATGGACACCACCCCTTTGCCAAAGGCTATGAAACCCTTGATCATGGCCTCCGGTATCATCTTCAGCCCCAGGGCTATCAACACCGAGAACAACACCACCGGTATCAGGTTCATCAACATGACGTTGAAAGTGAACTCCTTGTCCAACATCAGAACGCCCCCCGGCGAAACAACCGAGCGGTATGGTTACCATCCCAAGCAGTATCCCCTTGGCGAGGGCGGCGTGATCCCTCTTCTCGATTATCCCCAGGGCCACCGGTATGGAGAAGACTATGGTGGGACCCATCATGGCTCCCAGTATGATCCCCGCGAAACGCCCCACCTGGGGGTTCTGGGCCATCTTCATGGCCAATGGGTACCCCCCCATGTCGCAGGCCAAAAGGGTGGTGGCGAACATGGCAGGATCCGCCCCCATCATCCTGTAGAGAGGCACTATCACAGGCTTAAGGATCTCCGCCAGCATGGGCGCTATGGTGATAACCCCTCCCATGGCCAGCATCAAGGATCCCATGGCCATGAACCCCTCCTCGAACTTCTCACCAAAACCCATCTTGCCCCCAAGGAACGCCTTATCTACCGCCCCAAGGACCATGAAACCGGTCATCACGTAGAGGATGATATCGTTGATGCCCATACAGGATCACCTCCAACCCCGATAAATACCCCGGGAAAAACGGGGAACTCACTTACCCAAAAGCGACTCGTCCACCTCCACGGAATCGATGATGCCCACTATCACCGCGTCCACCGGCACATGCTCCCTGTCGAAAACCATCCTTGCGGAGCTGCCCTGAGACACCAGAACGTGATCCCCTATCCCCGCCCCGGCGGCGTCCACCGCCACAAAACCATCCCTGGCACCACCCTTAACCGGTTGAACCACGAAGAACTTAAGGCCGTTCAAACTCTCGTCCTTCTTGGTGGCCCAAACGTTGCCCACCACCTTGGCTATTATCAACCGCCACACCCCCTGATCACGCTTATCCCCCTTATTCGCAGGAGGTCCATGCACAGCGGGGTTATTATGGCCTTGGGATCCACCCGCACCTCCCGGCAACCGTCAAAACACCGGTCCTTTACCTCCCTCTCAGACACAAGGCGCACTCCCCTTAGATCCAAAACCCCCTCCCCAAACGGGGCTCCAACACACCCATCGGGGGCTTCCTCCACCCGCTCTGCCCGCTCCGGAAGAGCAAAACACTCCGCCGGGGATGACACCACCCGGACGCCGAAGGCGCAAAGCCGGTCAAGACACTCCCTGTAGTGGTTCCCCAACGGGCTCCCAGGACGCAGCTGATCCATCCACTTAAGCCCCTCCCTTAGGACGTATGCCTTAATCCCCATGGACAGGCCTTCCACCAACCATCGGGAAACCGGATCACACCACATCCCAAGGGAAGAGGCCACCAGCTGGCACTGATCCAGCCGGGGAACCACCAGGGCCTCCAAACCATGAAGGCAGGGCTCTCCCCCCTCCAGGAACAAGGGCACAAAAGCCTCATCCCACGGGGAGGCAAGACAACCGGGCTCCCCTAGAACCAGAACCTTAGGACCCCCAGAAGGGACAGCGCTCCCCTCAAGGCTGAGCCTCCTCATTACCTCCCTTAACACCTGATCTATAAGCTTAGATTGATCCAAACGGATCACCCCCAAAGATCAACTCCCCTGAACCGGACACCCAAGGGCTATGCCCAGGGGGGTCACGAGGAACGGGCAGGAGGGGACAAAGGCAGGCAACCCCACCTCAGCGCTTATCACTTGATCCATCCGGGAGAACGAGCACGTCCCCCCCACCAGGAAGACCCTGCCCGCCCCGTCATCCCCCACGAAGCGCTTTATTATGGTTCCCATCTTCTGGAACACCGGCTTGACCACCGGCATAAGCTCTGACTGCATCCTAGGGTCCCTCTTTAGCGCCTCCGCATCTTCCAGCGATATGCCCCGGTTGCCCGCTATCACCAAGGACACATGGGTACCCCCCGTGGGCTCGTCAGCCACGGACACCAGCTTCCCATCCCTGAAAAGGGCTATGCCGGTGGTGCCGCCCCCTATATCCACCACCGCTCCATCCGATACGCCAAGGACCAGGTTAGCCGCGGTGGGCTCGTCCAGGACACCCTGCACGTTGAAACCCGCTCCCTCCGCCACATAGCGATGGGCCGCGGAGTCCCTGGAGGACGTCCCCGGGGGGACCGCCACCGCAGCCATCTCAAGCTCCACCCCAAGCCGTTCCTCCAAAATCCCCTTAAGCCTGCGAACTATGCCGGCGGCCCCGGCGAAATCAACCACAAGTCCATCCCGGACCACCGACGCCTCCTCCATCTCCCAGGACACGACGCGGCCCTCTAGGTCCACCACAGCTAAAACCACCGAGGCGGTACCAAGATCCACCCCAACCATCAGGGGACAGGAGAACTCCCCCAAGGGCTCCTCCCGGGTACGGAAAGCCCCCTCCAAGAACCGGTTGACCCTTTCAATCACCGCGGGGGCATCCCCGCATCCCAAAAGGTTGTTCATGGCACTATGTTCCCCCTCACGCCCTTTCTATAGCCGCAGGCGTTGGCCTCGTCGTAGTCTATGTGCATGGCAAGGCTGTACTTAGGGGAAACCCTAACCAGCACCTCTTCAAATATCACCGGCCTATCCCCAGGCACCCTCACCCTCACCCGGTCACCGTCCCTGACCCCCAGAAGAATCGCGTCATCGGGGGTCATGTGGATGTGCCTATGGGCCACTATGACCCCCTCGTCCAACCGCACCTCCCCATTAGGACCCCTTATGACCAGTTGGGCACTGCCCCGGATGTCCCCGGAGTCCCTGACCGGAGGGGATATCCCAAGGGTCAAGGCGTCGGTCATGGACACCTCCACCTGGGTCTTATCCCTCTCCGGCCCGAGAACCGCCACGTTCCTCATATCTCCCTTGGGCCCCACAAGGGTCACCCGCTGGGAGCACAAAAACTGACCCGGCTGGGAGAGGGGACGCTCCGGGGATAGAGAAGCCCCCTTCCCAAAGAGGGCCTCCACATGAGGGACGCTGAGGTGAACATGCCTTCCGGATGCCTCAACCTCAAAGGATATCCGTCCCCTGAGGGCCCATACCACCCGCTCCGCAAGGGCATCCAAGTCAAGCCCGGCGGGCAGACGACCCACCCCCTCCCTGGGGCGATCCATGACCTATGCCCCCTGGGGCTTCGACTGATCCAGGCTGGGAAGGATGAACTCCACCTCCGGATGGGGCCTCGGGATGACGTGCACCGAGATCAGCTCCCCAACCTTGCTCGCCGCCGCAGCCCCCGCGTCGGTGGCGGCCTTCACAGCGCCGACATCTCCCCTCACCATGACCGTAACCAGCCCGCCCCCAACCATCACCTTGCCTATCAACGTCACGTTGGCCGCCTTCACCATGGCATCCGCCGCCTCAACCGCCCCCACCAAACCCTTGGTCTCTATCATCCCCAGCGCCTGCATGTTGTTGCTCATCTCAACTACCCCCTTCTTAAGATATATTTAACCAAATACCACCGGATCCACCCTAGCCCCAAAGCCCCATCCCCCTGGGCCTCAGCGGCCTAGACGCTTCAGCAGACGGTCCGCTATCCGGTCCACAAGCTCCTCCAGCGGGAAATCCTGGTCCACCGCGCCGGAGGTGCCGCAGCCCCCTAAATCTGCCCCGAGCTCCTCTATCTCCTTGAGCCCCCAGGCTACCCGTCTTACGTTTATGAGGTGCATGGGCCCCACGTTGTCAGACGTGGCGTTATGTCCCACGGCCCCGCATCCCAGCGTCATGGACGGGAAAAGACCGGTGGTGGCCCCCACAGCCCCAAGGGATGAACCGGCGTTCACAATGACCCTTGAGACCGGCTTCTTAAGGCCGAACTGGCGTATGACCTCCTGGTCGTTGGAGTGTATGGCCAGGGTGTGTCCAGCCCCCTCAAAGTCCAGGAGCCTTATGCACAGCTCACAGCACCTCTCCCAGCCGTCCTCGGAATAAAAGGCCAGCACAGGACAGAGTTTCTCCTGGGAGAACGGGAACTCCCTCCCAACCCCCTGTCCCTCCACCAGGAGCAGCTTCGTCCCGGCGGGTATGCTTATACCCGCCTCCTTGGCTATGAACTCAGGGCTCCTGCCCACCGTACGGGGGTTCATCAGCCCCGAGGGCTGGAATATGGTCCTGGCCAACTTCGCAGCGTCGTCCGAGGGGACGAAGTATCCCCCTTGACGAAGGAACTCCCGCCGTACCTGGTCCTCCACCTTCTTGTCCACCACCACCGACTGTTCCGATGCACATATGGTGCTGTAGTCAAAGGTCTTGCTGGCGGTTATCCGGGCCACCGCCCTTGGTACGTCCGCGGTTCGATCTATGAAAGCCGGGGTGTTCCCCGGTCCAACCCCTATGGCGGGGGTCCCGGAGCTGTAAGCCGCCCGGACCATCGCAGACCCACCGGTGGCGAGGATGAGCGATACGTTCTCCGGACGCATGAGCTCCTGGGTACCCTGAGGGGTGGTCAAGGACATACAACCGAAGACCCCCTCCGGCCCCCCCGCATCCTCCACCGCCTTGGAGAGCACCTTCACGGTCTCCATGATGCAGTTCTTAGCGCTGGGATGAGGGGAGAAAACAATGCTGTTAGCCCCCTTCAGGGCTATCATGGCCTTGAATATCACCGTGGAAGTGGGGTTCGTGGACGGTATCAGCCCCGCCACCACCCCCACGGGCACCGCAACCTCGAAGAGCTTCCCCTCCGGGTCCTCCCGGATGATCCCCACGGTCCTCATGGCCTTTACGGCATCGTACACGCCCTTGGCAGCGAACAGGTTTTTGAGCTTCTTGTGCTCCGGCCTTCCGTATCCGGTCTCCTCATGGGCCATCCGCCCAAGTCGCTCCGCGTTTTCAACCGCCGCTCTGAAGACCGCCGCTACAAGGCGGTCGATCTCCTCCTGTCCCATGGAGGCTAGAACCCGTTGGGCCCCCTTGGCCTTTGCCACCAGATCCCTTGCCTCCTGGATCGACAGGAGATCCCGGTCCCTAACCTGCACTCCCGTCACCTCCTCCCCGTTCCGTCAACGACCTTAGCTCCCGCAAAAGCTCCTCCTTGGAGGCGAACTTTATCCTCTTCCGGCTCATACCCACCGGAAGCGATCTCGCAAGCCTCCTGAGCTCCATCACCGTCAGGGCCTCCAGTTCCGAAAGGTCAAGCGAAGGCCCCGTTTCCCGCACCTCCGGCTTGCCCGGTTCGTCAGCTCCACGGGACACCTCCAGCGGCCCTGAAGACGGGGCTTCGTCACTCAAAGCTTCATCCGCCGCTGAAGAAGACGCCCCATCCTCCGGGGAAGACCCCGGGGCCAACATGCCCCAAACCTCCCAATGGGGACGGGGGATAACGTGCACCCCCCTCATCCTCACCCCCACCTTACCCACCGAGGCGGCCGCAGCGTCCACAGCGGCCCTCACGGAGGCCACGTCCCCCGCCACCAGGACCGTGACAATGCCACCCTTGACCTTGAGGGCCCCCAGAAGGGTCACCGACGCAGCCTTCAGGGCCGAGTCCGCCGCCTCCACCGCCCCCAGCATCCCAAACACCTCCACCATGCCGAGGGCCTTGCCGGTGAGAGCATCACCGCAACCCATGGAGTAGACCGCTCCCCGGGTCCGGTTAGAAGAGCAGCGGGTTCTCGGCCACGAAGATCACCGCCTGGGCAAAGGCGTCGCAGGCGGCCTTACAGGCGGACTGAGAACCGGTGAGCAATCCCCCGCCGAAGTTGGTCTCCGAGGGGGGACCGTAGAAAGCCGCCAACCTAACGTCCGCGGCCTTCAAAGCCGCATCCAGGGCGTACATGGCCTCCAACGGAGGGGCTATGAGGTAAGCCAGGGCCTCCCCCTCCTTTATCCCCGCCACCTTGGACAGGTAGCTTCCAGTCCTGGATATGCAATGGGCATAGTAGGGGATCGTATCGTCATCGTTTGCGGAAACGAACCATGCCTCGTTCTCTATGAAGTCCGCTATGGCGTTAAGGCCGCTTCGGACCTCCGCCGGGTTGGGACCGGCTATGATGCCTATGATCTCCCCGGCCAGCTTGGTGTTGGCGTTAGCAGCACCTCCGTAGAAGGACTTGGCGTACACAACCTCCACGTCCGCCTTCTTGGTGGCCTCATCCAGGGCGGTGTACGTCACATCGTCGCTGTCCGCGGTGACCATACCAAGGCTCCTCTGGTCGGGCCTAAGGCCAAGGGCGGATGCCATGTCCGGGTTAACGTTGGGGATTATCTTCACGCTCAAAAGTCTCGCCTTCAGGGGATCTCCCTTCATGTTCCTTCCCTCCTTAGGGGCTCGTTAATTAATTAAAGCTTTAGATCTATCCCGCTTACCTTCTTCTCCAGCATCAGCTTTATGATCTCCCCTATGTAGCCCCCCGCCTCCACCGCCGGGGTGCCACCGGAGTGGATGTTAGAGACAACGGTGCGTTTCGCCTCGGGCATCCCCACGGTGCCCCGGTAGGTTATGTAGGCGGACATGCTCTCCGCGGTGACCAGCCCTGGACGCTCACCGATGAGCACGCACACCACCTCTGCTCCGGTCACCTCGGATACCACGTCCATGGCGGGGACCCTCCCGTACTTCACAAAGAAGGGCTTCGGTAACTTGATTCCCTTTGACTCAAGAACCTGCGACACGGCCTTGAAGGTGTCCATCCCATTGGCCTCCACCGCAGTGGTGCTGAGCCCATCAGAAAGGTAGACCAAAACCTTGGGAGGCTGGGGCACCATGGACTTTATGGCCCCCTTGGACTCGTCGGAAAACCTCCTGCCCAGGTCCGGCCTGGTGAGGAACTGATCCTTATCGGAACATAGGGTTTGTACGACCTTAAGGTCGTTGCTCCGCAGGAACTCCTCGGATATGTCGCTGAACACCGCGTCCTGGGCGGCCGCGTGGTCCGCCCTGAAACGCAGCAGCGTCTCGGTCTTGTAACGGGGTCCCGCCCTCCAAACCCCTATCCTCGCCGGGGTCTTCTCCTTCATGGCCATCAGGGCCTTCGGGTCCTTAGGCTCCGGCACAAGACAATGCTTCCTTATGTCAAGCTTGGTAAGATCGGGCAAGCCCTCGTCATCCAAGCCAAGGGCATCCTCCCCGGAGCCCGACGACGGGGGTTCCACGACAACCCGCTGCCCCGGCTCCTCCAAGGAACCCATCTCCATTAGTATCTCCTTCACCAGCTGTTTAAGCTCAAGTTCCGTCACCATCTCTACCAGCCCTCCCGTCAGCAGAAGATGGAAGCATCCCCGGCCCGGTCGGTCAGGGTGCCGTTCTCCATGATCCCCCATCTCTCCAGCCAGCACTCGAACTCAGGTATGGGGCGCACCTTCAGCAGCTGCCTCAGCGTGGGGGTGTCGTGGTAGCTGGTGCACTGGTAGTTGAGCATCACATCGTCCCCGTGAGGTATCCCCATGAAGTAGTTGCATCCCGCGGCAGTAAGAAGGACCGCCAGGTTCTCTATGTCGTTCTGGTCCGCCTTCATGTGGTTGGTGTAGCAGGCGTCACATCCCATAGGGATCCCCGTGAGCTTCCCCATGAAATGATCCTCAAGGCCAGCCCTTATCACCTGCTTGCTGTCGTAAAGGTACTCGGGACCTATGAAGCCCACCACGGTGTTCACAAGGAAGGGCTTGAACCGCTTGGCAAAACCGTAACAGCGGGCCTCCATGGTAACTTGGTCCGCCCCAAAGTGAGCATCCGATGAGAGCTCCGACCCCTGACCGGTCTCAAAGTACATGAAGTTAGGACCCACGGACGTGCCCTGCCGGGCCGCCAGCTCCATCGCCTCCTCCAGCATGTGGGCGGTTATGCCAAAGGCCTCGTTCCCCTTCTGAGAACCCGCTATGCTCTGGAAGAACAGGTCCGTGGGCGCCCCTTGACGCACCGCCTCCATCTGGGTGCTGACGTGCGCCAAAACGCACATCTGCGTCGGTATCTCATACCTCTCCTTGATCTCCTGGAAACTGTGCAGGATCTTCTTCACGTTCTCCACCGTGTCGTCCACCGGGTTAAGCCCTATCACCGCATCCCCAACCCCGTAGGACAGACCCTCGAATATGGATGCCCTTATACCCTCCACGTCATCGGTAGGATGATTGGGCTGAAGCCGGGACGCAAGGGTCCCCGGTAGCCCTATGGTGGTGTTGCAGTGGGCGGGAACTCGGATCTTGCTGGCCCCGTAGATGAGATCCAGGTTGCTCATGAGCTTCGCCACCCCCGCCACCACCTCGCTGGTAAGACCCCGGCTTACCCGCCTTATGTCCTCCCCATTGGTGCGGTCAGATAATATCCATTCACGAAGCTCCCCAATGGTCCAGTTGCGTATCTCCCCAAAGATCCTCTCATTAACGTCGTCCTGGATTATCCTGGTGACCTCATCCTCCTCATAGGGCACCACCGGGTTCTCCCTCAGATCCCCCACCGTCAGGTTCGCCAACACCTGCTTGGCCGCCACCCGCTCCTCCATGGACTCGGCGATTATCCCCGCCAGGCGGTCCCCCGACTTCTCCTCGTTAGCCTTGGCGAGAACCTCCTTCACGCTCCTAAACTGGTACACCCGACCGAAAAGCCTGGTCTTCAGCTTCACCTTCCCATCACCTCCAACCCCTCAGGATCTGCTCCAAAGAACAAACGCCGAAAAAATCAAAACCCCAGGGCCCAAGTGCACATGGCAACACAGCCAAACTGCGCCTTGGGCCCCGGGGTCACGCGGAACCTCTAAGAACCTCATCCGCGACAGGTCTCCTGGCTTACCCTCATCCTAAGCCGCCCCTTCCCAGGTATAACCCAGTGGTCTTACGCGGCCTCGTCGGGATCACAGTGGCGGCCCCGCGCCGAAATCCCATCGGCTTCCCTTAAGTCGCGGACCGGCAAGTCACGATAAAGCGGCAACATGCTCAACACAAACAACCTCATCCTTAAACAGCAAGGCTAAACGAATCAACCAGAATAGTCAACCCATAGTGCAATGTTGTATTTTTATAAAATAACTACAAATAATACCCGCGCCAGCCCCACGCGAAACACTGCGAAAAACCCCGCAAAGACAAAAGACAGCTTAGGATAAACCCCTCTTGATCCCCCACCCTTTGCTTAAA
Source organism: Thermanaerovibrio velox DSM 12556 (assembly GCF_000237825.1). NCBI lineage: Bacteria > Thermotogati > Synergistota > Synergistia > Synergistales > Synergistaceae > Thermanaerovibrio > Thermanaerovibrio velox. The sequence goes on from NZ_CM001377.1 coordinate 1,662,663, forward strand.
TCCCCTGTAAAAGATAAACTTATCCCATGACATCCTAGGGGGGAAGAAACTTGAATTCTCTAGCTTCCAGTGAACAGCTCACCGTTAAAGGACTGCCCATTTCCCCGGGCTTGGCAAAAGGGGTCATCCTGAGGATCCACCAAAGGCCCTTCCAACAGACCGGCGCTCCTCAGGTCAACTCCGAGTACGACAAGCAGCGCTTCCGGGAGGCCCAGGAGAAGGCCATCGAACAGCTAAAGGCCCTGGCGGACTCCACCAAGGCCACCTTGGGACCTGAGAAGGCCGCCATCTTCGACGCCCACCAGCTCATGATCCAAGACCCCATGCTTGTGGACGCCATACTGGCCGCCATAATGCAGGGCCAGTGCCTGGAGGACGCGGTGGTGGAGGCCACACTCTCCATAAAGGCCCAGTTCGACGCCCTGGACGACCCCTACTTCAAGGAACGGGCGGCGGACATCCTGGACATCGGCCAGAGGCTCTTCAGGATAATCACCGGCGGAGAGGACATAAGCCAGATCGATGACAAACAGGACTACGTAATAGTCACCGACGAGCTGGCCCCCTCCGATGCGGCGGTGCTGGGCATAAAACGAAACGTCAAGGGAGTCGTCACCGCCCAGGGAGGCCCCACCAGCCACTCCGCCATACTCCTCAAGGCCCTGGAGATACCGGCGGTCTCGGGGATACCCATGGACGACAGCTTCCAAAGGGGCAACACCATCCTGGTGGACGGGGTGGGCGGAGAGGTCATCCTGTTCCCCTCCCGCGAGGTGGAGGAGGCCTTCGACAGGCGCATCAAGGCCCAGGAGGAAACCCGCCTCAGGCTCAAGGAACTGAAGGGGAAGCCCAGCGTCACCAAGGACGGCATATCCGTCCTCCTCTTCGGCAACATCGCCTCCCCAAAGGACACCCAAAAGGTGCTTAACTTCGGCGGCACCGGGGTGGGACTCTTCCGGACCGAGTTCCTGTTCATGGGACGCTCGGACTCCCCCTCCGAAGAGGAGCAGTTCCAGGCCTACAGCGAGGCCCTTAAGTCCATGGCTCCACACCCGGTCATAATCCGGACCCTGGACGCCGGGGGCGATAAAGACGTGCCCTACATAAAGGGCCTGGTGGGAGAAGAGGCCAACCCGTTCCTGGGGCTTAGGGCCATAAGGATCTGCATGGAGTACCGGGAGATCTTCATGACCCAACTGCGGGCCCTGGCCAGGGCCTCCGCCTTCGGAAACCTCAAGATAATGCTACCCATGGTCACAAGCCTCTGGGAGATAAGGACCGCCAGGGCCATGCTGGCGGAGGCGGTGCTCAGCGTAAAGGACGCGGGACATAAGGTGGCGGAAAACATCGATCTCGGCATAATGATAGAGGTCCCCGCCGCCGCCGCCTCAGCCCACGTACTGGCCAAAGAGGTGGACTTCTTCTCCGTGGGGACCAACGACCTCGTCCAGTACACCCTGGCGGTGGACCGGCAGAACCCAAGGCTCCTCCAATGGTACGAACCGTTCCACCCGGCGGTCATAGCCCTCCTGGAGAACACCGCAAGGGCCGCCCACGAGGCTAACATAGAGCTCGGCATGTGCGGGGAGATGGCGGGAGACCCACTGGCATTGCCCCTGTTGGTCGCCCTGGGCTTCCACGAACTCTCCATGTCCGCCCCTCGAATACCTTGGATACAGGACTACCTCATGCGGCTCACCAAGGACCGCTGCCTGGAGCTGTTCCAAAAGGTCCGCTCCATGGACTCCGGCTCATCCATAAGAGAGGAGCTCACCCGCTTCATGGAGGAACACCAGGGGTGAACCATTAAAGGGCCAAAAACCAGTCGCTCAAGAACCGGATTATCCACCCCTTCAACATGAAGGCCAGGAAGGACCCGACCCAGAGGAATGGACCGAAGGGCACCGGGTCCTTCCTGTTAATCCGCCCCTTTAGGACCATGTAGATGGCCCAAACACCACCGATGATGACCGCAAAGTAAACCCCCAACAGGGCGCCCACGGGACCTAAGAAGGTACCAAGCCCCCCCATAAGGATGGCGTCCCCTATGCCCATGCGCCCAAACGACAACACCACGATCAGCGCAAGGGGCAAGAAACCCGCAAGACCCCCGAGGAGCGCCCACTTAAGCCCCGGCATTCCACTCCCCAAATACCCAAAGGAAACACCGGCGACGAAGGAGGCAATGGATACCACGTCGTAGACATAGCCGCTCTCCCGATCGGTCACCCCGTGAAACAGCCCGAAGGAGAACATGGCCATGCATGAAAGGGCCTTGATACCAGGGCCGAAGACGAAAACCGCCAAGCCGAACGCAAGGGCGGTGAAGGCCTCGTAGAAGAGGTACTCCTTGGGGATCTTGTCCCCGCAGGTCCTGCAGCGGCCCCTGAACCACAGGAACGACAAGACCGGGATCAGATCCCAAGTGCCAAGCTGCCTACCACAGGACTCGCAGCAAGACCTCTCCCGGCCCCAAAAGGGACGACCAGTGACCAGCCGATGAGCAGCGGTCTCAACGAAAGACGCAACACAAGCCCCTAAGAGAACCGCCATGAACGTCATGAGCCATTTCAATGTATCATCTGCTATACACACCTTAAACCACCTCACACCAAGGGGAGGATGAGAGAATGCCCATAGTGGAGATCCATATGCTCCAGGGTAGGGACCTCAAGGCCAAACAGGAACTGGTTCAGCGGGTGACCGATGCGGTCTGCGTCTCCCTAGGCGTCCAAAGGGAACAGGTCCGCATAATCATAAGGGAGATGAAGGATGAGGACTACGCCGCAGGAGGCGTCCTCTGGTCAGAGAGGACCTAGAGGCCCACAGGGCGGTCCCGCATTGCCTCCCGGAAACGGCGGTGATGCCAAAACCACTGCTCCGGATGACGCCTTATGGCCCCCTCAAGGGCCCGGTTCACCGCCTCCACCCCAAGGGCTATGCGGGACTCCTTATCCCCGCTCTCGTCCCACTCAACCGGGCTGAACCTAAGACGATGCCTAAAAGGCCCCTCCCTCCAGGCCTCAAGAAGGACCACCGGCATCCCCGTTAGGTACCGGAAGACCGAGGGACCCTTCACGGTGGAGGTTACAAGCCCGAAGAACTCCGCGGGCATGCCCTCAGCGCCCCCGTGTTGGTCCGCCAACACCCCCAGCACCGCACCGCCCTTAAGGGCCTTCACCGCCCGGGTCATGCTATCCCCCTTGGGGATGGTCCTCACTCCACCTCTAAGTCGGAACTCCTCCAACATGCCCGCCTGCCTTCCGTCATCCGGGGGACGGACTATGGGCATCAGCGGATATCCCGACTGGGCCAGCCAGAAAGCCGCAAGCTCCCAGTTGCCCAGGTGCCCGGTCACCAGGATGACCCCGCGTCCCTCCCCAATGGGCCCATCAAGCTCCTCCAAACCCTCCGCGGACACAACCCACTCAAGGGCCAGATCGGGGCGCACGTTCAGCGCAAGGCACTCCACCAGCGACCACGCCAGGTGATCCACCCCCCGGCGGTACAGATCCCTAACCTCAAGGTCCGAAAGCCCCCCCATGGCCAGGGCAATGTTCCGCCGGGCCACCTTCCCCCGTAGATCCAGGGCAATCGCAAGCCCCCTCACCACCCGCTGCATAACAAAGGCAACGGGAGACAAGAGGGCCCCCCTGCCGAGGGCCCTCAAAACCCACTCCGAAAAGGTCACCCCTAACCCCTCCGGATCACCAGATGGTACTTCTTCTTCCCCAGCCGGAAGATCACGTACCTGCCAAAGAGCACGTCCCTATCCTCCAGGCGGTGTTCCTCCTGGATCCTCCGGCCGTTAACGTAGACCCCGCCGCCCTTCAGAAGACGCCGGGCCTCCCCCTTGGAGGCACACACCCCGGAAAGGGCCATGAGGTCCACCATGGAGTCCCCCACCGACATGTCCGCCAAAGACGTGGGGATCTCCCCCTCCAACACCTTAACGGTCTCCAGGTCCGCGGAGCTGAAATCACAGTCCCCGAAGAGGATCTCGCTGGTTCGGGCCACCCGCTCCGCCACCAAGGAGCCGTGCACCCTGCGGGTCATGTCCATGGCAAGCATCCGCTGAGCAACCCGCTTCTCCGGGGACCTCATGTGCTGCTCCAGCACGTGGTCTATCTCCTCCTCGTCGAGGAAGGTGTACATCCGGAATAGCCTGGCCAGGGAATCGTCCTCCACGTTCATCCAGAACTGGTAGAACTTGTACGGGGAGGTCCTCTTGGGGGACAGATACACCGCCCCCTCCTCGGACTTGCCGAACTTCTGCCCCGTGGAGGTGAGGAGAAGCGGGAACGTGAAGCCGTAGGCCTGGCCACCCTCCTTCTTGCGGATCAGGTCAACCCCCGCCAGGATGTTGCCCTGCTGGTCGTTGCCCCCCATCTGGAGCTTGCAGCCGTACGTCCTGTACAGGTGCCAGAAGTCAAAGGCCTGAAGCAGCATGTAGGACATCTCCGTGTAGGTTATGGACTTGTCCGGGTCCTCCAGGCGGCTCCTTATGTACTCCCGGCTTATCATGTAGTTCACGGTGAAGAACTTCCCCGTGTCCCTCAAAAATCCGATCAGGGTCTGTTCCTTGAGCCAGTCGTAGTTGTTAACTATAAGCGCCCCGTTGGGAGACCGGTCGAAGTCCAGGAACAGGGCAAGCTGCTCCCGGATGCACTCCATGTTGTGAACCACCTGATCCTGGGTCAGCAGCGGCCGCTCCTTGCTCTTCCCGGAGGGATCCCCTATGAGACCGGTGCCCCCTCCCACTATCGCCAGGGGCCGATGCCCCAGGCGCTGCAGCCAAGCAAGCCCCATTATGGGCACCATGTTACCCACGTGAAGGCTGTCCGCCGAAGGATCAAATCCCACGTACCCGGTCACCATCTGGGACTCAAACAGCCCCTTAAGACCCTCCGGAGCGCTGCACCACTCCACCAAACCCCTCCGGCTCAGCACGTCGAAGGGGTTCGCCCTACCCGCATCACTCATATCCCAATACCTCCCCGTCTATCGCTTTGGGGGATTGTACCACTCCATCCTCCCAGATTCCGCATCCTGGAAAACCAACAGCACCGGGCTCATGGAGGACAGGACGGACCGCACATCCCCACTAGCCTTATCGGAGAACGGGTTATCGTCATCCAACCCGAGCATGCCCATTATCCCCATGACGTCTCCAACCGCCTGGGCCAGCTCCGGCAGGTTAGCGTACACCCAACCCCGGTTCGGCCCCATGAGACCCTCGGGAAGTGCGTTCCTAGACTCCCTTATGGTGTTCGGGGATATGAGCCCCAGCTCCGCCTCCTCACCGTTAGAAGCGGCAACCATGGAGAAGGGCAGCTTCGTGTATCCCCCGCTCTGGTACCCGCTCATGGGCTGGGCGGCAGCCCCGAGGAGCAGCTTCTCCCATACCCCCTTGGCCAGCTCCTCCCCCGCCTTACCGGAGGAGGGAAAGCTCAGGAGCAAACCGGGCATCTCAAGCCAGAGAAGCTCGGTCCTTCCCCCAAGGCTCAGCACCACCGGGCTGGAGACTATAGAACCCTTGCCCTCGGGACTCAAACCAAGGGAGTCAAGCCAACGGCCTATGGAGTCCATGAAGGGGACCTCCTGGGCCTTGCCGTCCCTCACCTTGAAACCCATGGCCAAGGCCACCGGAGAGGCCACCCGGAAGTTGAGGGCCGACCAATCCGCCCGGTCCAGGGATTCCAACAGGGCCATCTTCGTCCCCCGAAGGCGCCACCGGGCCTCCCCGGCGGGGACGAAATCCCCCTCACCATCCCCCTTAAGACGGCGGAACGCCGCCTCCAGGGTCATCTCCCCCCCATCGGAGCTGTACGTCTCAACAAGACGGCCCCCGTCCCCAACTGCCAGGTGCCCCCCCCAGGAGGGCTCCAAATCCCATCCCCCCAAGAGATGCTCTCCCTCCCCGGAGGACAACCGCAGCATCCCCTCAAGACCCTCCCGGGTTGAGGAGAAGAACAACGTCCCCTCCCGATAGGCCATGAAACCCATCTCCTCCCCAGAAGGGGACGACACCGCAAAGACCCCATCCCCCGTGGTGGCCGCGCCGTAATCCTTAAGCAAAAGCCCCTCCGGGACCCTACCCCCCTTTAAGACCTCGTCCCCACCGGTTAGCCGGGCGGCAAAGCTCACCTCCCCATCCGGAGCAACCCTCTGCAGCAGGGCAAAACGATCCACAAGATCCGGGGAGAAGGGCAGCCCCTTGGGAGCAAGGGGCGACAGGACCGAGGAGAAGGACATCACCACCCCCAGGTCCTCCCTACCCCCCTCAAGACAAAACCAAGGCACCCCCTGCACCTTGGGCATGAAACGAACCAGCTGGGTCCTGCCCACCGCACCAAAGACTATCCAGTAGGCAACAGCTCCCAACAGGATAACCATGGCCAACCCGGCCAAAAGATGAAGACCCGCGGACAACCGGGACTTCAGCGCCCCTTTAATCGCCTTAAACTCCAAGGCCTCATACCTCCATTATCTATCAAACAAAAACGTCAGCCTACGACCAAAAGCGCAGGAGAAGGGGCTAGCGCATCCTCTCAACGGTCTTAAGAAGGGTCCTGGAGGACTCTATTAGGGGGATCGCGTCCTTGGGCACCTCACCCTCGGACAGCTTGTCCCTCAAACCCACCGAGAGGGAGGCTATCTCCGCCAAGGCCTCCAGGACCTCGTCCCTCCGACTCCTCTGGAACGGCACCAGCGGCATCACCTCCGGTACGACCTCCACGTCCGCCTTCCGCAGGTTTATCTCCTCGCCGCGCCTTGGGACTATGGCCCGGTACCCCATCTCCCCAAGGGACCTCGCCAAGGCCTCAGAGGACTTGGGCTCCCCATGGGTGACTATGAAAAGCGGCCCCGACTCGAAGTGCCCCGCCCAGGTCAAGAGATCCCTCTTATCCCCGTGGGCGGAGAACCCGTTCACCGTGTGGATCTTGGCCTGAACGCTTACCTCCTCCCCGGCTATCTTGAGGACCTTCTCACCCTCCACCAGGCGCCTCCCCAGGGTGCCCTTGGCCTGGTAACCCACTATGATCACATGACACGACGGCTGCCAGAGGTTGTTCTTCAGATGGTGCACTATCCTGCCACCGGTACACATGCCGCTACCCGCCATGACCACCGCATGGGACATCTGGTTTATGGACCGGCTGTCATCCACCGACGCCACGTGCCTCAAGTTCCTGGGGGAGAACGGGTCGTCCCCTCCCCTTATCATGGCCTGGAGCTCCTGGGACAGCATCTCCGGGTGGGCTCTGTATATGTCCGTGGCCCTCATACCCATGGGGGAATCGAAGAATATGGGAACCGAGTTGGCCTGGGGATAGGCCCTCTGAAACAGGTTCAGCTCGTAAAGCACCCGCTGGGCCCGGTCCACCACGAACGTGGGGATCAAAACCTTCCCCCGGGCGCTCAGGGCCTCGGATATTATGGCCCTGAACTCCTCCCGGGTGCTCTCGTTGTCCTTGTGCAGACGATCCCCGTAGGTGGACTCTATCACCACGAAGTCCGCATCCTCTATGATCGAGGGGCTCTTCTCCATCACGGTCTTCATGGGACCCAGATCCCCAGAGAACACCAGCTTCACGTCCCTTGAGGGACCAAGCCACACCTCTATCATGGCGCTGCCCAGTATGTGCCCCGCATCCCTGAAGCGGACCTGGAACCCCGCATCAAGGTGCATGACCTCGTCGTAGGACACGGGCCTCAAGAGCCTCACGGCCCTATCCACGTCGTCATCATCGTAAAGAGGCTCCACCGGCGGAAGCCCCTTCCTGATGTTCTTCCTAGTCCGCCACTCCGCCTCCTCCCTCATGAGGTGCGCCGAGTCCCGCCAGAGCACATCGCAGAACTCCACCGTGGCGGAGGTGGCGAATACCGGCCCCTTGAAACCCTGCTTGCTAAGCAGGGGTATCAGCCCACTGTGATCCATGTGGGCATGGGTCAGCAGAACCGCATCTATGTTCGCGGGATTGAAGGGGAAATACCCCCCCTTGGACGACTTGGACAGGTCCTCATCGTCCTTACCCTGGTGGATGCCGCAATCCACCAGGACCCGGTAATCATCGGTCTCAAGAAGGTAACAGGACCCGGTCACCTCACCAGCAGCCCCAAGAAATTTTAGGTTCACCCCAAGACCCCCTCCCAATGCTTCAACATGCAATACCCCCAGCACAGCGGGGGAGACAACGTCATACGCCGAACAAACAGCGAACCTCGCAACCACCGCCGGGGGACGATATGACCTGGAGCTCCGCCCCCATCAGGGCAGCCCTCTCCATCATGTTCGCAAGTCCCCGGTGACCCGATACCCTAAGGGACTTAAATTCCTTAGGCGGAACAAAACCACTACCGTCGTCCCTTATATAAAAGCAGAAAACCCCATTTTCCTCAAACGTCCCAATCTTGAAACTTCTAGCCCCCCCATGGCGGCAGCCGTTGTTAACCGCCTCCTGAACTATCCTCATTAGGGGGAGGGTCTTGTCCTCTCCAAGTTTCTCAAGGCCATGGACGTCCAGCTGGATCTCAACCCCCCATTGGGACCTGAGCCTCAAGGCCAGCTCCTGCAAGGCCTGTTCATTCCCCAGCTCAACCCATGGAGGGGCCAGATGGTCGCAAAGCTCCCTGAGCTCCCTAACGCACTCCCGAGCCGCCTCCTCCGCCCTCCTGAGCTCCTCCGCAGCCCTGGGAACGTCGTCTATGAACCGCATGGCCAGCCTTATCCGCTGCATGAGGGCCGTTACAGTCTGCAGGGGACCGTCGTGGATCTCCCGGGAAACCCGCTCCTTCTCCTCCTCCTGCACCCTTATTAGGTCGTTAACGTAGCTCCTGTCCAGGGCGGAAGCCCTCACCGCCTCCTCCGCAAGACCCCTTATGGCGGACTTGAGCTCCTCTATCTCCCAAACCCCACCGGAAGGTCCCACCGATGGCACCTCCTCCCCAAGCCTTAAGGACAAGACCTCCTGGCTCAGACGTCTCAAGGGCGCCACCACCCAACGGCCCATGAGGAACATCCCCCCAAGGCCCATAAGACCAAGGAACACCATGATCACCGGCCACAGCTGGGAGAACCTCACCATCGGACCCATCAGCTGCCCCCAGGGCACCGCCGCTATGACGAAAACCCCACCGTCCACCGGAGTGACCGCCACAGTGTAGCGCTCACCGGAGCTGTCCCGGGCCTCCACCGCCTGCCCCACCGGAAGCCCCTTGACCCAAAGCTCCACCAAACCCTCGGAACCAGGGGAGCCCGCCAACACCTGCCCCTGATAGTCCACCACCGCCACGATGCCCGGAACCGTTAAATCCCTTATGAGGCGCCGCATGCCCATGAAACCCATGGGCCCCCTGTGAACCCTGAAGGGATCCGCAAGGGCAAACCTCACCCGCTCCGCCACCCCGTAGGAGAGGCTCATAACGTACGACCGGGACACGGACTCCAGGGCATCCCGGGCCTTTACGAAACCCACAAAAGCAGCCCCCACCACCGAGGCGGACATTAGGAACATGAGGCCAAAGAGGATGGGCAGAAGGGGACGGCGAAAGGTACGGAACATCAACCCTCCTCCTGGTCAGGGGCGAGGAGCTGGTCCAAGGTCATGAACCCATGCTTGAGCCCCAGAAGAAGCGCCTCCGTCTTGTTCCTGGCACCCAGCTTCTGGTATACCGACGCCAGATGGGCCTGGACGGTACGGTCGCTTATTATGAGCCTCGAGGCTATCTCCTTGCTGGACAGCCCCTTGGACGCCATGAGCAGCACCTCCCTCTCCCGCTGGGAGAGGTCCTCCACCGGGTCGGAGGCCACAAGGTCCGACGCCTCCAGGTCCAAGAAAAGACGGCCGGAGCTCACGGTCCGGATGGCCTCGCATATGACATCCGGGGGGGAGCGTCTTGAGCACGTACCCCTTGGCCCCCGCCTTCAACGACGCCGCCACGTAGGGCTTGGCATCATAGGAGGTGAGCATGAGACAAGCGGTCTTGAGCCTCATCTGAGTCACCCGCTTGGCCACCGCCACCCCGTCCAAACCGGGCATCCGTATGTCCAAAAGGGCCACGTGAGGCACCTTCTCCACTATGCCCGCCAGGGCAGACTCCCCGTCCGAGTACTCCCCCTCCAGGGATATGTCCTCCTCCCGGGCAAGCAGCGCCTTAAGCCCCTCCATGGTAAGGGGATGATCATCCGCCACTATGACCCGTATCATTCCCCTCCCAACCCCAGCTGGGACTCCACGGGCCTCAAGGCCGCCACCACCTCTTCCATCAGCCGCTCCAAGGGCATCTCCAGCATCTCAGCACCTCTCTCGATGACCGACCGGTCAACCCCCCGGGCGAAGGCCTTGTCCTTCCACTTCTTCTTGAGAGACTTGACCTCCAGATCCGCCAGCGACCTGGAAGGCCTTACCAGGGCCACCGCCATGACGAAACCGGTGAGCTCGTCCACCCCGTAAAGGACCTTCTCCATCGGCGTCACCGGCTCCACACCGGTGAGCTCAAAGGCATGGGCCTGAACCGCCCTTATTATCTCCCGGTCAACCCCCGCCTCCTCCAGCCACTTAACACAAGCCTCCCCGTGACGGTCCGGGCACTCCTCCCAGTCCAGGTCGTGCAGAAGCCCCGCAAGCCCCCACACCTCCTCGTCGCCACCCATCGCACGGGCCATGTGCCTCATGGCGGCCTCAACCGCCAGGGCATGCCTCATATGAGACTCGTCCCGGTTGTGGGCCCTTAAAAGCGCCAACCCCTCTTCCCTGGTCAAAGAAATCACCACCCCTGTAACGATAAAGACATTGCGGCCCAATAATTAAAAGCGAGGGTCAGGACCGAGCCATGACCCTCACCAGTATCCCCGCCTCCGCCCTCAGCGAGCGGGCCAGCTCATCCGGGTAGGGGTGCAAGAACACCACCTCCCTGATCCCAGCTCCAATGAGCGCCTTGGTGCAAAACGCACAGGGCTCGTGGGTGCAGTACAGGGTTGAACCCTTGGTGGACACCCCCATCGCAGCGGCCTGGCATATGGCGTTTATCTCCCCGTGGGACCCCCGGCAGATCTCGTGCCGCTGCCCCGAAGGGATCCCCAGCGCCTCCCTAAGACAACCCACCTCCAGACAGTGGGCGGTCCCCCTGGGGGCACCGTTGTAACCGGTGCTCACTATGTACTGGTCCCTGACCAAAACCGCCCCCACCGAACGCCTAAGACAGGTGCTCCTGGTGGCCACCTGCTCCGCTATGCCCATGAAGTACTCGTCCCAACTAGGCCTGGTGTCCAACCGACGCACATCCACCTTTCAAAAAAACCTTCTGAAAAACACCGGGGCACCGGGATAACCCCTCAATCCCCAGCCCGCTAGCCCCCCAGCGGAACGTCCAGTATCCGGGGAACCGGGATCTCCGGCGGAGGTCCCACTATCCGGCGGGTCTCCTCCATGGTTATATCGAACAGCGCCTGGGTTATGGCAAGCTCCGTCAGGTCATCGGTCTCATAGGGGATCGAGAACCGCCTGTAGCCAAAGCGCTCCGCGAAATAGGCACAGCTGGAGACCCCGCCGGTGCTCTCCATCATGGCCTCCTCCAAAGCGGCGAGGAACCCGTCGTCATCGAAGAACGGGTCCCCGCTTATGAGGGCCAAGGCCTTGCACTGGTCAATGGGGACCTCCCCGTCGAACACCCAGCAGAACGTTATACCAACCCTCACATCGGGGGACCCCTCCTGCCCCTGGAGATCCTCCAGGAACCGGGCCATCCTCTCGGAGTAGGAGAAGAGCATGGTAAACCCAAGCCCCAAGGCACCCCTTCGAGGATCACAAAGGTGATCCCTGAAAAGGGACCCCCCGCTGCCCCCCCGGAAGCTCTTTATGAAGAGGAGCTCGCTGTCCATCTGCAACGCCAAGGCCCCCACCCGGAAGAGCTTGTCGCTGTAAAGCCGGTTCCCCATCAGGGGCGAGTAGTCCACCGAGTAGGGGATCCACGACGCTATGTCCAGATCCAAGTTCCGGTCCCAATACGGGAGGGCCGTCAAAGGGCTACTCCCTCTCCTTCAGAAGCCTGGCCACGGTCTCCACCATGAACGGGATCTCCGGCTTGGAGATCTGGGCGTCCGCCCCCACGCTCTGGGCCTTCCGCTTGATGTCCTCCGCCACTATGGACGAGAACACCACCACCGGCAGGTCCTTAAGCCTAGGGGACTCCTTGACGAGACGGGTCAGGGCCAGCCCGTCCATCTTGGGCATCTCTATGTCGGTGATGAGCAGGTCGAAGTGGTCATCCTCGTCGTTCAGCCTGTCCCACGCGGCCTTACCGTGACCCACCAGCTCCACGTTGTGGAAGCCCCCCTCCGCCAGGGCGTCCTGGATGAGACGCCTTATCAAGGGGGAGTCCTCCGCCACCAGTATCTTGTAGCTGTTGGGGTCCCCAAGCACGGACGTGACCTTCTTGGCGTGCTCCGAGTCCATCTTGAAGAACTCCGCCATCTGGGGGTTAACTATCTGGACTATCCGCTCGTAGTCAAGCAGCAGTATGTTACGGCCGTCCCTCTTTATCACGTACAGGGCGTTCTCCCCAAGGAACGTGCCGGTGAGGGACGAGTCAAGCTCCTCGGCGCTTATGCGGTATATGCGGTCCACCGCGTCCACCACGAACCCAAGCTTCATCCGGTTGAACTCCGCCACTATTATCTTGCTCTGCTCGTCCGGCAGGGGGGATTCGATGTTGAGGTATATCCTCAGGTCCACCAGCGGGATCACCTCTCCCCGGATGGTAGTTATCCCCCTCATGGCCGGGTGGGACTTGGGCACCGGCCTCACCCCGGTCCAACGAAGGATCTCCCTGGTCTTGTCCACGTTGATGGCAAAGGGCTGGCTGCCCAGCATGAAAACAACCACCTGCCACTCGTTGGTGCCCACTTCGGTCAGGATCTTCTCGTCCTGCATGCCATCACCCCATCTTCCGGTTATGACCTGTCTGGTATGACAACCATTATAACCTCAAGAAACGCTTTTTTAGCACGGGTAAACCCTGAAGGCGAGATGCCTCTTGAACACGTCCCGGAAGGACTCCTGGTGGGCCAAAAGCCCCCATACCTCGAACTGGCACTCCCCGCCGGAGTATATCTCCATCTCCACCTTGCCCTTCCGGTGCTCCTTGAACCGGGCGGACCTCACGGACCCCGTGTGGCTCCGGTCCAGCGTCTCCGCCAACCGCAGAAACAGGGACAGCACCTTAACCCGGCCCTGCTGCTCCGGGGAGAGCTCCCTGAACTGCTGGTGCTTCTTCCGCGGCGACTTCTTCCGGTGGTACATGGCCAACACCGCCATCAGTTTAAGCTCCTCCCGCTGAAAACCCAACATGTCGGAGTTGCTTATTATGTAATGGCTGTGCAGATGGTGGTTCGAAAAGGATATGAACATGCCAACGTCGTGAAGCATGGCGGCGTACCCAAGCAGCTGACGGTCCTGGTCCCCAAGGCCGTGAAGCCCCTCCGCCCTGGCGGAGTCGAAGAGACCAAGGGCCAGGTCCCTCACCCGAAAGGCGTGCTCCTCGTCGAAGTGGCACAGCCTTCCCAAACGGAGCACGCTCATCTCCCGTACCGAGGAGCCCCCTCCCATGGTGCGCTCCAGGTAGTCCAGCAGCAGTCCGTCCCGAAGCCCCCGGTCCGTGGCCTCCAGGTAAGGCACCCCGGTCTCCTCCATTATGGTCTCCACTATGGCACCCCCGGCCACTATTATGTCCGCCCTCTCGGGCTGAATGCCCGGATACCCACGGCGGGAGCTCCCGTCCATACCCCGAAGCTCCCGGAGCACCTCCCGCAAGGGCTCCAGGGTTATGCGGCGAACCCCGTCCTTGCGCTTTATGGCGCACATATCCGCCAGGTTGAGGAGCGTACCGGAGCTGCCGTAACCCCCGACTAGAGGACCTAGCCCCCCTATCCTCTGAAGAGCTCGAACCGACGAGTCCCGGACATGCCCCTTTATCCTGCGGTACACTTCCTCTCCGATCGGAGCCGAAGGGGACTCCACGAAGAGGTCTGTGAGCCTTATGGCCCCCAGCTTCAGGCTGTCCAGGAACTTATGCTCCTCCCGGTCGCCCACCACCAGCTCGGTGCTGCCTCCCCCTATGTCCATGAAGAGGTAGTTGCCCTCCCCCATGTGCACGTTCCTCGACACGCCAAGGTATATCAGCCGGGCCTCCTCCAGGCCCGATATGACGCTCACCTCAAGGCCCGCCTCCTCCTTAAGGCGCTCTATGAGGACCTCCGAGTTCTCCGCGTCCCTGGTGGCGGACGTGGCCACCGCCACCTTCTCGTTGGGCCCGTAGGACTCCAAGAGCCGCACCAGCCGGCCGCATACCGTCACGCACCGATCCATGGCCTCCTGGGTTATGCGACATTCCGGGAACTCCCCCTCCCCAAGGCGTATCATCTCCCTCTGGAGGTTCACCACCGTGAAATCCGGCCCATTAAACCGCACCACCATGAGCCTCACCGAGTTGGTCCCTATGTCAAAGAACCCCACGTGCTTCTGTTCCATCACACCCACCTCACTATCAGGCTCCTGCCCGATGCAAGCACGAAAAGGTCCTTCTTCCGTTCCATCGCCATCATCACCGTGGGGGACACGGGCTTGGCCACCGCCATCACCACCCGATCCTTCAAGGCGGAGCAGCGCACCTTCCTCTCCGCCCCCTTGCGGTCCGCATCAAGGGCGTCCGCCAGCCTCAGGATCCCCGCTATCCAAACCAACCTCCGCCGGTCCTTCTTGGAAAGCCTGCGAAACTCCCGGTGGTCCTTGGAAGGAAGCGCCTTCCGGTGGTACCTGGCGGCGGCGGCCACCAAGGGCCCCTTGCCCGCAAGGGGCAGGTCCATGCCCATTATCATCTCGTAGGAACTCTTGTGGTGCCCCGCCTCACCCCGCGACAACCCCACGTCGTGAAGCAGCGACGCCAGCTCCAACGCCAACCGGCTCTTGCGGCCAAGGCGGTGCAACTCCGACAGGTCGTCGAAGATCTTAAGGGCCAGGCGTCTCACCGAAACCGGGTGCTCCCTCTCCACCCCATCAGGCAAGGCCTTCATGGCCCAATCAAGCACGAAATCCAGATCCTTCACGCTCCCACCTCCGCCATTGAACCCGCAAGGGATAACAGACGGTCGAAGAACCCCTCGGACAGAAGCCCCCCGTAAAGCCTCCTGGCGGCCTCCAGCCCCCTTGCGGAATCCTCCAGCCGGTCCTCCTTTACCTTGAGAAACCCCTTGGCCAGCCTTCCCAAGGGCCTTGTGTGGCCGAAGTACTCCAGCGTGAGCTTCCTCTCCTTCTCGAGGTACCGCTCCGCGAGGGACGCCCAAACGAGCCCGTCGTGCTCCCGCCCAAGCTCCCGCTGCAGGGCCTTGAGGGGCTCCAACAAAGGCGAAACCGCCTCCTCCCCCAGGGCTGAGGAGCATATCTCAAGGCCGTACCGCAGGACCTTCACCCTTATCCTCATCCGGTGATGCATGTCCGGCGAGTCCCCGGGAAGGTACGCCCCAAGCTCCACGACCCTCCTCGCCATCACGCTCACCCCAAACGCCAGCCTCCCCGGGACCCCGCAATCCCGGTCAGGGGACAACATCATCTCCTCCAGCGGGTCCTCCAGGAGGCAGAGCCCGGAAGACCCCTCAAGCCAGTCCATCACATGCAAAACCCGCTTCTGCTCCTTAAGGCGCCTCTGGTTTATCCTCAAAAGGAACCTCTTAACCCCCGGGGCATAGGGCTCCCCCACCTCCTCGGCGAAGGACTTTAACCACTCCCCCTGGACGTCCAGGTCCCTGGCCCTGCCCAGCTCCCCCGTAAGCCCCTTTAGCCCCGAGGACTTCTCGTCGGGCAGGTCCAGAAGAGGCCCGAAGAGCCAGAGGGCCACCCGGGCGCGCCTTGAGGCCACCCTCATCCGATGCAGCGCCTCCACGTCCCGGTTCTCCCGGACCCCAGGCACCTCGGCCCTCACCGCCTTGAGCCGGCTCCTCAACACTCCGGCACAGAACCTAACCCCAAGCCTCACGTTCCCCACCCCCCTCGATAACCCAGTCTCACCGGGACTCCTTGGGATGCCAAAGCCCCCGGTTCTCTATCAACCACATCTGGCTGTCAAACCCATCGGAGGATGGGGGGGAGTAGGTACCGTCGGGATTGAGGCAAAAGGCCCTCCGGCGGTCCAACATCTGGGGGAGCAGAACGAACCTCATCACCGCGTCCCGAAGACGCCGGTCATCCAGGGGGAAAAGGAGCTCCACCCGCCGGTCCAGGTTCCGGGGCATCAAGTCCGCACTGCCAAGGTAGACCCTGGGATCCCCCCCGTTGTAGAAGGCGAATACCCGGGCGTGCTCTAAAAAGCGCCCCACTATGGACACCACCTCTATGCGGTCGCTCAGGCCCTCTACCTTGGGCCTAAGACAACACATGCCCCGCACTATGAGGAACACCGGGACCCCCTTGCGGCTCGCCCGGTACAGCGCCTCTATGCAGCTCCGGTCCACCAGGGCGTTCATCTTCATTATTATGGCTCCCCCGATCCCAGCAAGGTGGTTCTGCACCTCCCGGTCTATGAGATCCAGCAGCTTCTTCCTCATGGCATAAGGGGCGGTTATCAGCTTGCGGTAGGAATCCTGCTTGGAGTAACCGGTCAGGGCGTTGAAGAACTCCGACGCGTCCGCCCCAATTTCCGGATCGCAGGTCAAAAGCCCAAGGTCGCTGTACACCGATGCGGTGGAGGCGTTGTAGTTGCCGGTGCCAAGGTGCACGTACCTCACTATGCCCCCCTTCTCCCGGCGGACCACCAGACATATCTTGGCGTGGGTCTTGAGCCCCGGGACACCGTAGACCACGTGAACCCCCTCCGACTCAAGCCTCTTGGCCCAGCCTATGTTGTTCTCCTCGTCGAACCGGGCCTTGAGCTCCACTAGAACGGACACCTGCTTGTCCTGCTGCCTTGCCTCCAAAAGGGCCTCCACCACCGGCGAGTTGGGCCCCACCCTGTAAAGGGTCTGCTTTATGGCCAACACCGACGGATCGTTGGCGGCCTGGCGGAGGAAGTCCACCAGGGGGGAGAAGGAATCATATGGATGAAACAGCATCACGTCCCGGGAGCGCACGGTCCTGAAAAGGTCCCGGCCGGATGACAGGTCCTTGGGGATGAAGGCTTGAAAGGGGCGATCCTTAAGCTCCTGCCGCTTAAGCCGCCAAAGCTCCATCAGGCACGAGAGGCCCAGCGGCGGGGTCAAGGGGTAGACCTGATGGGGCAAGATGCCCAGGTTCTCCGCCAGCATGTTCCTTATCCTCTTGGGCGCCCGCTCCTCTATCTCGAGCCTGACCACCGAGCCGAACTCCCGCTGGTCCACCCCCTCCTGGATGGACTCCAAAAGGTCGTCCGCCTCGTCCTCCTCTATCTCTATGTCCGCGTCCCTGGTCACCCTGAACAGGTACGAGTCCTCCACCCGATAGCCGGGGAAGAGGCTCTCCAGGTTCATCCTTATGAGCTCCTCGAACCAGATGAAGCGCTTTCCCCCTTCGGAGAGACCCATGCGCTTAAGGGGCTTCTCCTCCTCAAGGGGGACCGGCATCAGTCTGGGAAAGGTGTCCGGCACCTTGAGTCTGGCGAACCGCTCCACCCGTTTCTGGTCCCTTAGGATGACCGCCAGGTTGAGGCTCAGGTTGGATATATGGGGGAACGGATGCCCCGCGTCGAACGCCAGGGGGGTTAGGATGGGGAATATCTCCCGCTCGAAGAAGCGCTTCATGTAGCTCCGCTGCTTCTCCTTGACCAATGCGGGGTGTATGAACGATATCCCCGCCTTCTCCAGCTCCGGCACCAGGTGATCCCGGAAACACCGATCAGCCCGCTCAATCAAGCGGACCACCCGCTCCCGCAAGGCCCCAAGCTGCTGGGAGGGGGTCATCCGGTCCGGCGGCAGGTCCAGAACCCCCTCGTTGAGCTGCCGCACCAGCCCGGACACCCGGATCATGAAGAACTCGTCCAGGTTGTTATAGAAGATGGACAGGAACTTGACCCGTTCCAGGAGAGGCCAGGAGGTGTCCATGGCCTGCATGAGCACCCGCTCGTTGAAGCTCACCCAGCTTAGCTCCCGGTTTATGAAGCACCCCGGGCCAAAAGACAGGTCCTCCTCCTTCGCCGGGGCATCGGCCTTACCCCTCTTGGGCTTCCTCAAGCGGACACCGCCCCCTTTTACGGCATTATAATTAATGATACCACGGTAAAGCGATCAGAAACCCAGCAGGGCGTGAATCAAGCCGCAGGTCTCCTCCTCCCTCAACGGCGCGTCCCAGGAGGGCCGGCCGAACAGGAACCCCTGGGCCATGGGCACGTTAAGCTCCAGAAGAACCCTAAGGTCCTCCAGCTCCTCCACCCCTTCCGCTATTATCCTAGCGTCCACTCCCATGGCGAAGTAGACCAGGGCTTTCACAAGCTTCCTCCTGTAGGAGGAAGAACTTATGCCCCGTACTATCTCCATGTCCAGCTTTATAAAGTGGGGGGTACATTTAACAAGGGTCACAAGCCCGGAGTCCCCGGAGCCGAAATCGTCCAGGGCTATCCGAAACCCCTGGGAGGCGTAGTGCTCCGCCATCCTGGCAAGCCCATCCCTATCGCCGTCGGAGCTGTGCTCGGTTATCTCTATCACGAAGCTCCCCTGGTTAAGCCCGTAGGCCCTGAGCTGGGAAGCCGTGAAGCCCTGCTTGAACCGCGGGTCCTTTAAAACCCTGGGGCTCACGTTGATGAAGAAGGCCCTTTCCCTCAGCCGGCGGGGAAGCTGAGACACCGCCCTCATGGCGGAAAGCCTGCAGGCCCGCTCCAGGTCCCAGGTAACCCCCTCGTCCTCCGCGGCGGAGAACATGGAAAACGGGCTCTCAAAGGGCTCCACACCCCTTGAGAGCACCTCGTAGCCGTACACCGTACCGTCGGTGAGGCTGACTATAGGCTGAAACACGCTTCGCACTCCCCCGGACCTTATGAGGTCCCTCACGGAACCCACCGGGCCTTGGGAGGAACGGCAAGGAACGTTCAAAACCGCATCACCCTTAGGCATTCTACGCCAGCTCTGCAACGGGCTGGTTAACCGGTTCCTCCCAATCGGTTAACACCCCCCGTCGCTTGAGCTCGTTCAGCGCGTCGAAGAGGTTCCTGTACAGGTACCGCACCGTGAGGGCGCTCACCTCCCGGGGGTTATCGCTCAAGTTTATGAGGCACCCATCGAAGGAGCCGCTGGTGCAGTTTATGACCCCCAGCTCCTCGATCTCCTCCCTGCCCATGCGGGCGAGGTCCCTGTGGCTCAAGAGGGTGACCCTTACTCCCATCTCCTTCAGCCTCTTGGCCAGGAACAGGCCTATGCCGCTTCCCGCCACCCCGTGGCTGCGCCTAAGAAGATGGTTGTCCCACAGGTGCCTTATCACCGCCCGCACCACCGGGGGCACGTGGAACCGGTGTTCCGAGAAGTAGGTGCTGTAGCCCTCCAGGTCGAAAACCGGATCGGTGAAGCACACGTAGGCCCCGAAGGGGCGGATGAGGGCGGCGGGGGCTTCCATTACGAAAGGTCCCATCGTCTCGTCCGCCTCGTCCAGCAACAGCAGATCTCCAAAGTGCCTCTGGGCGAACCGCACCAGGGCCCTCACGTAGGGGTTAGAGCCGTCGCTGCGGTTTCTTAGAAGCGACACCCTTATCATCCCACAGCTCAAGGGGACCACATCCTTTCTTCCTCGATTCCCGGTAGAGGATAATTGGTCCAGATTATGAGCACCTTTTGCGGTTTTGTGAAGCCCCCGGAGCCCGGGAGCTCCCATGGGTGGCGGCTCAGCCCAGGGGTCCCAAGATGCCCCTTCGGGTTATGGAGAAGTCGAACCGCACAGGATCCCACGGGTCCACCTCCATGAGGCGGTCGGTGAGCTCCTTGGCGGCCTTGAGATCCGGGGAGGACCTTTTTACCAGGCCGAAGGACTTGGCGAAGCGGAACATGTGGGCGTCCATGGGCACCAGGAGGGCGGAGGCGGGGATCTCGCTCCACAGCCCCAGGTCCACCGAGTCCCGGCGCACCAGCCACCGGAGCATGAGGAACCAGCGCTTACAGGCCCCGCCCCCGGAGGGCAGGGGCATCAGAAACCGGTTGCCCAGGCCCGTAAGATCACCCAGCAACAGCGCAAAGCCCTCAAGGGCCCATATGAGCTCCTCCCGGTTCGACGGGGGTTCCTCACCCATGAAGGCCCCCTTGACGGAGCCGTAACGCCTTAAAAGCTCGCCTATGCCGTTCAGAAAGCGGCACGTATCCTCCCGGCTGGTGAACCGGTGGCAGACCCCCGACGGGGCCTTACCGGCCCTCAAATGCTCGTGTGGAGAGGGCCCAAGGGAGGTCATTATGGCCCTTAAGGCCTTGAGTATCTGGTTCACCCGGCCGTACGCGTAGGCGGAACATATGAGGGCCGCCACCTCCGCGTCCCTGGGATCAGGGTAAGCCCGGACCACCTCCAGGGGGTCCGGGCTTATGAGCTCCGGCAGGTGATAGGAACGGTAGGTCTCCTCCAGGAAGGAGATAAGATCCTGTCTCACTTCAACTGGTTGAAGACGAAGGTGGGGGCGTTCTTGGGGGACTTCCCCTTCTTTATGAGGTGATAGTCCGAGTAGGTAAGGGGCTCTCCGGGGGACACCACCCGGGAGGATATGACCTCCCCGAAGAACATGCGGTGGGTGAATATGTCAAAGCTCCCCACCACCCGGGCCTCCAACACCGCCAGGGCGTAGTCCAGAACCATGGGCACCCCGGTGGAGCCCAGCTCGTACTTCACGTTGCAGAACTTGTCTATGTCCCGGCCACACTTGAAGCCGAACTGGCCTATGAAGGTCATGGGGGCCTCCGACGAGAGCACCGACACGGAGAAGAGGTTGGACTCCCCTATGTACTCGGTGGTGAGGTTGGACTTGTGAAGGCATACCGCCACGCCGCAAGGATCCCCGGTCACCTGCATGGCCGCGTTGGCCACCTGGCCGTTGTAACGTCCCTTTGAGTTCAAGGACGACACTATGTACATGCCGTAGCTGAAGCTGAAAAGGGCCTTAGGGTCTATGTTCTTCTCCAAAGCTAGACACCCCCTGAGCTGAAACCCGGAAACTCTTGGCCTAGGGAGCCGGCGGCCGGAAAGGCCCACCGGCTCGGGGAAACCTCAACCGCGGAAAGGAACTCCCTAGCGCTGGGCGAGCTCCCGGTCCAGCATGAGAAGCCCCTGCAAGCCCCCCTTTAGCATCCTCAAACGGGCCAAGACCTCCTCCGCGGAGGCCTCCTCCTCCACCTGCTCGCTGATGAACCACTGGAGCATTATCTGGGACGGATAGTCCTTCTCCTCCAACGCCAGCTCGTAGAGGCGGTTGATAAGGGAGGTCACCTTCCGCTCGTGGCCCAAAACCTCCTCAAACACCTCCTCCGGGGAAGACCAGGAGGTCTTGGGGGCCTCTATGGCCTTGAGCTCCACCTTGCCGCCCCGCTCAACCAGGTAGTGGAAGAACTTCATGGCGTGCCCCCGCTCCTCGTCCGCCTGCTTGTGCATCCAGTGGGCAAAGCCCTTGAGGTTCTCGGACTCGAAGTGGGCCGCCATGGAAAGGTATAGGTAGGAAGAGTAAAGCTCCGCCTGGATCTGGGAGTTTATGGCATCCTTCATCCTGTCGGATATCATCGCACGTTCCCTCCCCTAAAAGGATTTTAGTTTAGGTCCTTTTTACCCCTACCCTTGGGATAAGTCAAGGGACCCTATAGCTTTTAGATTCTGCACCACCCACATGTCTTTTTCAAGTGCTGAAAGGTCACCGGGAGGACCGACCAGGCGGTTAAGCTCCAGGGTCCCCCGGGACTTCCCAAAGTGCGCCTGCTTATGGATAATGGCGCTCAAACGAAGTCCCGGTGCCCCGGGGAGGGGTGAAGCACCGCCCGGGATCTTTAGAGGTTCCCGCCAAGATTGGCAAGGCGGGACCCCAAGGGGAGGCAGAAAGACGGGGGGATGAGTATGGACGTAGACCAGGTGAAAACCTTGAGGAATGTCATAGACCAAATAGACCGGGATCTGATGGAGCTCCTTTCAAGGCGCCTGGAGGTGGCCCGGGAGATCGGGGCAGCCAAGGAGGGCGGAGCCGTTTACGACCCCAAGCGGGAAGAGGCACTGGTGAAGAGGCTTGCGGGGGAGAACCCGCATCTTGGGGAACCCCTGATCCGGGCGGTGATGGGGGAGATAATCGGGGCCTGCCGGGCCGTGCAGGGGCCGTTCCGGGTGGTGTTGATGGGCCCCAAGTGGTCCTACTCCCACGAGGTGGCGGAAAAGGTGTTCGGCTCATCCTGGGACCCGGTGTTCGTAAGATCCCCCAGGGAGGCCCTTTGCAAGGTGGCGGTGGGCGGCGGTGACGCGGCGGTGGTGCCCATCGAGAACTCCACGGAAGGGGCGGTTCACTCCACCCTGGACGGGCTCATGGAGCTCAAGGGGGCGGTGTGGATAGCCCGGGAGGCCCGGGCAAGGGTAGAGCACTGTCTTGCCAATCAGGGGGATGACCTAGGCCGTATAAGGCGGGTTTACTCGCACCCCCAGGCGATGAGCCAGTGCTGGAGGTGGCTCTCCCAGAACCTCCCCCAGGCAGAGCTGGTGGAGGCTAACTCCACCAGCGAGGGGGCGTTGAGGGCCTTGGACGAGGGGGAGGCGGCGGTCTGCGGGATCCGGTGCGCCAGGGAGATGGGGTTCCGGATGGTGATACCGGGCATCCAGGACAGCCCCCTCAACACCACCAGGTTCATCGTGGTAACCCGCCGGGAGGAGCGGGAGGAGCTCAGATACGGGGATAGGACCAGCATCTTGTTCACCCTTCCCCACAGGCCCGGCTCCCTCTGCGAGGCCCTGGGGGCCCTTAGTGAGCATAAAATCAACCTGATGATGATCCAGTCTAGGCCAATTCCCAAGAACCCCTTCGAGTACGCGTTCTTCGCGGACATCGACGGGGGGCTTGGAGATCCAAAAGTGGAAGCGGCGGTCAACGAGATGGCCAAGAGGACATCGGACCTCACCGTGCTGGGATCCTACTGTTCCCTGGAGATATAGGGGAGTTGGGCCTATAATTTTAATGAAATTTATCGGATGGAGGCGAGAACCGGTGAAAGAGGATAGGCACTGCGTGCTGATCCTGGGCACGTGCGAAAACCGGGCCCGGTGCGGCTGGAACTGCATGCTGCTGGCCAACGAGGGAGCACCAATTCCCCCGGTGGAGGAACCCAACCGCAACACCATGGACCCCAGGAAGGAGGCCCCTCGGGAATGATAAAGAAGTTCCACGATATGACCCCCGTAAGGCGGGAGAACCTTCAGGGGGGGCAAGGCGGGGCCTGGAACCGCTACGCCCTGGCGCCCCACGAGGAGCTGCAGGGAAGCCACTTCCAAATGGTGGGCACCATAAGACTGGACCCGGGGGCGGAGGTTGGGGAGCACGAGCACCTGACCAACGAGGAGCTCTACGTCATCCTGGAAGGGGAAGGGATATACACGGAGGACGGGGTGGAGCATAAGGTGGGTGCCGGGGACGTCTTGATACTCCAGAGGACCCACTCCCACGCCTTGAGGAACACCGGGAAGGGAACGCTAACGTTCCTGGCGGTCATAGTGGACTGATCCTCAAAGCAAGGCCCTTGACCCTCTGGAGCGCCGGGCCGCCACTGGACCGGAGGAACGAAGCGGCCCGGCGCACTTCCTCCTCCGACGGCCCCTCGGGGCAGCGGCGGCCCCCCGCGAGCCCCGCCTCCGCGATGACCGCTCGGGCGCGAACCCACATGGCGGAACAGTAGCCCTCCACCAAGGGGTCTGCCAGAAGGCCCCCGTAGAAAGTCCCCATCTCCCAGGCCACCGTATCCAGGTGGTTTGCCATGCACCTCCCAAGCCAGAACGACAACGACCGCTGGGCCCTGCGCCGCCTCTCCCAGTCCGGCATGATCTCAAGGGCCTTTCGGCGAAGCCCCTGATCCCTGGGGGCAAGCCAGAGGGTGCCGGACATGGGATCCCTGCAGGACACCACCAAGTCCGAGTTACCTTCGCCGGGGGGCACCTCTTCCCACACCGCCCCAAGGGGGCAAAGACAGGATCCCCAAAGGGACTCCAACCCGCCCTGGGGACCAGGATCCTGGCGGGCATCTAGGACCTCCACCTCACCGGCCGCGCTGAGCCAGCCAGGATCTGGGGAGGCGATGAGAAGCCCAAGCCCCTTCCCATCCACCCCGTAGGTCAAAAGGGCCTTCAGGAACTCAAAGGACGCCCCCTCCAGCCGGTCCCGGAGGTTTACCAGGACCCTGCGGGTCCCACGGCGGGCCAACTCCTCCGCCAGGGCCCCCGCGAGCTCCGCCGCCCCGAGGAAGGCCAGGCGGTCCACCTTGGCTTCCCCATGGGACGCAAAGGTTTCCAGGCAGGACAGCAGCGGGTTCGGCGAGGGGGAGGGCAGGTGCAGCAGGACCCCGCCCCCGTCTTGAGACAGGAGCTTAGACGCCAGGTCCAGGGCGGAGGGCCCCGCAACCCCGCGCACCGGTCCTTCCCCGGGGTCCCCAGCCTTTCCCCTCCGGGACACCGAAGCAGGGCTTACCGCCGGAGCTGCGGCAGCTCGTACCGGGGGCACTATGGCATGAAAGTCGTTGAAGGCCCTGCGGGACGCGGAGATGCGGCTGAAAAGCTCCACCGTCTCCGGGGAAGGCATGATCCCGTAGTCCCTGGCGAGCCTCTCCTTGAGGGCGTTGAACACCTCCACGGGACCTGCGGCCCAGCCGGAACGGTGATAGAGCTCCATTAGGCTCCTGGCGGCCACCTCGTCCAGGGGGTCCAGGGCGAACACCCGCTCGAACCACCTGGTGGCCCCCGCCGGGTCCCCCTTCCTCAGCAGCTCCGCCCCCAGCTCCCTTGCAAGGGCGGTGAACCGGCGGCGGTGCTCAACCCGCCGCTCCGAAAGCCACCTCCGGAACTCCTCCTCCCCCTCCAGGTCGAATCCCTCCAGGAACTCCCTTCCCAACGCCTCCCGATCGTCATCGGACAAGGAGAGGAAACGATCCATCATGTGAAGGTCCACCGTTCCCTCCGGCAGGTCCAACGACACAAGGTCCCTGTGGAGGACCACCATCCCGGGGGGCAGGAGGCGCCGCAGAACGTACACGGCGTTCCTCAAGTTCTTCCGGGCCACCGGCAGGTCCTTGTCACCCCAAAGGAGCCTGCAAAGCCTGTCCCTCGGAACCATCACCTGATCGAACAGGACGTAGGCCATGGCCTCCAGCTTCCTGAATGGGAAACGCACCCGCTCTCCGTCCATATCCACCGAAGGGGGTCCTGCAAGGGTCACCTTTAGCATCGTGAGCTGCACCTCCGAACCGGGATAAGCCCCGGGGGCTCCCTGCCCCTGTGCCTTTTATCTCCATCAGGAAGCTATGTTACAACCCCATGCCCCCTTGAGCCATAGGCCCCCGCAAGGCGCCCGTCCCGCATGACGAAGAACCCGTCGCACATCCCGGACAGCCATGGGGGCTGATGACTGCTCACCACGACGGAGGTGCCCCACATGTCACGGGCCTTAAGCACCCCGGCCTTGACCGCATCGGCCCCCTCCTGGTCCACGTTGGAAACCGGTTCGTCCAAGAGCAGCACCCGGGGCCGCATGGCGAGCCTCACCGCCAGGGCCACCCTTTGGGCCTCGCCTCCGGACAGGCGGTACCAGGGCCGGTCCAGGTAGGCCTCTCCAAGCCCCACCATGTACAGGGCCTCCCGAGCCCGCTCCTCCCGGTCCGGTTCCCTCCATATGGGGCCCATCAGGTTGGCCCTCACGGAGCGTTTGAGAAGGCATGGCCGCTGAAGCAGCATTGTAATCCCCATGCCTCGAAGCAACGCCTCCCGCCCCTCCGAGGGCTCGCCGAAGAAGAGTATGCGTCCTGACTGGGGCTTCATGAGCAACGCCAGGAGCTTCATCAAGGTGCTCTTGCCGCTGCCGTTGGGGCCGATGAGCCCCATCACCGCCCCCCGGGGTAGGGACAGTTCGTCCACCTCCAGGCGGTGCTGCCGGTCGTAGGAGAAGGAAAGGCCCTGGGCTTTGAGGGCGTCCGTCATCCCTTGGCCCTCCATCTCATCAGGGACACGCAGGCGCTCACAAGGGAGGATATGATCAAAAGCACCAACCCTAACGCCACCGCCATGCCGAAGTCCCCCCGGGAGGCCTCGAAGGCTATGGCGGTGGTGAGCGTCCTGGTGTGCCAGCGGATGTTTCCCCCTATCATCATGGAGACCCCCACCTCGGAGACCACCCTTCCGTAGGCGGCGAGCAGCGCCATCATGAGGGCATGCCTCATCTCAAGGACCAGGGCCCAAAGGAGCCGCAGCCCCCTGAAGCCCAACGTCCTTAGGGTCATCACCACCAAAGGGTCCACGGACTCCACCGCCGAGGCCACCAGGGATACCAGCACCGGAAGGCCCAAAACCGCCTGCCCTATGGCCATCCCCCACAGGGTGAAAAGCAGCTCAAACCTCCCGAAGGGCCCCTGGTTCGATATGAAGCCATACACCACAAGGCCCACCACCACGGTGGGCACCGACAACAGGCTGTCGAAGAGAAGCCTCAAGGCCCTTCTTCCGGGGAAGCGCAGGGCCCCAAGGGCGATGCCCACCGGGAGCCCCACCGCGGAAGCCATGCACATGGCAAGAAAGCTGGACTTCACCGTAACGGCAGCCACGTTCAGCAGTTCCTCGTCCATGGAGAGGATTATCCTCACGGCCTCCAACATCCCCTCCCTAAGGAAGTCCATGCCCACCGCTTCTCCTAGCTCACCACTTATCCCCGTTGGGGAAGAAAAGCTGCTGCCCTGAGACCTTATAGCTGCCTATGAGCTCCTGCCCCCTCTTGGAGAGGACCCACTGGATGAACCGCACCGCCAGGTGGTGGCGCACCGAGGGGTGCTTCTTGGGGTTCACCTCTATGAGGCTGTACTGGTTCCTGAGCCTCTCGTCCCCCTGGTAGAGAACCTTGAGGGCCTCGGGGTTCTGGGAGTTGAACTTCGTGAAGGTGGCCCGGTCGGTAAGGGTGTAGCCTCCCTTTTCCTTGGCCATCAGCAGGGTCTCCATCATGCCCTGGCCGGACTCCACGTACCAGGGGGAGGACTTGCCCACCAGGACCCCCGCCCCCTGCCATAGTCTAAGCTCCGCCATGTGGGTGCCCGAACGATCCCCGCGGCTTACGAACACCGACCCCTTGGAGGCTATCCTCCCCACCGCGTCCAGTATGGATGTAGCGGATCGGATCCCCGCTGGGTCCGCCGCTGGGCCCACCAGCACGAAGTCGTTGTACATGGTCCGCCGCCGGTTGACCCCGAAGCCCTGGGCCACGAAATCCTCCTCCATCTTGGGGTCGTGAACCCACACCACGTCCACGTCCCCCCGGCGGCCGTACTCCAGGGCCTTGCCGGTGCCCACCGCAACCCACTGAAGCTCTATGCCGGTGTCCTTTCTAAGCTCCGCCGACAGGTAGTCCAAAAGGCCCGTGGCCTCGGTGCTGGTGGTGGTGGCCATCCGGAGCACCCGTTCCTCACCGGCGGCGGGAAGACACAGGGCGATGCAAAGCAAAAACCCCGCCAAGGACCTTAAAACACGCCTGAAACCCACAGAGACCATCTTCCAATACCCCCTTTTGACATAACGAAGACACACCGGGAGGGGCCTTGGGAAATCGACGGGAACTGTCATGAAGGCCAAAAAAACGCCGGTCCCCCATCTCTCCAGGAACCGGCCCCGTGATCCGCCAAGGTATATCGGATTCCCTCCTTTCCAAACGCGGGAGGCCCAGGGGTTTCCCCCCGGACCCTTCGGTCCCTCCCCATAGGAATTACCCCTTAGGGAAGAGGACTCGGAGGCCGTTATTCAATATACCACATGCCAAAGCCCAGTCAAAGCGCCCGAAGTTCAGCGGCGCTGTGGCAAGGCGCTCCTGCCGTGCCGCCGCATGCAGGTCTGCAGGTCGTTGGAGGTGTACTCCAGGTGGCGGCGCAAGGCCTCCACCGCCCCCTCCTGGTCCCCCTCCGCTATGAGTTGAAGGAGCCTGCGGTGCTGGCGCTCCGATTCCTCCCTCATGCTGGCGAGGTGCATCCTTATGTTCCTGTCGGTGTTCTGCCGGAAGCGGGCCAGGACGGACATTATGAGGGGCCTCTCGGCGGGTTCGTAGAGCAGGTTGTGGAACCGTTCGTTAAGATCCCTCCAGGCGATGCAGTCCTCAACCCTTTCCATCCTGTCTAGGACCCCCTCCGCCTCCTCCAGGACGCTGCGGGTTATCCTTGGGAACGCCAAATTCAGAAGGTGGGTCTCCAGCTGGCACACCATCTCGTAGAGCTCCCTCGCCTCCTCCACCGAAAGGGAGGTAACGTAGGCCCCCTTGTGCCCCCGGAAGGCCACCAGCCCTTCGCTCTCCAATATGCGAAGGGCTTCCCTTAAGGGTATGGGGCTTACCCCCATCATGAGGGCCAGCTGGGCCTGGTGAAGCTGGTGCCCCTCTGGGAGCATGCCCCGGTAAATGGCCTCCCTCAGGACCGACGCTATGAGGTACGGGGCCGCCAGGTCCCCCTCCCTTCGCTCCGCCAGCTCCTTGAGCTCTTTAAGATCGGTCAACTCGATTCCCTCCCGGAAACTATATTCCAACGGCCACAACTTATCACGCTCAGGAACATGATTATATCCCTTTGACGGCGGTTGCTGGTTTAATCATACTCGAAAGGAATAGATCCCAAGGGGAGGGATGTCAAGTGGGACCGCTGGATTTCATAACCCAAGAGCTTAAGGAGATGAAGGACGCGGGGCTTTACGGCACCATAAGGACGTTGGAGAGCCCCCAGGGGCCCTGGGTGACCATCGAGGGTCGGAAGGTGTTGAACCTCTGTTCCAACAACTACCTGGGGCTTTGCAACCACCCGAGGCTCGTCCAGAAGGTGAAGGAGTACGTGGACGCCTACGGGGTGGGTCCCGGGGCGGTGAGGACCATCGCGGGAACCATGAGCATCCACCTGGAGTTCGAGCGCCGCATGGCGGCCTTCAAGGGCGCCGAGGACGCCATGCTGCTGCAGTCCGGGTTCTGCGCCAACCTGGCGGTGATACCCACCCTGGTGCCCTCGGAGGAGGACATAATATACAGCGACGAGCTCAACCACGCCTCCATCATAGATGCCTGCCGGCTGTCCAAGGCCAAGGTGTACCGCTACGCCCACTCGGACGTGAAGGACCTGGAGCGGGTGCTGGAGGAGACTAAGGGGCAGGGCAGGCGGAAGCTGCTGGTCACCGACGGTGTATTCTCCATGGACGGGGACATAGCCCCCCTGCCCGCCATAAGGGAGCTTTGCGACCGGTACGGGGTGATCCTGGTGGTGGACGACGCCCACGGGGAGGGCGTTTTGGGCCGCGCCGGGCGGGGCATAGTGGACCACTTCCACCTGCACGGCCTGGTGGACGTTGAGGTGGGGACCCTGTCAAAGGCCTTCGGCGTCATGGGAGGGGTCATAGCAGGCAAGAAGGAGCTCATAGAGTACCTGCGGCAGAAGGCCCGGCCGAACCTCTTCAGCAGCGCCCTCACGGTGCCCGACGTGGCGGCCAACATGGCGGCGTTGGAGATCCTGGAGGAGAGCGGGGAGCTGGTGGAGAGGCTGTGGAGCAACGGCAGCTTCCTGAAGAAGCATCTCAAGGAGGCGGGCTTCGACACCGGCAACAGCGAGACCCCGATAACGCCGGTGATGCTCGGGGAGGCCCATACCGCCAAGGAGTTCAGCCGCCGGCTCTTCGAGAAGGGGGTCTTCGCCACCGCCATCGTGTACCCCACGGTTCCAAAGGGGAAGGCCAGGATAAGGGCCATGGTATCCGCGGCCCATTCGGAGGAGGACCTCATGTTCGCCGTTGACCGGTTCGCCGAGACCGCCAGAGAGATGGGGGTGCTCTAGGATGAAGCGGATACTGGTCACCGGAGCGGGTGGACAGATAGGGTCCGAGCTGGTGCCTTATCTTTGGGGGATATACGGGGCATCCAACGTCTTGGCCACCGATGTGAAGGCCCCGGAGGGCCCCCTTGCGGAGGGTGGGCCCTTCGACCTGCTGGACGTGCGGGACGGCAAGCGGGCCTCGGAGCTCATCAGGAGCTTCAAGGCCGACTCGGTTCTGCACCTGGCGGGGATCCTGTCCGCCAAGGGAGAGGAGAACCCCAACTTCGCGTGGGACATAAACGTTAACGGCACCGTGGCCATGCTGGAGGCCGCCAGGGAGAACCAGTGCGCCTTCTTCTTCCCCAGCTCCATCGCCGCCTTCGGCCCCTCCACCCCCAGGGTGAACACCCCCCAGGATACGATCCAGCGGCCCACCACGGTTTACGGCATCGCCAAGGCCAGCATGGAGATGCTGTGCGACTACTATCACGCCAAGTTCGGCCTGGACACCCGGGGGCTTAGGTTCCCGGGGCTCATAAGCTACGTGACGCCTCCAGGCGGCGGCACCACCGACTACGCGGTCCACATCTACTACGACGCCATAACCAAGGGCAGCTACACCAGCTTCATCGCCAAGGGGACCTATATGGACATGATGTACATGCCCGATGCCCTCCAGGCGGTGGTGCAGCTCATGGAGGCGGACCCCTCGAAGCTCAAGCACCGCAACGCCTTCAACATATCCGCCATGAGCTTCGACCCGGAGGAGATCGCCGAATCCATAAGGAAGTTCATCCCGTCGTTCAGGCTGGACTACCAGGTGGACCCCTTAAGGCAGTCCATCGCGGAGTCCTGGCCGGACAGCCTGGACTGTTCCGCCGCAAGGGAGGAATGGGGATTCAACCCCAAGTACGGCCTGGACGAGATGACCAAGGACATGCTGGAGAAGCTCCGGGAGAAGCTCAACGCCCGGTAGGTAATCCAAAGGATCACGTGGGAGGGCCGGACCATCCGGCCCTCCAGTCTTACCCCCGGAGGGGCTAGAGGGGCCTTACCAGCCTACCAAGGTCCACCCTCTTCCTCATCATGCGGTTCCGTATGAGGAAGTTCTGGGTCTTCTCCAGCTCCTTAAGGTCCTCGGGCCTCACGGAGGGATCGAAGTCGTAGAGGGACATCATGCTTATAACGTCCCCCTGGGAAAGCCCGGTCTCCTGGGCGGTGAGCTCCACCGCCCTTAGACGGTCCTGCTTCATGAGCTGCAGGGCCTCACGATGGGCCCTCATGAAGGCCCTCACGGCCTCGGGATGTTCCGCAAGGAAGCGCCCGGACATGGCTATGACGGTTATGCCGTCCACCAACCCCCTTCCGTCGGTGAGCACCCTAGCCCCCCTCTGGGTCGCCAGCCTCACCGCGGGGCCCGCCGCAAGGGCGGCGTCCACGGCACCGCTCGACAGGGCCGCCACCGCCTCCGGTATTCCCATGGGGACGAACTGCACGTCCGAGAGCTCAAGCCCCTCCCTCTCCAGGGCGGCGGACAAGAGCTGATGAAGCACCGTCCCCTTGGGCCCCGCCACCTTCCGCCCCTTAAGGTCCTTCACGTCCCTTATGGGGGAGTCCTTCTTCACCAGGATGGTGAACGCCCTGGGGGCCCTGGAGTATATGCCCACGATCTTAAGGTCCACCCCCTCGGAGGCGGCGAGCAGCGCCGAAGTGCCCCCAAGACAGTGGGCCACCTGAACGGAGCCCGCCGCCATCGCCCGGGTCTGGTCCGGGCCTGCGGTTATCTCCGGGTACTCCACCTTGAGCTTTAACGCCTCCATGGCGCGATCGATGATGCCAAGCTTCCTCTCGATTATGGACGGCACGTTGAGGGGGGCTTTGACGTAAGTCACTCCAACCGTGTAAGACCCCTCAGCGAAGGCCCCTCCCCCAATGCAGAGGAACGCCAAAACGAGTAAGATCCCAACCACCGTTCTCCCATTGCTCAGTCGGATCAAAACGACCACCTCCATTTGTTCTTTCCCCCGGCGGTGCCCAAGGAACCTGGCGGGCAAGGAGGCACAACATATCATCCCCCTATCATGTTCAACACCCTCCGCCTCAAGAGGACCACCTCCGGGAGGTCCAAGCCCCGGGGCCTTGGGAGGGGGACATCCAGAACCCCCTCAAGCCCGCCTTCCCGCAGAACCGCCACCCGATCCGCCAGGAAAACCGCCTCGTCCACGTCATGGGTAACCATAACAAAGGTCTTTTTCATGTTCAACAGTATTTCCTGAAGCTTTAACTGCAGCTCCCGGCGGGTGAAGTAGTCCAAAGCTCCCAAGGGCTCGTCCATCAGCACCACCTCCGGGTGGAAGGCCAAGGCCCTGGCCAGCGCGGCCCTCTGGGCCATGCCGCCTGAAAGCTCCTTGGGCTTGGCGCCGGCGAACCGGGAGAGTCCCACCATCTCAAGGCTCTCCATGGCCCTGATGGAGGCCTCCCGGCGGGGCATCGTGCCCTCCAAGGGGAACGCCACGTTTTGAAGCACCGTAAGCCACGGGAAAAGCCGGTGCTCCTGGAAGACCATCCCCACCGGATGTCTGGGACACCCCTGGGACGCGGGGCGCAGCAGCACCTCTCCCCGGTCGGGGATCTCAAGGCCCCCCATTATGCGCAGCATGGTGGTCTTCCCGCTCCCGGATGCCCCCACCACCGCCACGAAGGATCCCCTGGGCACCGTGAGACTCACCCCCTTAAGGGCCTCCACCCTCATCTTCCCGGCCCGGAAGGTCTTGAAGACCCCACGCAACTCCAATACCACGTCATCAGGATTCATCCGCTTCCTCCAAATATCCCAGCCTGCCCAGGAGGGCGGTGAAGACCCTGTCGGTGAGCCCCCCTATGAGGCCCAGGACCACCACCCCCGCCAGTATAACGTCGGTCCTGAGCATGGCCTGGGCATCGTTTATGAGGTACCCAAGCCCCGAGGAGGCGGCCACCAGCTCCGCCCCGATGAGGGACCTCCAGCCATATCCAAGCCCCAGTCTAAGCCCCGCCATTATGGGGCCCATGGCGCAGGGCAGCACTATGCGGGTCACTATCCTAAAGTCCGAGACCCCGAAGGCCTTTCCCACCTCTACCAGCCGTTTGTCCGCCCCGGCCACTCCGTGGACGGTGCTGAGGAACACCGGGAAGAACGAGGCGGCCACTATCACCGCCACCTTCGAGGCCTCCCCTATCCCCAACCAGAGGATGAACAGGGGGAGCACCGCCAGGGGGGGGATGTGGCGCATGAACTCCAGCAGGGGCCCCAAGCACGCCCTAAGCCCCCTGGAAAGCCCCAGGAGCGTACCAAGCATAACCCCCGCCAGGGAGGACACCAGGAAACCTTGGAGCACCCGGTAAAGGCTCACGAAGACGTGTCTTGGGAGCTCCCCGGAGCCCAGGAGGGACAAAAGGGTTTTAAAGACCTCTGTGGGGGACGGCAGGAGGAAGCTTCCGATGCCCCCCAGGGAGGACGCGGCATACCAAATGACCAAGGGAAGGGCGGCGGAGACTAAAAGCCCCCCAATGGGGCCTGGGGGCCAGGGGCGGTGCTTACGCATCCACTTCCTCCTCCCTTGGGACATAGGGCCATGCGCTCCTCAGGGAGTCAAGGGTGTACAGGGCCACCGCCGCCACTATGGCACCGAAGCTCACCGCCCTGCCGAAGGAGACCTTCTCATGGTACATGAGAACCCCTATGAGGAATGACATGCTGGGGGAGAGATACTGAACCAGCCCCATGGTGACGAGGTTTATCCTGCTGGCCCCCATGGCAAAGAGCCACAGGGGAAGGGAGGTGACCAGGCCGGAGCCCACCATCAGCATCACCCCCCCCACGCCTCCCCGGAGGCCTAGGTTTGGAATCCCCGAAAGGTACAGCAGGGCCGGGAAGGACAGGATGGCGGTCTCGAGGAACAGCCCCGTGAGGGGGTCCAGGGGGCAGAGCTTCTTGGCGAGCCCATAAAGGGTGAAGGAGACTGCGAGCCCCAGGGCCGCAAGGGGTAGGGAACCGTATCGTACCAGCTCGAACAGCACCCCCAGAGCCGCCAGCCCGAGCGCGGCCCCCTTGAGGGGGCTTACGCGGTCCTTGAAGAAGAGCAGGCCCACCGAAACGTTAAGAAGCGGCAGTATGAAGTATCCGAGGCTTGTCTCAAGGATCCGGCCGGAGTTGACGGACCATATGTATATGAGCCAGTTGCATCCCACCGCGGCGCCGGTGAGCGAGAGAACCGCGAGCAGCTTAGGCGACCTTAGGGCCCGCAGCAGGGGCTCCCTCCGGCCCAGAACCACTAGGGGCAGCAGCAGCGCCGAGGACCATACTATCCGGTGGCACAGTATGACCATGGGGGGCACGTCAACCAGGGCCTTCCAATATACGGGCAACACCCCCCAGAGGAAGTAAGCCCCCAGGGCGTAAGCCAGCCCCCGGCGCACCTCCCTAGGGGAGCTGGGTTTTTCAGGGTGAATGGCCATAAGCGGGTTCTCCTTTCGTGTATCATCCTAGGGAATGATACACCTTAAGCGGAACGGAGGAGGATGGAAATGTCCCTTCCTGAAGGGGGCCTTGCCCTGGTGACCGGCGCCACCAGCGGCATAGGTCTCGCGTACGCAAGGCGGCTTGCGGCGATGGGATACGGGTTGATAATGACCGGCCGGAGGATGGAGATTCTTGAGCGTAAGGCCCGGGAGATCGAGGCGGAGTACCGGGTGTCCGCCGTCCCGATGATGGCGGAGCTCTCCAGGGAGGAGGGGATAGCCGTCCTGGAGGAGACGGTCCGAGGGGAAAGGCCCCGCTTCCTGGTGAACAACGCGGGCTTCGGGCTCAGGGAGCGCTTCGCGGACACTCCCAGGGAGCTGTGGGAGGCCTTGATATGGGTTCACGTGATGGCCCCCTTGAGGCTAACCCAGGCGGCCTTAAGGGTGATGCAGGAGGACGGGGGCGGCGTGGTGGTCAACGTGTCCTCCGAAGCGGCCTTCATACCGGTGCGGCGCAACTCGGTGTACGCGGGGGCGAAGGCGTTTTTGCTTCGATGGACCGAGTCGGTGGCCCTGGAGATGATGGGATCCGGCGTGAGGCTCCAGGCCCTGTGTCCCGGCATGACAAGGTCGGACTTCCACCCCAGGATGGGGAGCGAAGGGGCCTCCCTTTCAAGGAGCCGGCTGATCCCCTGGATGACCCCCGAGGAGGTGGTGGAGGAATCCATAAGGGATCTCAAGCGGGGTAAGGTCATCTGCGTGCCCAAGCTGGCCGGCAAGGCAAGGACGCTGGGGATACCCCTGGTCCCCCAGCGGCTCCGGCTTAGGTGCCTCAACTGGTTCTACCGGGCCTCTTCGGGGGCTGATTCTTGCAATACAAAAAACTAAAATCGTTCTCAAACAGCCCTCCGATTTCCCCGAGCTCTGCTATAATTTTCCGCGAACTGTTACCTAAATATCAAACAAATTAAAAATATAGGGGGTTTTTGTGATGTCCATAAGGAGGAAGCTGTTCCTTTTGGCCCTTGGTGCTGCGGCGCTAATGGCATTGATGGTGGCGGTGGTGGCCTTCAACAGCTACCGGGTGCTGAACCAACAGGTGAACGAGACGGGGTTGGAGACCATAAAGGACCGGGCGGAGCAGATAGACCTGTACTTCGACCGGCTCGCCGCCGTAGCACAGACCGCAGCCCAGGCGGCGGCCCATGAGATCGAGAAGGGCTCCAGCACCGACGACGCTTTGGAGCCCCTGATGATGCGTATTTTCAGCAGGGTATCAAAGGATCCCAACATCTTCGAGGTTTACGTAGGGTTTGAGTCCGACGGGAGGCTCGCCAGCGGCGTGGGGTGGAAGGAGCCCGGGGATTACGATGCAAGGAAGCGGGACTGGTATGTAGGGGCCCTGGCGGCGGGTAAGACCACCCTCTCGGCCCCCTACGTGGATGCTGGGACCGGGGACCTTCTAATCACCGTTTCCACCCCGGTGAAGGGGAGCGACGGCCGGCTTCTGGGTGTTGCGGCGGTGGACGTGAAGCTCAACAGCCTGTCCGACCAGGTGACCCAGTACAAGATAATGGGCAGGGGGCTTGGGCTTTTGACCACCGAGGACGGGGTGTTCCTGGCGAACCCCAAGAAGGAGATGATCATGAAGGAGAACATCTCCAAGCCCAGCTCCCTGGTCAGCGAGGAGTACGCCCGGGCGGGGCAGGTGATACTGTCAACTAAGCCCGGGGGCTTCGTGGACTACAAGTTCCTGGGAGCGGGCCGGAGGAACTTCTTCTACCACTCCCGGTGGGGTTTCGTGGTGTGCGTGGTGTTCCCCACCGCGGACCTCAACCGGATGGTCATGTCCGTGGCGCTGAAGCAGCTTGTCCTTGGGCTCTTCACCCTCCTTGGGCTGGTGGGCATGCTGTGGTGGCTGTGCCGGGGGATAATAACCCCCATAGACCGGATAAGCCGGGCCATAGGGCGCCTTGGGGAGCTGGACTTGAGGAGGGGGGAGGACGAGGAGTGGCTCCGGAAGGAGGCGGGAAGCGACACCGAGATAGGGCACATGGCGAGGTCCATGATGCACCTTTTGGATAACCTGAGGCACACCATAGGGGAGATCCGCCGGGAGTCGGACCGGGCGGCGTCGTCGGCGGAGAATTTGGCGGCCCTGTCGGAGGAGCAGGTGGCGTCGGTGGAGGAGGTAAAGGCGTCGGTGGACCGGGTGTCGTCGCTGATGCAGGAGAACTCCGCGGCGCTGCAGGAGACCAACGCGGGGATAGAGGAAGTGTCCAGCGGCGCCCAGCAGGCGGCGAACTCCGCCACGGAGGGAGCGGAGGCCACGAGCCAGATGTCGGTTCTTTCCGAGAGGGCCATAGGTCAGGTGGAGGAGGTGGTGAGGGCCATAACCGCCCTGGGATCCGAGTCCGAGAGGACCTATGAGAGGATCCGGAAGGTGGCGGAGTCCGTGAGCTCCATATCCGGTTTTGTGAGCACCATAAGGTCCATAGCGGACCAGACGAACCTTTTGGCGCTGAACGCGGCGATAGAGGCGGCCAGGGCAGGCGAGGCGGGCCGGGGCTTTGCGGTGGTGGCGGAGGAGGTGCGCAAGCTTGCGGAGGAGTCCGGGATGGCGGCGAAGGAGGTTGAGGACCTCATAGGGCCGCTGCAGGCGAACACCGAGGAGTCCCTGAGGGCCACGGAGCAGTCGAAGAGGTCCATGGAGGAGACGGTGCGCCGGGCCCACGATTCGTCGGAGGGATTAAGGCGTGTGCTTGAGCACATAAAGACGGTGAACGACGTGATGCAGAACATAGCGGCCACGTCGGAGGAGCAGGCGGCGGCGGCGCAGGAGATAGCCCGTGGGATAGACAGCGCCACCCAGGGCACGTTAGAGACCACCAGCGCGGTGGAGCTCATAAAGAGCTCCAGCGAGGAGACCGCCAGGGCCAGCGAGGCGGTGGCCCAGGAGGCCCAGGCCTTGAGCCAGACCGCGGAGAAGCTGGAGACCCTGGTGGCCAAGTTCAAGCACGACCAAGGGGAGACGCTGGCCATCAAGGG
>NZ_CM001377.1:1700275-1880838 GCF_000237825.1 Thermanaerovibrio velox DSM 12556
ATCGAGAGGGCCGCCCGGGGCAAATCCCGGGCGGCCCTCTCTAATTCGAACGCGCTTCCCCCTAAGGGGGCGCCCCCGGTGCCCATGGCCATCAAGGTTGAAAGCCCAGGCCGGGACGGAGGGGTGAGGGGCGGGGTCGAGTTAAAAGGGTTGTCACTTAAGTATCATCTTCTTCTCCCCCGCCTGGTAGACCTGGGACATCCCGGCGTAACCCTCCCTTATGGAGCTCACCCTAGCCTCCAGCTGGGACCTCTCGGGCTCCTGGATGGACTTGATCATCTCCATTATGGAGTGCTTGGTGTAGTACTGGTTCTTAGGGGTTGGATGGTCGCAGCCGAAGACCTCCTTCAGCATCTTGAGGTCGTGTGGTATGTTGAAGTCCTCCTTGGTGTGCTCGTAGCCGAAGAAGTAGAAGATGTCCTTGAAGCCGGACCAGGCGAGGGCGGATATGCACATGGAGCAGGGCTCGTGGGTGGACAGGAAAAGGCAATCCGATGGGTCCGGATGCCCCTGAAGCTCGTAGAAGAGCTTTATGGTGTACACCTCCCCGTGCCACAGGGGGGAGAACGCATCCTGGTTGGTACCCGCCACCACCAAGGACAGGTCATCCCGCCTCAACACCGCGGCGCCAAATACCTTGCAGCCTATCCGTACCGCCTTCTCCGTGAGGGGCATTATGTCCTGCTCGATCACGTCGAGGAACCTCGTTGCAAGT
Organism: Thermanaerovibrio velox DSM 12556; assembly: GCF_000237825.1. Lineage (NCBI taxonomy): Bacteria > Thermotogati > Synergistota > Synergistia > Synergistales > Synergistaceae > Thermanaerovibrio > Thermanaerovibrio velox. The sequence goes on from NZ_CM001377.1 coordinate 1,700,991, forward strand.
GCTAGGTGGTCGTACTTCTGCAACACACATCACCCCCTTGGATTTTATTTGATTATACACGATGAAAATCCATGTCCTGGGGTACCCCATGTGGGTAGGGCTAGTTAAACGCCAAGGCCCTTAGGGACCTATCCCCAAGGCCCGTACGGATGCCCCGCCGGGCCTTAGGTTTTCACGCCCAGGTGCACGAACCCCCGCATGGGGTACAGCACCACCTGGTTGAACCCCAGCGCTTTGGCCATCTCCCCAAGCTCGGGCTGCCTAGCCTTAACGCAGGCCACGTCCGCCGCTAACCCCTTGGTATGCAGGCTGTGAGCCACCCCGCCTACCGCCCGGTTGTGCCTTTGACACCGGTAGCCGCTGGTCACCCTAAGCGGTCCCCACCGGTCCTCCAGGGCATCGAATAGCTTAAGGTACCGCGGGTCCATGCGGCACTCGCCGCAGCAACGGCACTTAAAGCGCCTAAGGTCAGCCATTCCCTCCCACCTCCAACTGGAAGGTCCTCTCTATGGCGGATTTGAGATCCGACACCGCCTGGGTCAGCCCCTCTATCCGGGCCTCCATCCGGACCAAGAGGTATGAGGCCACCAGGATGGAGAAGGCGGTCTGAACGCCGGACGCTATCATCTCGTTCACTGCCGATCCCCCTTCCAGGGTCTAGAAAAGAGCCGGGGGCAAGCCCCCGGCGTCACACGAATCAGACATAGGTCACCGGCATCCCCAGGGCCCAAGGGCCCCGGAGGGGAATGGGGAACCTAGAACAGCTTGCTCGTCCCCGTATCCACCAGCAGGCAGGAGTCCACCGCTACGGGGACCGGGAAGATCCCCTTGGAGGCCATGAGCTCCATCACCGGGCGCACCTGCTCAGCGGTGAGATCCCCCTTGGGATGCTTAAGGTTCACCGTAAGCCCCTTGCCCTCCTGGGTAGTAAACCTCATGCGCAGCGTCTTCATCTATGGATCACCTCTCCGTGTATCCGTGTATTGGTGTTAAGCTTTAGGCCACAAGGCCGTCGGTATCCTGCTTCAGGACCTCCAGCACCGGGAGCTCCAGCAGGCCCCCAAGGGCCTGGGATACCTGGTGCAGGTCCTCTGCGCCGATATCACCCCTAACAAGCCCCAGGGGTACGGTCTTTATGACCGGCTTGCCGTTCTCCCCGATCCCTCCGTTAAGGCGGAGCACCACCCTGCTTTTAACGTTTTGATAACTGGCCAATGGGATCACCCTCCTTTGAACCCTTTTGATCTAGAGCCCGGGCCATGCCTTGTCGGCAAGGGCAGGATATCATGCCTCCTTTGGGTTGTCAACAATCAAGATAAAGATAACTATATGTAATCATATCCCGGGGTTGAATAAAACCAAAATTCTAAATACACCTTGACCCAATGGTTAATGTATGCTAACTTAGGATATTGAAGACCCCGCAAGAGCGCAGAGACCCGCGGGCCACAGGGTGGCTTGCGGGTCTCTCCTTATTAGTAGGGGTCATAAAAAAGGGGGGAGTGACGGCAGATGATGGTGATAGGACACAGGGGGGCCGCGGGGCTCGCGCCGGAGAACACCCTGGGGGCCATAAGGAAGGGGCTTGAGCTTGGGGTCCAGGGGATAGAGGTGGACGTGCAGCTCACCCGGGACGGCAAGCCGGTGATAATCCACGACTTCTCAGTGGACAGGACCTCAAACGGGACCGGGGAGGTGGCGAACCTCACCCTGGAGGAGATCCGACGACTGGACGCGGGGAGCTGGTTCGGTCGGGAGTTCCAGGGGGAACGGATACCAACCCTGGTGGAGGTGCTGGAGACGGTGCCACCGAACGTCATGTTGAACCTGGAGCTCAAGCAGATCACCTTCCAGCGCCGGGGCCTTGAGGAGGCGGTGGCCAAGGAGCTCAAGCAGTTCGGCAGGTGGGACAACGTGGTAGTATCATCCTTCGACCACAAGGCCCTTGAGACCATCAAGGGACTGCTGGAGGACCTTCGCATAGGACTTCTAACCTACAACTACCTGCTCAACCCACAGGTCTACCTGGACTCCCTAGGGTTCCAGGCCTACAGCGTGCATCCCGCGTTCGAGCTGGTGGACCAGCAGGACTGCAAGGCCTACAAGGAACGGGGGCTTAAGGTCTTCTGCTACACCGTGAACCACCACGAGACCGCCCGGGAGATCGAGGCCCTAGGGGTGGACGGCATCTTCACCGACCGGCCGGACCTGTTCCTCTAAGCCCCCGAGGGCCAATCATCGCTAAATCAACCCAGGTCCCAAGGACCACCGCCCATTAAAGAATGGAAAAGAGGAGGACTGCCCATGAACCGAAATGTTAAAAAGTGGATAACCCTGTTCTGCCTCGCCTTCTCAGGAGGCATAATCTATCAGCTTCCTTACCTTAGGGAACAGTTCTACATACCACTGCAGGAGGCCCTCAGGATAAACAACACCCAGATAGGGAACCTCATGACCGTCTACGGCATAGCGAACCTCTTCCTGTACCTTCCGGGGGGCATATTGGCGGACCGGCTGCCCTACAAGAAGCTGGTGCCCTTCTCCCTCATCACCACCGGCCTCACGGGCCTTTACTACTCCACCTTCCCGGGCTATCCAATTGCCCTGGGGATCCACGTGATATGGGCGTTCACCACGGTGTTCACCTTCTGGCCCACCATGCTCAAGAGCGTCAAGATGCTGGGGGACAGCTCCGAACAGGGACGACTCTTCGGCTTCCTGGACTTCGGACGGGGACTCTCCGCCACATTGAGCGCATTCGGGGCCCTCTTCATCTTCAAGGCCTTCGGCGCCACCCGGCTGGGGCTTAAAGGGGCCATCGTCTTCTACTCGGTGGCCATGATCATCCTGGGCGTGGTGGTCTACTTCCTGCTGGAGGAGAAGAAGGGAGAGGTGGCGGAGGGCAACACGTCCATCTTCGACGGCATCGGCGACGTCTTGAGGATGCCCGCCATATGGCTATCCGCCATGATAATCTTCGCCGGGTACAGCATAGGGGCGGGGCTCACCTATATAACCCCGTACCTGACCAACGTCTTCAAGATGTCGGTCTCCATGGGGGCCTTCATAGCTATCATAAGGACCTACGGCCTAAGGCTCGGCGGAGGCCCCGTGGGGGGCATAATAGCGGACCGGATCGGCTCCTCCACCAAGTTCATAAGGATCGGCTTCCTCGTCATCGCTACCCTGGTGGGCTGTCTGTACATAATACCCGGGGAACCCAAGCTGCTCATGGTGATGCTCGGCACCACCCTCGCCGCCTCGTTCTGCGTCTTCGCGGTCAAGGGCACCTACTTCGCACCGGTGGACGAGATCCGGATACCCAACTCCCTGGCGGGAGCCGCCTACGGGGCCATAAGCCTGGTGGGGTACCTGCCGGACACCTTCATCTACAGCTACTTCGGCAACCTCCTGGACAGGTACCCGGGCATCCAGGGCTACAGGCTCATATTCCTCTCCCTGATCGTCCTGGCGGGCATCGGCTTCGCCTCCGCCCACATGCTCTTAAAGTACATAAGGAACGAATCGGAAACTCCAGCGGAAGCCCTGGAGCCCGCAGGGGCGGAGGAGTAGATTCAAAGAACAAGGCCCTAAGCGCGGCTTGAACCCTTAAGACCAAAGGAGGGGGCACAAAGCCCCCTCTATCCTTCCACGCCTCTTTATCACTTCTCCGCCTCCGCCGCACTTCTCCTCCCCGCCGCCCAACCCCCGAAGGGCCTCAGTCCGGCATCTCCCTAAGCGCTCTGCGGCTCACCTTGCCGGTGCTGGACAGGGGCAGCTCCTTTAGGATGACCACCTTTCGGGGCACCTTGAAATGCGCCAGCCTCTCCTTGGCGAAGTCGATTATCTGGCCGGGGGGACGCCTCCTGCCCCTCCTTCAACACCACGAAGGCCTTAACCACCTGACCGGTCATGCTGTTGCTCTCCCCCACCGCCACCGCCTGGGACACCGCCGGGTGCTCCATAAGCGCCATCTCCACCTCCTGGGGATAGACGTTGAAGCCCCCCACTATTATTATGTCCGTGGCCCTGTCCAGAACGGTGATGTAGCCGTCCTGAATCCGCACCACGTCCCCGGTGTCAAACCACCCGTCCTTGAAGCGGGCGGCGGTGTTAACCGGATCCCTGAAGTAACCCCTAGTGATGGACGGCCCCTTTAGCCAAAGAACCCCCTCGGAGGCGTCGTCCAAGAGGTTGCCCTCCAAGTCCCTTATCTGATGCTCGTAGCCCCTTATCATGGTGCCAACCGTGCCAAGCCGCCTTGAGTCATAGCTCGGGTTTATGGACACCACCGGTGAGCATTCAGTAAGCCCGTAACCCTCGAGTATCGGGGCCCCCAGGAGCTCCTGGCAGCGCCTGTCCATATCCACGTTGAGCTTGTCCCCGCCGGATATTATGAAGGACACGCCTTCCGGCCTCTCCCCGCCCCTCAAGACCGCCCCCATGAGCATGGACAGCATGGTGGGCACCGCCACTATACCGGTTACCTTCGCGGCGTTAATGGCGCTCAACGCGGAGTCCGCGGGCACGAAGGAGGGCAGTATCGCCTGGGCTATATCACCCACCAGGGGAAGGATGCCGGACACGCTGTAACCCAAGGTGTGGAAGTTGGGCAGGGCGTTAAGCATCACCTCCCCGGGCCGCAGGAACTCCACGTGCTCGATGGAGGACGTCACGTTGTTCAGTATGTTCCCATGGGATATGGGAACCGCCTTGGGCAAGCCGGTGGTACCGGAGGTGCTGAAGACCACCGCGGTATCGGGGTCGTCAAGCTCCGAAGCCCCCCGGCCGGTGAAGGGCCGCAGGGGACCCTCTAAACCGCAGGGGGCGGAGGGCATCCCCGCCCTGGAAAGGGCCTCCCCTATCTCCGGGCGGTCCTCCACATAGGCCACCCCGTGAAGGTCCAGGATGGATATGGTCCTAAGAAGCGCCTCAGCCCCGGATCGGGCGTTCATGGGGGCCACGGCTCCCCCAAGGCTCCAGCAGGCTATCGACAGGGCCAGCACCATGGGACAGTTGGGCATGAGGATCCCCAGCCTCATCCCCTCCCGGAAACCCGACTCCTCCAGCACCCTCCGGCTCTTCAAGACCAGGTCCGCCAGATCCCCCCGGCCCCTCCAGTTCCCCATCCACCAGTAACAGGAAGCCCCGGGCGAATCCTCCAGCTTCCCCTTAAGAACCCTCTCCAGACGATCCATGTGCTATCCCCTCTCGACACTTAAAACTCAGGCATTCAATCGAATATTTTAATTATACCATCCCCTACCGGGGCCCCATCCATATCCGCCGCTGGAACGCCGCCCCCCGGGGCCCTACGTATATGAGCGCCATGGCCTTGTTGTGCGGGGCATGGGTGGAGGGATCTATCGACAGGGTGGCATGAACCAGCGACAAGGACCTGGTATCCGAGAGGGCATACCTTATCCCCTCCGGGGAGAAGGAGGAGGCCCTGGAAAGCGCGTCCCCCGCCCACCTCACCCCATCATAGGCCAGCATGGCGGGCAGGACCATATACCTCGGCAGACGGTCCTTGTACCTGTCCGCGTAGCCCTCCACGAAGGGCTGCACGTAAACGTCCCCAGGGGAGGCATCGGCGATCCACCAGCTGTTGGACATGAGCTTCATGTCCCTCCCCAACCCCTCCGGGTTGCCCAGGGCCACCAGGGGGCCGGCAAAACCCGAGGACCTCAAGTGGGGAAAAAGCCTCATCAGGTCCTCACCGAACACGAAGGCAACCACCGGATCGGAGCCGCCGGGAAGGAGCTGCAAGGGCACCAGGGAGCCGCCTCCCCCGGTGGACACGTCAAACCTGCCCCTGACCTCCCCGCCGATGGCCCCGAACGAGGCCTCAAAATGCCTCTCCGCCTCCACGGACCTCCTGCTGGAACCGTCGAACACGACAAACGCCCCGGTCCTGTTAAGCCCCTGGCGGACGAAGTAAGCGGATATGCGCCCCTCCATGGCGGGGGAGGCCAGCATGGCGAACATGAAGGGGTTGGGCTTGTAGGGGCTCACCGCCGGCACCAACGGGTCCTTGGCGTCCACCGCTATGATCGGGGTCCTGGCCCTCTCGCTCCATCCAACCAGCCCAAGGGCCCCCTTGTCACCCACCGCGGACAGCACCACGTGAGGACGGGTCCTCTCCTTCATCCGATCCCCCAGCTCCTCCCAAGGGGGAGATCCGGGATCATGGCTGTCAAAACCCAAAAGCCTCACCCGATACCCCCTGACACCCCCCTGGGAGTTGATCTGCTCCACCGCCATCTGGGCGGCCCTCAGCATCACCTGCCCCTCGGGGCCCCCAGGACCGCTCAAGGGGGCCAGAAGGGTTATCCTGAACTCCCCCCCGTCGGGCCCCCTTTCCGACATCATCCGATAAACCCCAAAGGATAGGGCGGCGAAAAGCCAAAGAACCCCCATGGCGGCCCAAAGCACCTGGGACGGGGTAAGACGGCCTATCATCCCCCTTCCATGGGAACCGCCCCTCCTGTCAGACCTCATCGCCTCGGAGCTGGTGCCGTAAAACCTCCGGGACAGCACCGCCAGGGCGGATGCCCCCCACAGGGCCTTATCCCTCTCCATCCCAAAACGGTCCTCCAGGGCCTCCGCCACGTAAACCCCCTCGGAGGAGTCCACCGGCATCTCGTACCCCATCTCCAGGGCGGTACGAAGGGCCATCACAAAGGTGAAAAACCACTCCCGGCCCTCCGCCCCATGGGTCTCCAAAAGCTGCTGGAGCCTGTCCGGGTCCTCCAAAAGGTCCCTGCCGTACCGCTCTATTACCTCCCCTATCCTATCCATGACCTTGGACTCTTCCAAACTCCCATTCCCCCGTTCCCAACGCTTAAGGCTAATTCTATAATAAATGCCGCCAAAACTAAGCCGCCGCCGGAAGAGCATGGGGTATGGAATTTTCTTGTTTTTCATATATACTTAAGCTGAGATAACCATCTTGGGGTCCTCCCCGGGGAGGAGTGGAGCATGAAACACGCCGCCAGGTATCGCAGAATCGTGCCGGTAGAGGAGGTCCCGTCCTATCCGGACGCGGTCTTCGTCCAGAACATCTTCAACGCCGCGGGAAGCGCCGTGCTGGTGCCCAATAAGGTCCCCATCGGGGAGATACTGGCCAAGTTCAAAAACCCAGACAGGCTCGTGTCATCCCTCAAGGGTCAGGGGATCGACCAGGTGGAGCTGGAGTTCTCCCACCGGGTGGACAATCGGGTCATGAAGGAGCTCCTCAAGCAGATAGACTCCTCCTTCGAGACCGTGAACCCCGAGGTGAGCCAGGAGGTGGGCCGCACCATGTCGGACATCTTCTCCAAGCTCACCATAGACCAGAAGTTCAACTTCCCAAAGGGTGAGGTGGACCGCCTTGGGGGCATGTTGAGCCAGGAGATCCGCAAGACATCCCAGATACTCTACTCCCTCACATCCCCGGAGCAGACCGACTCGTACACCCAGACCCACAGCCTCAACGTGTCCCTTCTGGCGGGGTTCCTGGCCAAGAGGCTGTGCGAGATAAAGAAGTGCGAGCAGCCCCTGGTGGACAAGGCGGTCAAGGCGGGGCTCCTCTTCGACCTGGGCAAGAGCGCCATGCCAAGGGAGATCCTGGAGAAATCCGAACCCCTCACACCGGAGGAGCGGGAGATCATAAAGCAGCACCCCCTGCACAGCGAGAGGATAGCAAGGCAGTCCGGCGTGGACGACCAGGACATACTGCTCGGCATAAGGCACCACCACGAGCGGTGGGACGGCTCCGGGTACCCCGATGGCCTCAAGGGGAAGGACATCCCCATGATAGCCCGCATCCTGGCGGTGGCGGACACCTTCGACGCCATGACCAGCAACAGGGGCTACAAGGACGCGGTATCCGCCAAGGCGGCCTTCAACTTCGTTATGAGCGCCAACGAGACCCACTTCGACCCCGACGTCTGCAAGGTGCTGCTCAGCGGCATGGGCATATACCCCCCGGGATCGGTGGTGGAGCTATCGGACGGCACCGTGGGAACCGTGGCGGCCTCCACGGAGGGCAACCTGCTGCAGCCCAAGATACTGGTGCGGGAGAAGGACGGCTCGGTCAGGATCATAGAGCTGCACAAGGAGACGCACCGGAAGCTCTTCATAAAGCGGGCCCTGGACGTGTAGCCCAAGGGGACTTGCCCCCTGTCCCCAAGACGCCTAAGGGGCCTCAGAAAGCCCCCAGGGGTGCAAGGGGCCTAGCCGTCGGGGGCAATTCCAGGGGCCGGTGGGTTCCTGCAGCACCGCAAAACGGCAAGAAGGACGGGCCCGGCGGGATAACCGCACCGGGCCCGGTTCCGTCCCGGGCAAAGGGCACCAAGTGCCCCACGAAAAACCGCCGGGGCCCCAGCAGGAGCGGTCTTAACGGGGGGAGAAGGTCCCCTTGAGCAGCAGCTCCCGGTCCCTCACGGCCATGACTCCGCGGCTCAGCACATGCCTTATCCTCAAATCCTGGTCCACCAACACCAGATCCGCGTCAAAACCCTCCGCCACAAAGCCCTTGCCCGGCAGCCGGTGGAAGAGGGCGGGGGAGCTGGTTATCACCCTGACCGCCGTCTCCAACGGGACGCCCTCCTCTTGCACTGCATCCCTCACCTCCTCCCAGAGGGAGGTAACCCTCCCGACCGTGAGCCCCTTGAAACGGCCCCCCTGGTCGAACACCGGAAGGCTTCCCTGGCCGTCGGAGCTGAAGCATATCCTGGAGGGGTCAACCCCCGCATGGAGCATCTCCTTCAACCCCCGGGAGCACTTCACCTCCCCCTCCTCCAGGAACTGCGGCGTGGTGCTGGTGGTGAGGTCCACCACCCCCCCGTCCAGGGCAAAGGCCACGGCCTCCCGGAAAAGATCCGGGTTCCGGTTCACGTGGGTGGGTATGAACTGGTCCACCGGTATCTCCGTACCTTGGGCGGCCTCCCGGAGCATGCTCAACCCCCTGGGGCCGTCTCCCATGTGGACGTTCACCTTTCCCCCAAAGCCCTTGAGCATGCCCCCAACCCTCGCGGCGGAGGCGATCTTGAGCAGCTCCTCCAGCGACGGCTGGCTCGATCGGTGGTCCGAAAGGGCCACCTCCCCCACCCCTATAACCTGCTCCACCAGGGCTATGTCGGACCTTATGGAGCCCGTAAGTGTCGCCACCGGCAGCTGATAGGACCCCACCATGACCCAGGCGCTTATACCCTCCGCCCAAAGCCCCCGGGCCTTGGCCACCAGGGAGGCCACGGATCGGGTAACGTCATCGGTGCCCAAGACGCCTATGACGGTGGTTATCCCGCCGGTCAACGGGTCCTCCACCGGCATCTCCGGGGTCCTGGTGGCGGGCCCCCCCTCACCGCCGCCTCCCAGGATGTGAACGTGGTTGTCGATGAACCCGGGGAGCAGCAGGAGCCCCCTCCCGTCCACCACCTCCATGCCGGGAATACACACCCCTCCAAGATCCCCCAACGCAACGACCTTCGGCCCCACGCACAACACGTCACAACAGCCCTTCGCCTCCGGGGCGAACACCTCCGCACCCTTAAAAAGATAAGACCTCAACCGTCCCTACCTCCCCGACGGGAAACCCGCCCTCTCCTCCTGTCCCCGTTCCACATGTCCAGGAACAGCTCCTCCCGACCGCCAAAGGCTATCCGGTATCCCCGAGTGCTCCTAAGATGCTCCTCAGCCGCCCGCCTGGCCCCTTCCGCGTCCCGCCTCTCTATGGCGTCCACGATTAACCGGTGCTCCGCCAAGCTCCCGCTTCCCCCGTCCTCGGAGGGGGGAAGGAAGTCGATCAAGGCGTGCACGTAGAGCTGACTCCTCCAGTAGACCAGCCGAAAGGCCTTTAGGAGGTACCCGTTGCCCCCCATCTCCGCCACCGCCATGTGGAACTCGTCGTTGGCGGCACAGTAGCCCTCCAGGTCCCCCAGGTCCGCCATCGCCTGCTCCCGGGCGTTTATCTCCTTGAGCCTCCCAACGTCCGACGCATCCGCCTCCTGGGCGGCCCGGAACGCCAGGTACCCCTCTAAAAGCTCCCTGGCGGAGAACACCTCCAGCATGTCCGACCGGGTAAGCCGGGGCACCACGTAGCCCCGCCTCCCCTTCTCCTTCACCAGCACCCCGTCCGCCACCAACGCCGCAAGACCGTGCCTGACCGGGGTCCTGCTGAGCCCAAGCTCCTCCGCCAGGGCGGGCTCGGTTATCCTGTCCCCCGGCATGTACCGGCGCTTAACTATGCCGGATATAACATGTCCCGTTACCTCCCTCAGTGCCCCCAGGTGATCTTCCTGCACTACTCCCCCTCCCATCTATGGATTCATTGTGCTATTATTGGATCCATTATAACGAAGCCCCGGGCCAAATCAACCCCGGATCGGAGGTGACAACGATGAGAGCCCCAGGGCCTTGGGAGTACGGCGAGGGGCACGAAGGTACCGGAGTTTTCTGCAGCACCTGTTCACCAAATCAAACATGCCTATGAGAGGGGGATGCGGAAGGATGAGCGGACCTTCCCAGCAAGACAAGAAGAACAAGACCACCTGGATGCTGGATACCTACATAATCATCTTCCTGGTGGTGGCGTTCATGGCGGCTCTCACGTACGTGGTGCCGGTGGGCAAGTTCGAGACCCATGAGGTAAAGTACACCGTTTCGGGCAAGGAGAAGAGCAGGACGGTGCTCAAACCCGAGACCTTCACCCTGGTGAAGGACGAGGCGGGCAGCCCCCTCAAGAAGGGGATCAAGCTCTTTGAACCCGGAGGGGAGGTGGGGTTCCTCAACTACGCCTTCGAGGGGCTGGTCTCCGGTGACAAGTGGGGATCCGCGGTCGGAGTGGTGGCGTTCATACTCATAATCGGCGGTGCCTTCGGGATAATCCTGAGGACCGGGGCGGTTGAAAACGGCATAATGGCCATCATAAACAAGCTACAGGGGAAGGAGATCCTGCTGCTGCCCATCCTGTTCGTCCTCTTCTCCCTCGGGGGCGCGGTGTTCGGCATGGGGGAGGAGGCCATCCCGTTCGTCATGATCCTATGCCCGGTATGCGTGGCCATGGGCTACGACTCGGTGACCGCCATCCTGGTGTCCTACGTGGCCACCCAGATAGGCTTCGCCACCAGCTGGATGAACCCCTTCAGCGTGGCCATAGCCCAGGGGGTAAGCCAGATACCGGTGCTTTCCGCCGCGGGGTTCAGGATAGCCATGTGGGGATTCTTCACCCTCTTCGGCATCGCCTTCACCATAAGGTACGCCCGGAAGGTCAAGGCCAACCCGGAAACATCGATCTCCTACAAGACCGATGAGTTCTTCCGGAAGGACATATCCTCCCACAAGGCAGAGGGAGGCAGGTTCACCCTGGGCCACGGCCTGGTGGTGCTCACCGTGGCGGCAGGCATAGCCTGGGTCATCTGGGGGGTCGTCCAGGAGGGCTACTACATCCCCGAGATAGCCACCCAGTTCTTCGTGATGGGCCTCCTGTGCGGGATCATAGGGGTCCTCTTCAAGCTTGAGGGCATGAGGGTCAACGACATCGCCACCAGCTTCCGCAAGGGGGCGGAGGACCTGGTGGGGGCTGCCCTCGTGGTGGGCATGGCCAAGGGCATAGTGCTGGTCCTCGGCGGCACCGATCCATCTAACCCCACGGTGCTCAACACGGTGCTCCACTACACCGGCGAGGCCTTCAAGGGGCTCCCCGCCGCGGTATCCGCGTGGTTCATGTACATCTTCCAGTCCTGCTTCAACTTCTTCGTGGTCTCCGGTTCCGGACAGGCGGCGCTCACCATGCCCCTCATGGCTCCCCTGTCGGACATCTTGGGGGTCTCCCGGCAGGTGGCGGTGCTGGCGTTCCAGCTGGGGGACGGCTTCACCAACCTCATCGTCCCCACCTCCGGGGTCCTCATGGCCTGCCTTGGGGCCGCAAGGATAGACTGGACCCAGTGGGCCAGGTGGCAGATAAAGTTCCAGGGGCTGCTCTTCTTCTTCGGCTCCCTCTTCGTGATAGGAGGGGTCCTGTTCGGACTCAAGTAGCGGCGCCAGGGAACGACAAAAACCGGGGCCCCTAAGGACCGGGGCCCCGGCGTCATTCATAAGCTACCTGGCGCTGGCCTTGAAGAGCTCCACCGCCTTAAGCGGCACGTAGACCTTGCCGGTCTTGGGGGAGAGAACGCATACCCCCCCCAGATCCACCACCCTGCCGCCAATGCGCATCAAGTCCTTGCTCAAGGGCATCTCCGCCCGGGCCGCCCCCTTGCGGACCACCAACACGGGGTTTGAGGGGTCCGTCTTGTCAAGCTCCGCCGATGCCCCTATCGCACGGAAGGCCTCTTCCGCGTCCACGAAAAGAGCCCCCGTGGCCTTCTCCAGGGACGTGCCCATCTCCCTTGCACATATCTTGGCTATATCGGTGTTCTCGATGGTGGCCAGGGGCTTATCAAGGCCGTAGTAGTTTATGAACAGGTCCTCCCCGGTGTGCCCGTTGGTGGTCCAGCCTATGGGGCTCCTCTTGGATATTATGGGACCCAGCACGTAGTTCATGCTCCCCTTCTTTGCATCCCTTACGGCCTTGACCTCGTCGTCCGTGAGGTCCGACACGCCGTAGAAGCTCGCCACCACCTCCCGGATCTTCATCTCCGACCGATCATCCCCAAGCACCTTCTCCACCCCTTCGCCGGTGAGCTTGGCACCCTTAAGGGGATCCAAAAGGGCGTTAAGGGGGAGCTTGGAGTAGTTCTTATCGGTCACCTTGCTGCCCAAGGACATCCCACCGTTGCCGTGGTCCGAGAAGACCATCACCAGGGTGTTCCGATCCTTCCGGGCAAAGTCCATGGCCACCCTCACCGCATCGTCGAAGGCCAGCACGTCGGACACCACCCCAACCGGATCGTTGGCGTGGGAGGCCCAGTCTATCTTGGAGCCCTCAACGAATAGGAAGAACCCGTCCGGGTCCTTGGATAGGAGCTCGATGGCCTTGGATGTCATCTCCGCCAGGCTGGGCTGCGACGGGGCCACCAGGGGACGGTCGAACTCATAGGCCAGGTCGTCCTCCGCGAAAAGACCGAACACCGGGCCGGAGGAGAGAGACCTCATCTCATCCTTGGTGGTGATGACCTTGTAGCCCCTGCGGTTGAGCTCCTCCAGGAGGTCCTCACCGTCCTCCCTCGTACCCCCCTTGGACTTGGGCAGGAGGTACTTACGGCCTCCCCCGAACACCACCTGGAAACCGCCGTAGACCTGCTGCTCCCCGATCTCGTTGTAATCATTTCTGTCCGGCCAGTGGGCGGAATATCCCGCGGGGCTCGCATGCTGCACGTTGCTGGTCACCACGATGCCCGTGGCCTTACCCATTAGCCTGGCGGCCTCCATAACCGACGCCACGGGACGCCCCATGTCACCGGAGGCCACCTTGGGCACCCCTGGCATGGTGACGCTCCAGGGCAAAACCCCTATGGCCTTGTCGCTGGCCTTGTGACCGGTGGCGAAGGCGGTGGCGGCGGGGGCAGAGTCGGTTATGAGGCTCTCGGCAGCCCAGGTCCTGACCCTTCCCACCTGCATCTGGTCCATCGCCAGGGGGCCTCCCTTGTACCACCGGGCAATGGTGGTGTGGGTGGCTCCGGTACCGTCACACATGAGCACGATCACGTTCTTAACCTTGGCGTCCGCGACTCCCCCAAGGGCCAACACGAAAAGCCCCAGCAGAAGACCCAAAACCCTCAACCTCACCGAAGAACGCCTCATGGACAAAGAACCCTCCCTACCGAAAATGGATTGCCGTGCGATTCACCATGTTAATCCAGCACGGTAAGTAAAATTCTACACCAAAATTACAGAAAACTTAAGGTGTCGTCATGAGCTCCTTCGGGAAGGAGTTCAGCACCTCCGCACCGGCCTCCCCCACCGCCACCAGGTCCTCTATGCGAACCCCCAGCTTGCCTGGGATGTATATCCCGGGCTCCACGCTGAACACGTTCCCCACCTCCAGGGGGGTATCGTTACCCTCCACGATATAGGGCCCCTCGTGCACCTCCAGCCCTATGCCGTGGCCAAGGCGGTTGAGGAAGTGCTCCCCGTACCCCGCCCGGGCTATCACATCCCGGGCCGCCCGGTCAACCTCCTGGGCCGCCACCAAGGGTCGCACCGCCCCTATGCCCTTAAGCTGGGACTCCAAAACCACCCGGTATACCTCGGCGGACTCGTCCGGCACACCCCCCAGGAAGAAGGTCCTGGTCATGTCGGAGCAGTACCCCCCCACCCGGCAGCCGAAGTCCAGCACCGCACAGTCCCCCTCCTCTCCCACCGCATCCCCTCCCCCATAGTGGGGCATGGAGGCGTTGGCCCCAAAGGCCACTATGGGGTCGAAGGAGGGCACCGTGCCAAGCTCATCGAAACTCTTGAGGATGAACTCCTTCACCCGCCTCTCGGACAGGCCAGGCCGCAGGAATCGGTACACCTTATCCATCACAAGATCCGCCAGACCAGAGGCCTTGCGCATCAGGGCCAGCTCCTCCGGGGACTTGACACGCCTCATGGGATCCAAGACCTTGGCGCCGTTCACGTACCGGGCCTTCAACACCCCTTGAGCATCTATCAGGTCCACCGCCCGCATGCCGCAGTTTATCCCTATCACCTCCCCCCTCGAGGCCCAGGCTCCTGCAACCCTCCCCAAAGGCCCCCGCAAAACCATCCCGGTCGTCCCACACGAAAAGGGGCACCCCCTCCATGTGCCGCCCCATCTCCTGCCGGTAAAGCAGGGGCACAAGGCCGAAACAGCCCTTCCTCGACACCATGAGCCCCTTGCAGCGCTCGTCCTGGAACAGGTCCAGCCCCACAAGGTACAAGAGGTCCCCTGAGGGCCCCACGAACAACCCGTCCAAACCCTCCTCCTCAAGCCTCTCCATCAACCGCTCCAGCCTCTCCAGGTTCAATTACCCCACCCCCTAGGCGTTGATATGACAATAATACATCAGCGCTAACCCATTAAAGGAATTTTTTGCTACCCCTATGGCGGTATTGGAATTTATGATATATATTATTATCCGTCAGAACTAAAGGAGGTGCTCCTCTCCATGAAGCCCATTCGTATACTCATAACCGAGGACGACCCCATGGTGTCCTTCATCATAGGACGGCTCGTCAACTCCCTGGGGGACTTCCTGCTGGTCGGTCAGGCCCAGAACGGCAGGGAGGCGCTGGAGCAGATCAGGGCCCACAAGGTGGACCTGGTGCTGCTGGATCTGTCCATGCCGGAGGTGAACGGCAAGGAGGTCATGCTGGATCTTAGGAACAACGGCATGGACTCCGACGTGATAATAATAACCAGCTCATACCGCAAGGAAGACGCGGTGGAAGCCCTCCGGCTCGGGGCCTGGGACTACATCGTAAAGCCCTTCTCCTACGACCGGCTCCGGGTCTCCCTGGACTCCTACAAGGACGCGTTCCGCTTCCGGGCATCCCTCCCGTCGGAGCTAAGCCAGGAACAGCTGGATCGGGTCTTCTACCCCGAGAGCCGGCTCAACCTCTACTCCACCTCGGGGATCCAGCGGGGCGACACCGCCCAACGCATAATGGACGTACTGACCCAGGAGGAACGCCCCCTCTCCGCAGGGGAGATAGCGGACAAGATCGGCATATCCCGCATAACCGTCCGCAAGTACTGCGAGGCCCTGGTATCCACAGGAAGGCTGATATCCCAGAACCACTACCAGCCCAAGGGACGACCCATAAAGAAATACCAGCCCATATAGACGGGTCGGTGATGATCGGATGGCCCTTAAAATAGATCTGGAGGATGTCCCTCACCCAGCCGTGCTTTTCCCCCCCGGCGGGACCCCAATGGGGGCTAACTCCAAAGGGGAGGAGTTCCTGGCCACCTTTGGCTGGGATGGTCCGGCCCCAGCCGGGGAATCCGTATCCATAGGGGGTAGGCGGTTTTTCCCCGTAAGGCTCGCATCTCTACCGAGGGGAGATGTCTTCGCACTGGTGGAGGAGTCGTGTCCTCCCACAAGGGACCTCTTCATATCCCAGATAAGCCACGAGATAAGAAACCCCTTGAACAACATCATAGGCATGTCCGAGATGTGTCTTTCCGCGGAGAGCCCTAACCGGAGGTGGCTTGAGTGCATAAAGGAGGCCTCGAGCCACTTGCTTAGGATAGCCAACGACCTGCTGGACCTGTCCTCCGCCAGAAACGACCTGGAGCTCCGGCTTGCCCCCTATGAGGTCCGCAAGCTCATATCAAACACGATCCGCTTCGTGGCCCCCATGGCGGAGGCCAAGGGACTCATCCTTTTAACCAAGATAAGCCCCTCGCTGCCCAAACTGCTGAACGGAGACCAGGACAGGATAAGGCAGATCCTGCTCAACCTGCTCACCAACGCCATAAAGTTCTCGGAACAGGGCAAGATAACCGTAGAGGCCACCATAGAAGGCTCGGATCTCGTCATATCCGTCACCGACAGCGGCCGGGGAATACCTAAAGAACAGCTGGACAAGATATTCCTCCCCTTCTACCAGACGTCCCCTTCGGACCGGGGACAAGGGCGGGGACTGGGGCTTGCCATATGCATGAAGCTTGCGGAGTCCATGGGGGGCACCATCTCGGTTCAAAGCGTCCCCGGCAAGGGGTCCTCTTTCTCCCTAAAGGTGCCCGCGGCGGAAGCGGAGGGGCAACCCGCCTCCTTCGAGGACGCCCAGAAGGCCCAAACCCTCCACGCGGCCCCCGACTCAAGGCCCCTGCAAATACTCCTGGCGGAAGACGACCCCCTCAACCGGGAACTGGTTCAAACCGCCCTATCCGCCATGGGACACTCGGTGAAATCCGCGTCCACCGGCATGGAGGCCCTCCGGGCCTTCTCAACCCATCGTTTCGACCTGGCAATACTGGACGTGAACATGCCACAAGGGGACGGGGTCTGGCTTGCAAGACAGATACGGCTCCTGGAGTCAAAAGACCCCTCGCGGGCAAGAACCCCCCTCATAGCCCTCACCGCCTGCGCCACGGAGGAGGACCGGCAGCGGTGCCTCAAGGCGGGGATGGACCTTTTTCTCACGAAACCGGTCCCCCTGGCGGAGCTGAAGGCCGCGGTTGAGGGAGCCGCCGGCGGAGGCAACCCCGCAGGATCGAGGGCAGATGCCCCCGCAGTGGACACCCAGCGGCTAATGGACCTCTCCTCCGGGGAGCTGGAGGTGGTTGGCAAGGCCCTCACCCTCTTCAAGGAGGGGGTCCCCATAATGTTGGAGACATTGCGGCTTCTGCTGCACCGAAACGACCTTAACGGCGCCGCGTCGGTGGTCCACAAGCTCAAGGGCCGGTTTGCCACGGTGGGGCATCAGGAGGCGGCGGAATACCTGGCGGCCCTGGAAGACCGACTCAAGAAAGGCCAAGGGGATGACCCGGACCAAGTGATAAGCCGGATCAACCAGGCCACCAGGGAGGTGCTCGCGGCCTACGAGGCCATAAACATCAAGCCGATTTAATACTGCTTGGCACCACGGATGACGATGTATTGACGGTCCCGTGTTACCATCCCCCCTTGGAAAGGGGGGATTGGTTTTGTCCATAGGCTTCACTTTGAACGGCCGGGAGGTCCGCTTCTGCCCCTCCCCCAAACAGCGGCTGCTGGACATGCTGCGGGAGCTGGGGATGACCAGCGTCAAGGAGGGCTGCTCCGAGGGGGAGTGCGGGGCCTGCACGGTGGTAATGGACGGCGAGCCCGTGGCATCCTGCACCGTCATGGCCTTCCAGGCGGAGGGATCCCGGATAGTAACCCTGGAGGGGCTGGCAGAGAAGGGGCTGCTTCACCCCATCCAAAGGGCCTTCGCGGAGCACGGGGCGGTGCAGTGCGGCTTCTGCACCCCGGGGATGATAATGGCCCTGTATGCCCTCCTCGTGAAAAACCCCTCCCCCACCAGGGAACAGGTGGCGGAGGCGATATCCGGCAACCTGTGCCGATGCACCGGGTACCTGCCCATCATAGAGGCCGCCATGGACGCCTCCAGGAGGATCGATGCCCATGCTGCGCCTTAGACCCAAGAGCTTGGGAGAGCTCGTAGAGCAGGTCCTGCAGGCCCCCCACGGGCTTCCGATACATCGCCGGGGGGACGGACCTCACCATAAGGATTCACCTTGATGGCTTAGACCTCCACCTGGCGGACATAACCTCCCTGGAGGATCTAAAAGGGATCTCCCTCTACCCCCATGGGTACCGGGTGGGCTCCACCGTCACGTTCTCGAGGATAAGCGCTTCAAATCACCTTCCCGGGGGCCTTCGGGCCATGGCCTCCAAGGTGGGGTCCCCCCAGATAAGGAGCCGGGGAACCATGGGGGGCAACGTGGGGAACCTGTCCCCCGCGGGGGATGCGATCCCCATGCTGATGGCGCTAAACGCCACCATGGAGGTGCTTCAGTTCCAGGAGGAAGCGGTGATCCCCGGGTCCATCCCCATGGGGGACATGAAGCCCGGCCCCTTCGGGGTTCTACCGGGCCCCAGGGACCTCATAACCGGCTTCTCCATCCCCCGATGGGACTTCTCCCACTTCGGCAAGGTGGGGTCCCGGAGGACCGTGACCATATCGAAGCTCAGCGTGGGCTGTGCCCTCGACCGAGGTGGGAAAAGGTGCCGGCTGTACCTTGGAGCGGTTGGATCTCTCCCCATCCGGTGCGGCGAGGCGGAGGACGCCATCGTGAACCTCTCCGGCCGAGAGCTCCTGGCGGAGCTCCCGGCAATCCTGTCCCGGGCGGTGGAGAGGGCGATACCCAACAGGGCCTCCATGCCCTACAAAAGGGAAGCGGTAAAGGCTCTGGGACTTGAACTGGCCCAGGACTTGGTTTCCGAAGGGGGGGTCTGAGATGAGCCGCTGGAACTGGATTGGCGTATCCGTGCCCCGGCTGGACGGGCTCCAGAAGGTGACCGGGGAGTTCCTATTCCTGGAGGACCGGGGAAGGCCAAAGGGGCTCCTGTACGGCCGCCTCATCACAAGCCCGGTGGCCAACGGCATAGTGCACGGATTCAGGACTGAAAAGGCCAAGGGGATAGGGGACCTGGTCAGGATCTTCACCCCCATGGACGACCCCATGAGGACCCCTTACAACAGCTCCGTGTACCTGGACGACCAGCAGGACCTAAGGGACGAGAGGATATTCACCGACCGGCCCCTCTTCCTGGGTGACCCGGTTGGGGCGGTGTTGGCGGAGACCCCGGAGGGGGCCCTGCGGGCCGCTCAGGCGGTGGAGGTGCTTGTCCAGGAGCTGCCCCCGGTTCTGACCCCCCTCAAAGAAGGGGTCCCTTCTCCGCTCCCCAAGAAGCCCCGGTTCATAGAGGGAAGGATCGCATGCGGAGAAGACCCGCCCCCCATGGAGGGGACGGTGGAGATCGCGGTAACGGTCCGCACCCCCAAGGTCCACCACGGGGCCATGGAGAACCACATATGCCTGTCCTACATGGACGGTCCGGTGCTGACGGTGGAGTCCCCGTGCCAGATGCCCTTCACGGTGCGCCACGCCCTGTCCAAGGCCCTGGGGCTTCCCATGAGCCGAATAAGGGTGATAAAGGCCCCCATGGGGGGCTCCTTCGGGGGGAAACAGGAGGTCTTCCTGGAGACCCGATGCGCCCTCATGACCCTCCTAACCGGCAGACCCGTGCTGCTCAAGACCAGCAGGCGGGAGAGCATCATATCCACCAGGAGCAGGGCCGCCGTGGAGGGTACCGTCAGGATGAGGGCGCTTCCGGATGGCACGTTGCTCAGCCGCTCCGTGGAGGTGCTGTGCGACTCCGGGGCCTACGCCACCGGGGGACACCGGATAACCATGGCCATGGGGAAGAAGACCTTCAGGCTCTACCGCATACCCCGTCAGGAGTTCGTGGGCCGCACTTACTTCACCAACACGGTGCCCAGCGGGGCCTGCAGGGGCTACGGCTCCCCTCAGATTCACGCCATAACCGAGATAGCTCTGGACCTGCTGGCCCGGAAACTCCACATGGACCCGGCGGAGCTCAGGCTCAAGAACCTGGTCCACCCCTTCGACCTGGACCCCACCGGGGCTCCCCCGCTTGGGAACGCCCGGGTCAGGGACTGCCTTGAGGAGGGGCTCCGGGCCTTCCGCTGGGAGGAGCGGAAGCGGCACATCCTGGGATCCAGAGGTGACGGGAGGTTCAAGACCGGCATAGGCCTCGCCTGCTGCACCCACGGCAACGGCTACTACGGGTCCCCCTTCGCGGACGTGATGGGCATGACCATAAGCCTCTGCGAGGACGGTTCCGTCCTGGTCAACGGGGCCTTCGAGGAGCTGGGCAACGGCACCATGACCGCCATGACCCAGATAGTGGCGGACGCCATGGACCTACCCCTGGAGCGGGTCTTCGTGGCCGAGGCGGACACGCACCTCACCCCCTTTGACGTGGGCTGCGTGGCCAGCCGGGTGACCCACGTGTGCGGCGCCTGCGCCCTGGAGGCGGCGCTCAAGCTCAGGTCCCGGATAGCAAGGGCATTCCTCGCCCTTAACGGCATAGGGCAGGACCGGGCGGACCAGGTGGTGTTCCAGGACGGGGTGGTTAGCATGGATGGCCTGTCCATGAGCTACGGCTCCCTGGCCAGCAGGTCGACAAAGGAGCTGGGGGATATCCTGTGGGAGAACGTGATCTTCAAGCCCCAGGGGAACCCCGCCTCGTACGCGGTACACTTCGCCCAGGTGGAGGTGGACACCCTGACGGGGCTCGTCCGGGTCACGGACTACCTGGCCTGCCACGACGTGGGACGGGCCATAAACCCCATGATGGTGAAAGGCCAGATATACGGGGGGGTCCAGATGGGCATCGGGTTGGCCCTCATGGAGGAGATCCGCTACGACAAAAGGGGGGTACCCCTCAACGGGTCCTTCAGCAGGTACCACATGCCCAACGGCCCGGAGATGCCGGACATAAAGGTGATGTTGGTTGAAAGGGGGGAGGAGGGGGGGCCCTTCGGGGCCAAGAGCGTGGGGGAGATAGCCACCGTTCCGGTGGCGCCCGCCATATGCAACGCGGTCAACATGGCCGTTGGAACCAAAATGACGGAGCTGCCCTTCACCCCAGAGCGGATAGTGGGGGCACTGCGTTCCAGGGGGGATGGGGATTGACCGTGACGTTGGGAGAGGGCCCCATAGGGGTTGAACAGGTTGTGGCGGCGGCGTTTGGGGAGCCCGTCAGCGTGTCCGGCGAAGCTCTGGCCCGCTGCAGGGCGGTTTGGAAGGCCCTGATGGACATAGCGGACCGGGGGAACCCAAAGGTCTACGGGCTCAACACCGGGGTGGGGATAAACAAGGACCAGACCGTGACCCGGGAGAGCTACGGGGTCTACAACCTCAACATGCTCAAGGTCCACTGCGTGGGGCTCAGCCCCTACGCCTCGGCGGAAGAGGCCCGGGGGACCATGTTCCTCAAGCTCCACCACCTGGCCATGGGCTACACCGGGATAACCCCCGGCTACGTGGAGCTCCTAAGGGAGATGTTGAACCGGGGGATATACCCCGCCATCCCGCTGCGGGGGTCCGTCGGGGAGGCGGATATAACCTCCCTATCCCACCTGGGGCTGGTGATGGCCGGGGAGGGCTTCGTCATGGACACCCAAGGGCTCCGCCCCGCCGGGGAGGCCTTGAGGGAAGCGGGACTACAACCCATCAAGCCGGGCCCCAAGGACGGGCTGGGGCTTGTGACCTCCAACGCCCTGGGAGAGGCTCTGGGGTGTCTTGCGCTGCACCGGGCCAAGTCCCTCATGGACCTGGCGGACCTGTCCTATGCGATGACCCTGGAGGGCTTCCATGGGAACCTGTCCCCCCTGGACGAGAGGGCCCTGGCGCTCCACCCCTCCAAGGGGGTCAAGGTCACCGCTTCCAACGCAAGGCGGTTCCTGACGGGAAGCTACCTGGAAGGGGGGGCCAAATCCCTTCAGGACCCCCTGTCCATAAGATGCTCCCCCATGGTCCACGGGGCGGTAAGGGATGCCTTGAACGCCGCGGAGGAGGCCCTCACGGGGTACATCAACACCCCGGACGACAACCCCCTGGCCTTCGAGGACGGCACCGTAATCCCCTGTGCGCTTTTCGAACCCCTGGGGTGGGTCTTGGAGTTCGAGAAGCTGAAGGCCGCCCTCTGCCACCTGTCCCAGACGGTGGCCCGTAGGACCCTGCGGCTCGGCTCTGACCGGTTCACCGGGCTTCCCCGGTTCCTCAACCCATGTACATCCATGTGCCACGCCTTCGGGGTAATCCAGAAGACCGTGTCTTACCTTCAGGCGGAGAACCGGCATCTAAGCAACCCCTGCTCCTTCGACGTGGAGTCCCTGTCGGAGGACCAGGAGGACCGGGGGTGCAATACCCCCATGGTGATGGACCACCTCAAGAGGATGTTGGACAACCTCGAGGTGATGCTGGCCATAGAGATCCTCCACGGGGCCCAGGCCATGGACATGAGGGGGGCCTCCTATGGAAGGGGGACCTCCAGGGCCCTAGGGAAGCTCAGGGAAAGGGTGCCCTTCATGGATGAGGATAGGGACCTCTCGCTGGACGTGGCAAGGGCGGTGGAGGCGGTGAGATCCGGGGAGCTGATCGAGGCTGCCAGATCCCCCTGGGGATGCGGGGGGTGATTGGAGGGCAAACGGTTTTCCCTAGGCATTGGGTTTGGGGTTGACGACACAGCGCGTCGTGTTTGGTCGAAATCTTCTGTATCAGGGGAAGGGAGGAGTAGGGATGATATCCAAGGAAGGGATGAGGATAAGGGGAGAGGTCTTCTACCCCATGGCGGCGATATTCCTTGGGGCCATAGCCCTTGGGGTCTTAGCACCGGAGGCCTTTTACAAGGCCGAGTCCGCCATAGTGGAGTTCGCTTTCGTCAAGTTCGGCTGGCTCTTCCAACTCTCCAGCGTGATGTTCCTCGGGATCTGCATTTACCTTGGGCTGTCCAAGTACGGGGATATAAAGTTCGGCGGGAAGGACGCCAAACCCACCCTAACGGACTGGCAGTGGTTCTCCATATCCCTCTGCGGAGGCATCGCCACCGGCATCCTCTTCTGGGGAATCGCGGAGCCCATCACCCACTTCATGAGCCCTCCGGACTTCCTGGGCCTCAAGCCCGGGACCGAAGGGGCCGCCATGTTCTCCATGACCACCACCTTCATCCACTGGACGTTCATCCCCTACGCCATGTACGCCATAGCGGGGCTTGGGATAGCCTACTGCGCCTACAACATGAAGCTGCCCTACGCGGTGAGCTCCACCCTCTACCCCCTGTTCGGCCGGAGGGCCACGGGGCTCACCGGAGCGGTGGTGGACAACATATGCCTCCTCGCCATAGCCGGAGGGGTCGCGGCGGTGCTGGGGGTGGGGGCCATGCAGGCGGGAAGCGGACTTAACAGCCTCACGGGGATAAAGACCGGCAAGACCGTGTGGGCCGCGGTGCTGGCTATCACCGTGTCCATATACATCATATCCTCCTACTCGGGGATAATGAGGGGCATAAGGATACTGTCGGACTACAACGCCAAGATATTCCTCTTCATGATGCTCTTCTTCTTCGCCGTGGGCCCCACCAGCTTCATCCTTAACCTCGGGGTCCAGGGCTTCGGGCACTTCATAAACCACTTCTTCGAGCGGACCATGTACCTATCCCCCATAGACGGCAGCCCCTGGCCCAGGTGGTGGCCCGTGTACTACTGGGCCATCTGGCTGGCCTATGCCCCCCTCATAGGCATGTTCCTGGCGAGACTCTCCTACGGCAGGACCATAAGGCAGTTCCTGCTCTTCAACCTGGTGCTCCCCTCGGTGTTCGGCCTCGTCTGGTTCTCCATCTTCGGGGGCAGCGCCATCTACTCCCAGATCCACGGGGGCAAGATATGGGAGTCCATCCAGGGCTCCGGCCTTGAGGTCTCGGTGTTCGCCTTCCTGAAGAACGCCCCGCTGGGGGTCCTGTGGTCATGGGTTTTCATAGCGGTTCTGATACTCTCCATCGTCACCCTCTGCGACTCCATGACCACCACCGTGGCATCCCTGTCAATGAGCGGATCCCACATGGAGGGCAAGGAACCCCCGGCGAGGATGAAGATATTCTGGGGCGTGGTCATGGCCTCCATGGCCATAATCAACCTCCTGAGCAGCTCCGGCAAGATCTCCGGCATAGACGCCACCAAGCAGATCGCCACGGTGGCGGGCTTCCCGATACTGTTCTTCATGTGCCTCATGGCCTTTGGGACCGTGAGGGCCATAGTCAAGGGCATGGGGGAGACGGTGGAAGACCAGGAGGAGCTCCGGGGAGCATTGGAAGAGGAAGGGGCGGAGGAGGCCATATAGGGCCGAACCTTGGGTTCCCCAAGGTTATACCTGACGACAGAGTCCACGGGCCTGGAGGGGCATGCCCCTCCAGGCCCGTCTCACCTGTAAGCCCCGGTTTCACCGGGACTGCCCCAGGGCCCTCAGGTAATGCTCGGGGGGTATTGGGCCTCGAACTCCCCCAGGATCCCCCTGAGGCGTTCGTCCAGGAAGGCCATCGCCTGATCCCGCAACGCCCTCGGTATCCCGTAGAAGGCCTCCGCCACGGAGCCCGCCACGGCCCCAAGGGTATCCGTGTCCCCCCCTAAGGACACGGCGTTCCGCACCGCCTCCTCGAAGCTCCGGGACTCAAAGAAGGCCTGCAGGGCCTGGGGAACCGTGTCCTCACAGGCGGAGCTGAAGGAGTATCCCTCCCTTATCTCATCCAGGGTGAAGCCCGTGGGATAGTAGTTGTCTTGCACGTGCCTCCGCATATCCTCCAGGGATGCCCCGGAGCGGGCCAGGAACACCGCGGAGGCCACCGCCTCCGCCCCCTTAATGGCCTCCGGATGGTCATGGGTCACCCTGGTGACCTCAAAGGCGAGCTCCCTGGCCTCCTCAAGGCCCCTGGCGGCGAAACCGCAGGGGCTCACCCTCATGGCGGCCCCGTTGCCCCGGCTCCCGTAAGGGGCGGGCTCGGGGGACGAGAGCCAGCGGGCGAACATGGAGCCGTAACCCCGGTCCGGGTAGAGCCTCCCAAGCTCCCTCATGCACCTCACCGCGTTATCCCCCACCAGGGAGACGATACCCCGGCTAACCAGGATCGCCTTCGCCACGGCGAGGGTCATCACGGTGTCATCGGTGAACCGGCACCGGGGGTGGAAGAGCTCGAAATCCCTACCCTTGTGCCCGGTCCTCTCGAACCGGGAGCCCACGATGTCCCCTATTATGGCTCCCAACATACAACGTCCCCCCTCACCTTGATGACAAGCGCAACCCCGCCCCCCAGGACGGGGCGCTGCCCTGCGGCGTCCAACCCCTGGATCTGCTCGAAACGAACCGGCACCTCCAGCAGGCCCCCCTGGAGGCCGGCTGCCCCCCTACTCCCAGTAGCCCTCCCCGGAGAGATCCTGGGCCTCAATCTCCCCGGAGGGGACCGCCTCCACCCCCTTGAGGCGCCTCTCTATGGTCTTGGTCTTGCCGCTCACCTTTTCAAGGTGGTTACCCGCCTCCTGGATCTTCTTCTGGGCCTTCTCCAGGAGATCCCCGAACTTGCCGAACTCCGTCTTGACTTGGCCTAAAAGGTTCCACACCTCCGAGGAACGCTGCTGGATCGCCAAGGTCCTAAATCCCATCTGGAGGCTGTTCAAAAAGGCCCCCAACACCGTGGGCCCCACCGGCACAACCCGGTGCTGGGTCATGAGCCGGTCCAACAGCCCGTCCGCCCGAAGGGCCTCCGCGTAAAGCCCCTCCACCGGGAGGTACATGATCGCAAAATCCGTGGTCCTAGGAGGACACACGTACTTATCCCTTATCTTCTTGGCCTCCTCCTCGAGCCTCTTAAGAAGGGCGTTTCGGCTGGCCTCCGCCCTCCCCCGATCCCCCTCCTCCAAGGCGCTCTCCAACCGCTGGTAGTCCTCCTGGGGGAACTTGGCGTCTATGGGAAGCCACACCGGCTCCTGATCCCCCGGCAGCTTCACCGCGAACTCCACCTGGCCGCTACCCAAAGTCACGTTCTTGCCGTACTGCTCGGGGGTCAACAGCTGCTCCAACAGGTTGCCCAGCTGGACCTCCCCCCAGGTGCCCCTAACCTTAACGTTGGAAAGCACCCGCTTAAGGTCCCCCACGTCCCCCGCCAGGGTCTTCATCTCCCCAAGGCCCTGGTGAACCTTCTCAAGCCGCTCGGAAACGCTGCTGAAGGCCTCCCCAAGACGCTTCTCAAGGGCACTGTGCAGCTTCTCCTCCACCACCTCACGCATCCTGTCCAGCTTCTCCTCGCTGCTGCGCCTCATGTCCTCAACACCGGCGGTCATGGACTTCCTCACCTCGTCCAGGGACGTCCGAACCGTATCGTTTATCCCCAAGAGCCTGGAGTTCACCGTCTCGGAGAGCTCGCTGAGCCTCCCGGAGAAGCCGTTCATCCCCTCGTTCAAAGACCTCAAAACCGCCTCGTTCCCCCCGGAGAGCTTGGCGCTCACCGTCTCGGAGAGCTCGTTAAGCCTCCTCGAGAAGTCCATCATCCCATGGTTCAACACCTCAAGCTGCCTCTTGCCCGAGGACTCCACCGCCTCCCGAAGCTCCATCCGCTGATCCGACTGCCCCCGGGACAGCTCCTCCCGAAGGGCCCGGAGCTCCTGCCTTATGAGATCCCCCTCCCGCCTCAAGGACTCATCTAAACGGCTGAGCTGCCGTTCCAGCTCTTGGGCGCTTAAAACCCCCTTCATCATCCCAAGAACCCTCAGCAGTAGCCCCACCGACAGCAAGATACCGACCAACCCCAACGGGACTAAAATACCCCCCAAACCACCTCAACCCCCTCAACTTAAGCTAAATTTCGCATCCCATGCGCCCTTAACTGATATGATATTTCAAAGCCCCTGGGGGGCTCAAGGTGAATCCTTTGATCCTAAGCATGAAGCCAAAGGGGGGTCTTTGATGGTCTACGACCTTTACTCCATGTTCAAGAAGCAGGTGTTGGCGGCGGAACCGTACCTGGGGGCCAACTCGGAGCTCTTACCGATCTTCCTGGAGCCCAAGGAGGTTACGGAGTACACGCTGCCCCTTAGGATGTCCGACGGGTCGGTCCTGCCGGTGAAGGCCTGGCGCAGCCGGCACAACAACGCCCTAGGCCCCTACAAGGGGGGGGTCCGGTTCTACCGGGAGGCATCTCGGGAGGAGATAATGGCCCTCTCGGGATGGATGACCGTGAAGTGCTCCGCCGCGGGCCTGCCCTTCGGGGGGTCCAAGGGGGGCGTCAAGATAGACCCTCACCAGCTGGATCAGGAGGAGCTGGAGCGGCTCGCCAGGCTCTACGCCGCCGCCACCGCTCAGGACAGCGGGGAGGACGTGGAGATACCGGCCCCGGACGTGAACACCAACCCCCAGGTGATGGCCTGGTTCCTGGACACCTACGAGAAGCTCAAGGGCATCAACTCCCCTGCGGCCTTCACCGGGAAGCCGCCGGAGGTGGGGGGCTCCAAGGGACGGGGGGAGGCGGGGGCCATGGGGGGCTCCTTCGTGCTGGAGGAGTTCCTCAAGGGAAGGGGCCTGGACCCCCGGGATCTGAAGGTGGCGATCCAGGGCTACGGGAGCCTCGGGATAACCGCCCACAAAGCCTTGAGCTCCATGGGGCTCAAGGTGGTGGCCATATCGGACAGCCACGGGGGAGTCTACCGGGAGGGGGGGCTGGACCCGGAGGACCTGAGCGCCCACAAGATGATGACCGGCCTGCTCAAGGACTACAAGGACGCGGACAACATAGCGGGGGACGAGATATTCCAGGTGGACTGCCACATCCTGGTACCCGCGGCGCTGGAGTGCGCCATAACCGCTCACAACGCCGGATCGATAAGGGCCAAGGTGGTGCTTGAGCTGGCCAACGCCCCCACCACTCCCGAGGCGGATCAGATACTGCAAGCCGGCGGGACCGTGGTCATCCCGGACGTGCTGGCCAACTCCGGGGGGGTCACGGTGAGCTACTTCGAATGGGTCCAGTGCCGCTCCGGGGAGATGTGGCGGCAGCAGAAGGTGGTCCGCAAGCTCAAGGAGAAGCTCCGGGAGGCCATTGGGGAGACCATGGCCCTGTCGGACACGTACAAGATACCCTTGAGGACCGCCGCCTTCGTCCGGGGGGTAGGAAGGGTGCTCAGGGCGATGAAACTGAAGGGGATATGGCCGTAGGGTGATCCGGGGCGATGCGCCGGAGGTCCTTCTCGATAGCACTGCTGATCCTTTTGGTGCCGTTTGGGCTGCTCCTCCTGCTGAACCTGAGGTCCAGCAGGGCGGCCCTCTTCTGGCTTCTTAAGAGCTGGTCCCACGGGGGGCTCCTGGAGGAGCTCTTGAACCTCCTCCGGGACACCGCAAGGCAGGTCCTTAAGACCGCCGCCAGCCCCGTGATGGTGGCCGCCTACGGGACCATCGTGGGCATCATCATCCTGCTCGAAAACCGCAACCCCGACAGGACGGTGGCTTGGCTCATGGTACTGGCCTTCGTGCCCCTCCTGGGGCTTGGGCTTTACCTGCTCCTGGGCCCCCGGTTCGCCTCCGCCAAGAGGCTGAGGCAGCGGCACCTAATAACGTCCCGCAGGCGCCAGAGATCTCAAAGGCCCCTGGTATCATCCAGTGACCCGGGCCCTGGGGACGGGTTGGACGGGGCATCCAGGCTGCTGTCCCTCGTGGGGGAGTCGTTACCCCTGGGATACCGGGAGCTGCTGGTGACATCGGATTCCTCGTCCGCCTTCGGGGCCCTCTTCTCCGCCGTAGAGGGGGCCAGGGAGTTCGTCCACTGCGAGTTCTTCTCCATCTCGGACGACCGGACCGGACAGGCCTTTGGGGAACTCCTCAAGGCCAAGGCCCGGCAAGGGGTTCAGGTCCGGCTCCTTTACGACGGGGTTGGCAGCTGGGGGCTCCGGCACCGGTTCGTGGAGGACCTGAGGGAGGCGGGGGTGAAGACCGCCCCGTTCCTTCCCATATCGTTCCCCATGTTCCGCAGGGAGTTCAACTACAGGAACCACCGGAAGATCGCGGTGGTGGACGGGCAGGTGGGGTTCATCGGCGGTTTCAACATAGGGGACAAGTACATGGGGCTTTCAAAGCGCCTGAGTCCCTGGCGGGACACCATGGCGAGGTTCACGGGTCAGGCCGCCATGGGGCTGGACAACCTGTTCCGGAGGGACTGGCTCTTCGCCGCCTCGGAGGAGCTGCCCCTCCACACCCTTTGCCCCAAGCCCAGTCCCCCCTTCGTCCAGCTGGCCCAAGGAGGCCCCGACTCACCCCACGAGGACCTCATAAAGCACGCTTACCTGGCGGTGATAAACGGTTCCCGACGGCGCCTTTGGATCACCACCCCGTACCTGGTACCAGGCCAGGAGATCCTCTGGGCCCTCACCAACGCATCCCTCCGGGGGGTGGACGTGCGGGTGGTGATACCGTCCATCCCGGACCATTTCACCGTCTTCTGGGCATCCCGCTATCACGTAAGGGAGCTCCTGGAGTCGGGGGTACGGGTGTACCTGTATCGGCGGGGGTTCATCCACGCGAAGACCCTGATAGCGGACGACTCCACCGCATCGGTGGGAACGGTCAACATGGACGTTCGAAGCCTGGAGATAAACTACGAGGCCCAGGCCTTCGTGTTCGACCCCAGGGCGGTGGAGAGGCTGGAGGCGGACTTCGTAAAGGATTTCATGGACAGCCAGGAGGTAACGTTCGACCAGTGGCGGGATAGGCCCTTGGGGCACCGGCTCCTTGAGTCCTCATTCCGCCTCCTTTCCCCGGAGCTCTAGGCCGAATATGAGGTCGAACACCGTGACCTCCGGGGGGGCCAGCAGCCTCACCGGTGCCCCCCAGGTACCGGTGCCGGCGCTCACGTACATGAGGCTCTCCCGGAAGGGCCCCTTGAGCCCCACGAGCCCCATGGAGTGCCGGTAGGCGGAACGGGCCAGCAGGGAGAAGGGGAAGATCTGCCCCCCGTGAACGTGGCCGCAGAGCATGAGGTGGAACTTGCCGGCGGAGGCCCGCCGAAGGGCGGGACGGTGTTTCAGGCCTATGACGAAGGCCCCTTCCGGCCTCTTAAGCCCCTCCCAGAATCGGTCCTCCCCCTCCCGGTCCTCCCGGCTCAAGGAGGCCCTGGGGGCGTCATCCACCCCCGCCATGACCACCGGGCCGCTGGAGACCGCCTCGTTCCTCAGAACCTTAAAGCCGCAAAGCCGGTGGAACTCCTCCGCCATCCTATCCCCCGCGTAGTGTTCGTGATTCCCCAACACCGCAAAGGCCCCAAGGGGAGGGGCCACCGAACGCAGCTGCTCCGCCACGTCCTCTAGCCCCTCCGCCGGACCGTCCAACAGGTCCCCGGTGGAGACCAACATGTCCGGGCGCAGGTCCTTTATGGCGGCCACCAGGCGTCTCACGAAGGGCCTGTCGTTCACCATCCCAAGGTGCAGATCCGATATCTGGACCACCCGCAGGGATAGGCCCCTTGGGATGTCCGGCGAGGCGATTACGAACCGGCGGACCTGGACGGATGAGGCCTCCTTAAGCCCGAAGGCCACGGCTCCTATGGCCCCCACCAGGGAAAGCCAGAGGTCCAGAGGGGGCCTTAGGAAGGCGAAGGGCCAGGCGGGGGGAAGCCCCAGCATCACCAGGGGCAGCCAGAGGGCCCTAAGTGCCAGCACCACCCACACCAGCACCGCCCATAGGAAACAGAGGGGGACCATGAGGTACGACCCCTCCTCGAAAAGCCTGAAGAGCCACGAGAGCCCCGCGGGAACCCTTATGAGGTGGCGGATGAACGGGAAGGCCGCGAGGGGCACCAGGACTATCATGGCCGTAACCGCCCCATCGAATGGGTAGACCCATCTCCTGTAGGCCCACAAGGTCAACCCCAGCAGCAAGAAGGCCCCCAGGGCAGACAAGGAGTGCCCCAGCCTGTCCCGGCGGAGCGATTCAACGGCCCTCATCTTCCCGAACCCTGAAAGCCCCAAGGGGGAGGAACCTAGCGCAAAGGGCGGTCACCGCCACCGCCACGGAAAGCCGGGATAAGAGCAGGAGCCATCCGTTGGCCCCCACCGCCACGAAGACCATGGTGTCCTCCACCACCGCATGGCAAGCCACCAGGAAGAGCACCACCAGGAAACGGTCCTTGAAGGACAACCCCTCCTCCTCGGAGACCTGGATTATCACCCCCGCCCCATAGGCGAGCCCGAAGGCAAGCCCCACCAGAAGGGGAAGGGCTGCCCGCCTGGACATGCCGAGCAGCCTGGAGACCGGGGAGAAGAGCCCCAGCATCCTCTCCATCAGTTTGTAGTCCCGGGCCAGCTGCATGAGGATCATGAGGGGCACCACGATCACCGCCAGGTTCTTGACCGTCTTAAAAGCCCCTAGGGTTATCTTGAAAGCCAGCTCCATGATCAGCCCCCCCAAGCCATGCCCAAGACCATCCCCGCCGCGGACGCCATGAGCACCCTTATGGCCGCCATTAGCCAAAAGGAGAGCCCGAGCCTTCGGCACAGGGCCCCCTCCACGAATAGGTTGTGGGAAAAGGACAGCATCAGGGCCAGGGTGGTTATCTGGTGTCCCGTGAGCGCCAGGGCCTTCATGGCCCCTATGGCGGCGTACAGGTTAAGGGCGTTCCCTATCACCAACACCATGGCGGCCTCCCCGGGAAGCCCGAAAAACCGCATGAGGGGCTCACAGGCCCTGGATATCCAGCCAATCACAGGGGTGGCCCCCAAGAGGGACACCACGATGTAAACCGGAACAGATATCTTAACCAGCGTCCAAGTGGTCTTGAGCCC
Organism: Thermanaerovibrio velox DSM 12556; assembly: GCF_000237825.1. NCBI lineage: Bacteria > Thermotogati > Synergistota > Synergistia > Synergistales > Synergistaceae > Thermanaerovibrio > Thermanaerovibrio velox. The sequence goes on from NZ_CM001377.1 coordinate 1,732,767, forward strand.
AAGACGCAGCCCCCGGACCAAGGAACCCTTGAAAAACTCCCAACCTCCGTCCAAACCTCATCCCCCCCGACGGGGAATAGATTAACACATTCCACCCCGAAGCACACGGACCAAGGATCCATCAGCTGCCCCCTTTGACCTTTTGAACGGTTAGACTTATCCTGAAGCTTACCAAACACGGGAGGATGCGGGATAAGACATGACTCTGTTAGGACTATTCCTTGGATTAGTTACCGCTTGTCTTTGGGCGCTGTCCCCCATACTGCTCAAGGTGGGGATGAGGGGGGTGAGACGGGAGGACATAAACCCCATGCGGTCCTTTGGGTTCTTAGGCGGTATGACCCTGATAGCCCTGGCGTCTCGGTCCGGGGGGTTCGTTCCGTCCACCCTTTGGGCGGTGCCGCTGGTGGTGGTCAACGTATACCTTGGCAACGTGCTGGGGGACTACCTTTACTTCGGGGCCATAAAGGAGCTGGGGGTGAGCAGGGCTGTTGCGGTGGGGAGTTCCTATCCTCTCATGGTGATGATCGTATCCTCCCTGTGGCTTGGGGAGAGGCCCTCGATCTGGCACGCGGGGGCCACCCTGGCCATAGTGGCGGGGCTTGCCCTCCTTAGGATGGAGAGGTCCCGGGAGGAGGCGGAGGCCTATCCTCTCAAGGGTTACGTTAAGGCCCTGTCCGCTTCCCTATGCTGGGGTGTGAGCATCCCGATAACCAAGTGGCTCGTGACCAGCGGGGGATTCTCCCCGGTGGGGGCCAACTGGTGGAGGTCTTTGGCGCTCTTCGTGATCGCCTGGGGCATGTGGTTCCTGGGTCCGGGCAAGCAGCGTAGCCGGAGGGCGGCGCTGCTCAAGATACCCCTTAAGACGTGGCTCGTGCTCAACGCCTCCGGTGCGGTGGGGTTGGCCCTGGGGGGCTACACCTTTGCGGTGGCCCTGAGGATATGCCCCGCGTCGCTCATAACCCCCATAACCGCCTCCAGCCCTCTCATAACCGCCCTGGCGGCGGTGTGGTTCATGAAGGAGCGGCTGGCAAGGCACCAGTGGATAGGGGTGGGCATGGTGGTCCTGGGCTCTGGGGTTATAGGGATACTTTGAGCTAGCCCTTGACGTCCAGGCGCCCCTTGGGGGGGGAGGTCCGACGGGGAGGCTCCAGGGAATCCTCTGGGCGGGGCTCCGGGGGCAAAAGGTCTATCATGGCCTTGACGGAGGAGTATATCTCCTCCAGCTCCGCGGGTTCCAGGGGCTCGTTGGCGATCCGGGAGCGCCGCTTGCCCTTTATCAGGTAGTAGTCGTCCAGCAGGGCCTCCACGTTGCCCATGAACTTAAGGGAGGCCTTCTGGAACTCCTTGGTGTAGTGGTCCAGCAGCTCCTGGTTGCCGTTGGCCCGGGCCTGGTCGATCCTGTCCGCCAGGGTGGAAAGCACCGCCACCAGGCGCTCGGCGTTAAAGGCGCACCTTTTGATCCGCTCCGCCGGGGAGCCCTGTGGAGTATCGGCGGTAACGCTCAAGACAACACCTCCGAAAGGCATGTGGAGTGATTTGCGGCTTTATTATACTTCGGAACGGCGGTGAGAATCCATGAAGGGGCTTGTAAGGTCGCTTAGGCACAGGAACTTCCGGCTCTTCTTCACTGGCCAGGCCATATCGCTCACCGGGTTTTGGATGCAGAAGGTGGGCACCGGCTGGCTGGTGTACCGGCTCACCAGCTCCCCCATGGCGCTTGGGACCGTGGACTTCGCCGCCTCGATCCCCATGTTGTTTCTAACCCCCTTCACCGGGGCGCTGCTTGATCGGTGGGACCTTAAGTCCGTGCTGTTCCTGTGTCAGGCCCTGTGCGCCCTTCAGGCCCTGGCGTTAGGGGTGTTGACCCTGACGGGGCTCATATCCTACTGGCACGTGATACTCCTAAGCCTGGCCATGGGGGTCATAAACTCCTTCGAGATGCCCACCAGGCACTCCCTGGTGCCCTACCTTCTGGAGGACCGATCGGACCTTGGGAACGCCCTGGCACTGAACTCCTCCCTTTTCAACCTGGCCCGTCTGGTGGGTCCCAGCGTGGCGGGCTTCGCCATAGCCAAGATGGGGGAGGGGTTCTGCTTCATGGCCAACGCGGCCTCTTACCTGGCCACCCTTAAGGCCATAAGGATGATGCGGCTGCCCCACAAGACGAGGCCCGAAGGGGAGAGGTCTTCGCCCCTTCAGGACATCTCGGAGGGCTGGCGATACGGCTCCTCCAACCGGGTCATAAGGGCGGTGCTGCTCGCCATGACGGCCCTCTCGTTCTTCGCCTTCCCATATCTTGTGATGCTCCCCGCGGTGGCGAAGGACGTGCTCCAGGGGGACAGCAGGACCCTGGGGTTCCTCACCTCCGCCACCGGAGTCGGGGGGATAACGGGGTCCCTGTTCATGGCCTCCGGCGCCATGGGGATGGACCTAACCCGCCTGCTCCCGAGGGCCACCGTGGCGTTCGGGGCCGCCCTGGTGGTCTTTGGGCTCTCAAGCTCTCCCCTGCCATCCATGCTCTCCGTGGGCGCCGCCGGGTTCTTCATGGTCCTGTGCCTCATAGGGGCCAACACCCTGCTGCAGCTCACCTCCGAGGACTCCAAGAGAAGCCGGGTAATGGGGCTCTACATCCTATCCGTGATGGGCATGGGGCCCTTCGGAAGCCTCATAATAGGCGGCATCTCCAAGGCCTTGACCGTCGGCACCGCCCTGTCCGTCGGGGGAGCCATGACCGCCCTGTGCGGCCTGGGGCTCTTCAGGGCCTTCAGGCCGGGGAAACCCCAGGATCTCTAAAGGGGAAACCCATCCGACCCGCCACCTCCCGGATGTGGAGCCTCATGAGGCGCTCCGCCTCATCCGCATCACCGGCGGACAGGGCGTTTATCACCGCCTGGTGGTCCATCGTGGAGGCCCTGCCCTCCCCCACCTCTTCGGCGAAGAGGTCCCGGTGGAACACCGCGAACGCAAAGGTCTTGGCCAGCGGACGCTCCAGGCACTCCCGCAAGGTCCTGCTCCCCGATGACTCCGCCACCAGCCGGTGGAAGCTCCAGTTGGCGTCTATGTAGGCCTCCAGATCCATCCCCTTCACCGCCGCGATCTCCCGGTGAAGCTCCTCCTCAAGGCGCCTTATCACCGATGGCTTCATCCGCAAGGCCCCCTTCCGGGCCGCCATGCCCTCGAGGACCTCCCTTATCTCGAAGGCATCCCGTATCTCATCCTCCGAGGGATCCGCCACCCAGGCCCCCCCGTTCCTCACCACGTTTATGAGGCCGTCCGCATCAAGCCTCCTGAAGGCCTCCCTCACCGGGGTCCTGCTTATGCCCAAAAGGTCCGCCAGCCCGTTCTCGTAAAGCCTCTCCCCGGGCTTGAGCTCCCCCAACATTATCTTCCGCCGAACCACCCTGTAGGCCTCGTCGGCGGCGGTTGAACCGATCAACAAGTCCCTTCCCCTCCTTCTTCAAAACCCACGGCCCGGAGGTCCCTCCTGTCTATGGCCTCGTTGGACAGCCGGTCCGCCTGCCGGTTCTCCTCCCTGGGAATCCACTTGAAGGATACCTCGAGCCCCCGGCAAAGTTCCCGAACCCTGGAGGCCAGCGCCCTTAAATGGGGCATGTTTATCTTCCACTTCCCGGTGACCTGGCTTATCACCAGCTGGCTGTCCCCCATGACCAAAACCGACCTTATCCCCCTGCGGCGCACCTCCTCCAAGAGGGCTATCAAGGCCTGATACTCCGCCTCGTTGTTGGTCCGGTGACCGAGGAACCCCCGGTACTCCCAGATCACGGATCCGCCGTCGTCCACAAGGAGCGCCCCGGCACCGGCAACGCCGGGGTTGCCCCTGGAGGCTCCGTCAAAATACCCCTTTACCAAACTCATCTCCGCCTTTCGCGCCAAACGGATCAGCCGCTGTGGCATCATCTAAAATGTTATATAATCTCTGGAAAACAAGGCCCCTTGCAAGAAGGGAGGGTACCGGGTGATATACGTCTTCAAAAGCCATAGGGACCTCATATCCGCCAGGGAAGACATACTGAAAACCCTGCGGGAGCTCAACCCCGCTAGGGCCCTGCGAATCTACGTGGCCATCAACGAGGCCCTCAACAACGCCTTCTTTCACGGCAAGGCCCCGGTAACCCTTAAGATAGAAAAGGATACCAAAGAATCGGGAAAAGGGGAACGGCTTGTCATATCCGTTTCCTGCGGCGGAAGTGGTTTTACCCCGCCAAAGGGGCTTCCGGAAGACCACGTGCCCAACGGCAGGGGTCTTTACCTGATGCGGGCTATGGCGAACAGCGTTCGGTTCGAGGACCGGGGGAGACGGGTCGTCATGGAGTGCCCCACGGGGGATTCATCGTCCCGGGGTTGAACCGTGGGGATCCGGGGCGGCATGGACAAGGACTTAAATCAACCTGGGAGGGACTCAGGTTTCTGCAAAGGGGGAGCTGCCATGAGCTACCAGGTTTCTCTAGAAGACCAGGCTGTAAGGGTAACGGTTCAAGGACATCTCTACGTGGAGGACGCGGCGGACCTGAAGGGACTGCTGTTCGAACACATAGACGAGGGACGCTGCAACTTCATCTTCGACTTCAACAAGCTGGACTACATCGACAGCGCCGGGCTCGGGCTCCTCATAAGCATCCAGAAGCGGGTAGTGCCCATGGGGGGCAAGGTGTTGGCCCTGGGGGCCCACGGGATCGTGAGGGAGATATTCGAGCTCACCAGGCTGGACAGGATATTCTTCCCAAGGTAAAGGGGCGGGGAGGCGCTACCCCCGCCCCTTTGGGAGGAGCATCTCTAAGCTAACCCACCAGGGAACCGAACAGCATCCCCGCCACGGTGGAGAGCAGAACCACCAGGACCAGGTAGGTGACGGTCTTCTTGGGCCCCAGTATGCTGTTTATGACCAGCATGCTGGGCAGGGAGAGGGCAGGCCCCGCCAGGAGCAGCGCCAGCGCCGGGCCCTTGCCCATGCCGGCCCCCATGAGGCCCTGCAGTATCGGGACCTCCGTCAGGGTGGCGAAGTACATGAACGCACCGGAGACGGAGGCGAACAGGTTGGCCCATATGGAATTACCACCCACCAACATGGCCACGTAGCGGCTTGGGATAAGCGCCTCGTGGCCGGGACGGCCAAGCAGGAACCCCGCCACCATGACGCCGCCGAAGAGCAGGGGCATCACCTGAAGGGCGTAGCCCCAGGTGGAGTTGAACCACTCCCTTCTCTCCTCGGAGCTGAACCAGGCAGCGGAAGAGAAGACGGTCATGCCAAGGCCCAACAAGGCAACGTACCACTTAACGGAGTATATGCTCCGCCAGAGCTGGTTGTCCGTCTTGGGGGAAGCCCAGTTGGCGAACACCAGGAATATAACCATGCCGGCCATGTAGAACACGGTCTTCCAAAGGGGCCTCCCGGAGTAATCCTCTGGGAGCTGGGCAAAACCCTCCTGACGGACCATCTCCTCCTTCCGGAATAGGAAGGCCATGATCAGCCCTATCACCACGCTGAAGACGATCCGCCCCCACCGCCCGGGCAAGCCCCATCTGGAAACCCAGGATCCGGGCGGTCATGACTATGGCCAACACGTTTATGGCAGGTCCCGAGTACAGGAACGATGTGGCAGGACCAAGGCCGGCGCCGCGCTTGTATATGCCCGCGAAAAGGGGCAGCACCGTGCAGGAGCAGACCGCCAGTATGGTTCCCGAAACCGATGCCACCGAGTACGCCACCCATTTCTTAGCGGAGGCCCCTAGGTACTTCATCACCGACTGCTGGCTTACGAAGACCGAGATGGCACCGGCGATGAAAAAGGCGGGGATGAGGCAGAACAGCACGTGCTCCCGAGCGTAGTCGGACATCATGGCCACGGACTCGTAAAGCCCCGCCATGACCCGGGGGTGCCCCTCGGGGAGGAAGTAAAAGACCAGGAAGAACGCCAATATGCCAAGGAACTTGTTCCTGTCGCTCATGGAATCATCTCCATATCCTTACGTTATTTGAACTCAACTTGAACCTTCGTGGCATATATTTCACCTATGCACCCCTTAAAAGGGCCCCTCGGGGCCCCTTTAGGTCCAGGCTAAATATCGGATAGCAGCTCCTTCACCCTCTCATACGTGGGCAGCTGACCCGCTATGAGCACCTTACGGTCCACCGCCAGAGCCGGGGTGGACATGACGCCGAAGTCCATTATCTCGTTTATGTCGCTCACCTTTCGGATCTGGCAGTTCAACCCCAGCTCCGCCGCGGCCTTCTCCGCCATCTCCTGAAGCTTCTTGCACTTAGGACAACCGGTTCCCAGTATCTGGATCTCCATCTTTAAAACCCCTCCGATCGTTTGGTATTCGAACTAGTTGGGCACCCCACGGCCCATATCCCCTACCTCTTATCCGTTTTTACATCGAGGTTCAACCACAGGAACAGCTGCGGCATCCCTCAATGTTCCCCCCATTGGGGACGGAAGAAAGACGGCCTATGCAGGAGACCAGTGACACAAGGCATGTCATCCTGAGACCGTAGTAGACGTTGAGGCCCTCCTTCCGGCAGTACAGTATCCCCGCCTCCTTCATCAGGGACAGATGCTTGCTTATGGTGGTCCTGTCAAAGGGGAACAGGTCCGATATCTGGCACACGCACATCTCCCGGCTTCCCAGGGCCTCCAGGATCCTAAGCCTGACCGGGTGGGCCAAGGCCTTGAGCACCTCCACCCGGGGATCGAAACCGGTCACGCCGTCCGTATCCAAAGGCTAACGACCTCCCATCTCGCAGAACCGCTTGATCCACATCTCCCACATGGCTCCCCCGTGAGGACAGCCCTTGAGATCGACGAACACAAAAGCCCGGGGCACACCCTGAACCTCACAACCCAAGATATGTGGCAATTTTATCACATATATTGCACAAGTCAACCAACCGCGGGGCAAGGGAAAGCGGCCTAGAAGGCCAGGTACAGGAACCGGGCGGCGGCGGCAAGCATTATCAGCCCCGCCAGGAGGCGGAAGGCCCTTTCCCCGGCGCTGAGCCACCGGCTCTCAATGACTCTCCTTATGGCGGCCCCGGAAAGGCCCGCCAGGATGAACGGCACCGAGTGCCCCATGGAATACACGAGCATGAGTAGCGCCCCACTTACCGCACTTCCGGATCCCACCGCCGCGCTCAGCATGGCTATGAGGAACGGGGAGGAACAGGGAGAGGACACCACCGCCAAGGCAGATCCGGTGAGCACCGCCCCAAGGGGGCCCGGGGGGAAACCGATGGTGCGAAGCCTTGGCGTTGGGAGCTCCACAAGCCCCAGGACCGCGAGCCCGGACAGTAGGAGCATCCCACCTATGAGGCCGTAAAAAAAACCTCCTCCCCTGCCTAAGAGGGCCCCCAGGGCGGAGGCACCAGCCCCAAGGGGAACGTAAACCAACCCAATGCCCAAGGCGAGACACCCACCGAGCAGCAGCCCCTTCCGGGTGGAGACGTCCCTATCCCCCCCCACCACCGCCATGGTCAGCGGTGCGGTGACTAGGAAGCAGGGGGACAGGGCGCCCACAAGCCCTATGGCCCCTGCGTACAGCAGCTTATGGGCAAAGCCCACCCGGGAGAGGGCAGAAAGATCAAGGAGATCGAGGATCAATCCACCGGCACCCCCATCTGCCGGAACAACCCCACTATCTCATCGGCGGTGAGAGGCCCTTCGTGGAAGGTGAAAAGGTGCTTCCCATCACCGGAGCGATACTCCACGAGACCCAATACGTCCCCCTTGGGCACCTCCATGGGAACCCCCTTGGGGCCAAAGAAGAACTGGGTGGGGATTACCCGCAGGGGGAAACCCTTCGCCAGGGACTGGTCCTCCCAGACGTCCGCGAAGATCACCCGCACCTTACCCTTAAGCAGCCTCTCCGCCTTCACCAGCTCCGGCGCCATCTCACGGCAGGGACCGCAGTACTCGGAGCCGAAGTCTATCATAACCGGCATGGGGGATGCCAAGGCCTCGGATATCGCTCCCCGGTCCCTCACCTGAAACGTAAACCCTCCGGCCTTTACCTCCCTCCTCCTGTCCCATTCCCTCATGCCCCATGCGGAACCTATTACCAGCACTGCCAAAGCCAGAGCCCACAACCTCTTGTCCTTCCAGGCCAAACGCAACTACCTCCTAACCCTCAAGAAAGCCCTCTCCAACGAAACGTCACTCCACGAGCCGGAATCTAAGACGCCCCACCCCTTCGACGAAGAATAGATAGTCCCCCTCCGGGGATGGGCGGCTCCGCTCCATCCAGGCCAGAACCTCATGATGTATCCAGCAGGCCAAATCCTCCCGCCCCTCCACCGGGAAGGGGCTGAAACTATGATGATCCTCCTCCGGAGGACCCCAAAGGCCCATGGGGCCCTTGTAAGCCATTCATCACCCGGCCACTATGGTGCTCATGATCATCCGGAAATCCCTGCCGTGCCTTGAAACCATCTCAAGCCAGTACTCCGACGTGATCCGCACCTTCATAACCTCACCTCACATCCTACAAGGCCGGGGGAAAATCCCCCTTCCCGGATTGCATGAACTTCAAGCAAGGAGCTCACGGCCCCTGAGCTTAAGAAACCCCTCAGCCGCAGCCCGGGGGCTCATCACCTTGGGGAACTGCAACACGGGACAGCAGGTCCCGGATGTCCTTTGAGCAGCAACGGCCCTCGGGGTGGAGCTCCTTGCACCTCATGAGGGTGCATGCCCCGGTCATGGCCTTCACGTCCTCCAGGGTCCTGGCCCCCTTTTCCACGGCCCTGATTATGTCCCCCTCCGTAACGTTGGAACACCAACACACCACCGGATCGTTCAACGATGCCTACCTCCCAAAACACAGCATTGTAACGTCATCCCTCGCGGGGGAACCGCCCAGGAAGGCCTTGAACTCCTGGGCTATCCTGTCCAGTATGCCCTTGGGGTCCAGGTGACAGGCCCCCTCAAAGGCCTCCTTCACCCTGCGATGGCCAAACCTTGCGGCCCCGGCCTCCTGATCCGCCATCCCGTCGGTACACAGGAGGAGCCTCGCCCCCTTGGGGAACGACACCCTCACGGACTGCAGGGTCTCCATTTCCCCGAGGCCCGCCACGGGGGTCCCCACCGCGTCCAGGAACTTGGCCCCCTTGCCGGGGACGAACAGCAGGGGACGGACGTGGTTGCCCGCGTTAACCACCTTGCACAGCCCGTTCCCCGTGTGGATCACCGCCGCCTGAAGACATATGAAGTAGTCGTACAGCATCTCCTCCCCGGCGAACCGCTGGGCCACGGAGCGCACCAAGAGCTCCGGCTCAAGGGGACCCTTCGTCAGCCGGACCCAGTCGGACACCCATTCCCTCACGAAAAGGGAGATGAGGGCCCCGTCCAGTCCATGTCCGCTCACGTCCACCAGGTAAGCCAGGGTCTGTTCCCCCATGGAGATCACCTCGTAGAAGTCCCCCCCTATCTTAGAGGCGGGTTCGAAGTAGGCGGCCCCCTCAAGCCCATCCATGGGGGGTATCTTGGGCAGCAGCTTCCTGTGTATGCTGGCCGCCTTGGCGAACTCCTCCTCCAAGGCCCGCCGGGCCTCCCTTAGCTTTGCGGTCATCACCTCCAGCTCCTCAAGGTACACCTCCGCCTGGGCCTCCGCCCTCAGCCGCTCGGACAGATCTATGGCGGTGACGAAAAGGGCGTCCCCCCCCTCCCAGCGGCCCCTGGCGAAGTGGAACTCCATCTCCATGGGCTTGCCGGATGAGGCTAAAAGCGAGTAGCGGCCGATGCGCAGCATCCTTTCCCTGGATATGAAGGACCTAAAGGCTTCCCGCTGATCCTGGGGCAGGAAGCTGGCGAAGTCCGCGCCCTTCAACACCTCCAAGGGGAGCCCTAAAAGGAACGCGGCGGGCAAACCCGCCTCCAGCACCCGACCGGTACGGTCCAACACGAAAAAGAGGTCCGGATGATAGTTGAACACCGCAGATAGGTTTTCCCCTTCCAAAATCCCACCCCCAAAGGGTCCTCGAAGAGATTATAATCTTTCCTGCCAAGGGCGTCCTCAGCGTCCCAAGGAGGAGGATGGGTTAGTTGAAGCATAAGGCCAAGACCAATGCGGTGAGGATAATGGAGTCAATGGGCATAGATTTCAGGCTGGAGGAGTACGAAGTGGACCCGTCGGACCTGTCCGCCCAGGCGGTGGCGTCCAAGGTGGGGCTCCCGCTTAGACAGGTCTTCAAGACCCTGGTGCTCAAGGGGGACAAGACCGGGCATCTGGTGGCGGTGATCCCGGGGGACAAGGAGCTGGACACCAAGGCCCTGGCGGCGGAATCGGGGAACAAACGGGTGGAGCTGGTGAACCTCAAGGACCTTCAGCCCCTCACGGGATACGTCCGAGGGGGATGTTCCCCGGTGGGGATGAGGAAGCAGTTTCCCACGTACGTGGACCAAAGCGCCCGGGAGTTCCCCTTCGTATCGGTCAGCGCCGGCTTGAGGGGGCTTCAGGTCCTCATAGCTCCCGAGGACCTGATAAGGGCCTGTTCCGGGAAGTGGGCTTCCATAGCTAGATGATCTTATAAAAAGGCAAACCGATAAGGCCTCTGGAAGGAGCGTCACGGCATTGAGGATAGTCATCGTCGGAGCCGGGGAAGTGGGTTTCAACGTGGCCCGGAGTCTCTCCCAAGACGGTCACGATGTAGTGGTGGTGGAGGAGAACCAAGAGAGGTTCTCCAAGGTCTCGGAGGAGCTGGACGTGATGACCGTGGAGGGCAACGGCTCCCGGCCGATGATCCTGGAGAGGGCCGGGGTGGCTCCCGGGGGCAGCACGGACATGCTCATAGCCTGCACGAACCGGGATGAAGTGAACATCCTGGCCTGCTGGATAGCCAAACAGGCGGGGGTGCCTAAGGTCATCGCCCGAGCGGTGGGGCTGGAGTTCACCGACTCGCCGGAATGGGGGGAAAAGCTGGGGATAGACATGATGGTTTCCCCTGAACGCTCCGTGGCCTACGAGGTCGATAACCTCCTGAGGGCCCGGTGGGCAACCCACTCGATGGACGTGGCCTCCGGGGCGGCCTCCATCTACGCGGTTCCGATCAGGGAGGACTGCCCCTCCTTGGATTTGAGCCTGGCGGAGATACGAGAACGCCACCGGGACCTAATAATGCTGGTGGTGTACATAAAGCGGGGGGACAGGGGCTTCATCCCCAACGGCAGAGACCGGTTGAAGCGGGGGGACCTCTGCTATTGCCTTTGTTACAAAGGGCAAACCCCCATGATGGCGGGGGTCCTGTGGCCCCCCATGGCGGGGGGGATAAAAAGGGCCTTTGTGGTTGGTGGGGGCAAGGTGGGCTTCCAGGTGTCAAGGAGGCTGGCCTCCAACGGGGTGAGCGTGAAGCTCATAGACCATGAACGGGAGAAGTGCAAGCGTCTCTCCAGGGAGCTCGAGCGGGTGGATGTGATATGGGGGGACGGTTCCGACGAAGGGCTGTTGCTCCAAGAGGGCATCGACAGCTCCTGCGCTTTCATCAGCACCACCGGCTCGGACGAGAACAACATAATCCTGAGCGTGCTCGGCAAGAACCTCGGCGCCGCCAAGAGCATAGGGGTGGTGAAGAAGCGGAGCTACCTGAAGATGGCGGGGATCCTTCCCATAGATTCGTTGGTAAACAGGAACATGGCGCTGTCGGATCTCATAATAACCAGCGTCCGGTACCCACAGGGTAATGAGCGGGTCTCCCTCCTTGAGGACATCGGGGCGGAACTGGTGGAGACCGTGATCCCCACCGACAGCCCCTCGGCGGGCAAGACCCTCATGGAGCTTGATATTCCCCAAGGGGCGGTCATCGGCATGATAACCCGTGGGGACAGCAGCTTCATACCCAATGGGCTCACCAGGCTGATGCCCCACGACCAGGTGGTGGTCTTCTCTGAAGAGGACAAGACCCGGGACGTATTGGCATCGTTGGGGGTGCGCGAGGATTGAGGCCCCTCATAGCGGTGAAGTTCGTCTCCCTCCTGGTGTTCGTGGTGACCGCCTGCATGATATGGCCCTTAGGCTGGGCGATCCTGTCCCACGGCACCGACGTGATGCCCCTGTGCGGCTCCATCGCCACCGGGGGCCTTCTCTCCACGGCCCTCTGGTCCCTTTCCCGCCGGGCGGATGCGTCCAAGATGACCACCCGGGAGGCCTTTCTTGCGGTCACCATGTCCTGGGCAGCCGCCTCTGCCGTAGGGGCCATGCCCTTCTACCTCTCCGGAGCCACGGCCACTTACACGGACGCATTCTTTGAGGCCATGTCAGGCTTCACCACCACGGGCTCATCGGTGCTCACGGACGTGGAATCCCTCCCCAGGGGGATACTCTTCTGGAGGAGCCTTACCCACTGGCTCGGGGGCATGGGGATAATCGTCTTGACATTGGCGGTTCTGCCCGCTCTAGGCATAGGGGGTGTTCAGCTATTCAAAGCGGAGGTCCCAGGACCGGTGCCGGAGAAGCTCACCCCTCGAGTGGGGAGGACCGCCGCCATCCTTTGGGGGGTATACCTAGCCATGTCCGCCGCCCAGACCCTGTTGCTCCTCCTGGGGGGGATGAGCCTGTTCGACTCTCTCATACACACCTTCGGGACCATGGCCACCGGAGGTTTTTCCTCTTACAACCAGAGCGTAGGGCACTTCCAAAGCCCGTTCATCCAGTGGGTTATAATAACCTTCATGTTCCTGGCGGGGGCCAACTTCTCCCTTCACTACACGGCCCTGAAGGGCAGGGACCTGCGGGTCTTCCTAAAGGACAACGAGTTCATGTTCTACCTGGCGGTTACCACCGCATCCACCCTGGCGGTGATGGGCTTTACCCATGGGCATTTCAGCCGCTTCGAGGAGAGCCTCCGGGCCTCTGCCTTTCAGGTGATAAGCATACTAACCACCACCGGGTTCGCCACCGTGGACTATGAAAAATGGCACCCCGGGGCGCAGGGGATACTGTTCTTCCTCATGTTCATAGGGGGATGCGCTGGCTCAACCGGTGGAGCCATAAAGAACGTGAGGATCCTTGTCCTGCTTAAGCACATCGCCCACGAGGCATACCTCCTCATACACCCGAGGGCCATAAGGACCATACGGCTGAACGGCAGAGCCATCCCCCCGGGGGTCATAAGCTCCATAGGGGCCTTTTTCTCCCTCTACATGATGGCCTACGGTATAACCGCCGCCTTGGCCTGTGCCTTCGGGACCGACCTGACCACCGCCCTCTCCGGAGCCGCCGCAACCCTTGGTAACATCGGCCCCGGCTTCGGCATGGTGGGCCCCGCGGAGAACTACGCGGGACTCTCCGGTGGAGCTAAGTGGACCTTCGCCATCGCCATGATGGCAGGACGGCTGGAGCTCTTCACCCTGGCGGTCCTCTTCAGCCGGGCCTGTTGGACCAAATAGACAAGGCGCAAGGGCTTGACCAGGCCCCATTCGCTCAGCCCACCAACCCCGTGAGGGCCCGGACCACAAGGGGATCGTACCAGGTGCCCGCCTTGGAGGCTATCTCCTCCAGGGCGGCCTCCGCGGAGAACGGAGGCCTGTAGGGCCGGCCGGAGGTTATGACCTCATAGGAGTCCGCCACCCGAAATATCCTGCATAGCAGGGGGATCCCCTCCCCCTTGAGGCCGTGGGGGTAACCGGTGCCGTCGTAGTTCTCGTGGTGGTGCAGTATCAACCTGGCAATGCCCACCAGGTCCTCGGAGGACGCGTTGGCGATCCGATAGCCCGTCTCCGGGTGCTTGCGAACCAAGGACCATTCGTATTCGTCCAGCTCCCCCGGACGGGTGAGCATATCCGGGTCCGCCTCCACCATCCCCACGTCATGGTACTCCCCCAGCAACATGAGCTTCTCCATCTCCTCGTCGTCCAGCCCCATGCACCGGCCTATGCCTATGCAGAGGTTCGCCACCCTCCGGCGGTGCTCCGGGCTCTCGCAGGACCGACTCCCAAGGTCCACCATGAGGGACTTCACTATGTTCTCCCTCACGAAGTCCCGCTCCTTGAGCTTAAGGGCGTACATGTCGTCCTCCGAGCGTTTCAGCACCAGCCCCATGTCCTCCCCGGCGGACCTCTTCACCCCCACCCCAAAGGTTATCTTGTAGGGCACCGGACGTCGGTTCATCTCCATCAACGAAAGCCGGCGGGCTATCTGGGCGGCGGTCTCCGGATCGGTCTTGGGCAGCAGCACCACGAACTCGTCGCCTCCCCAGCGGGCCAGCACGTCCTCCTTCCGGAGGCTGTTCTTCAGGCGTTCCGCCACGTCCACCAGCAGCCGGTCCCCCTCGTGGTGGCCGAAGACGTCGTTGGTGAGCTTAAGGCCGTCCACGTCCCCCATGAGGACGCATATGGGAAGCTGCCGCTCCGTGTCCAGGCGCCGCATCTCCTCCTCGAAGAAGCGGCGGTTGTAAAGCCCAGTAAGGGGGTCGTGATAGCTCATCTGCTTCATTACTTCCTCCGCCGCCCGCTTCTCGGTGACGTCCCTGCATATGACGCCAAGGGCCGCCACGAAGCCGTCCACCCCCCTCATGGGGTGCACCGAGGCGTCAAAGACGGACCTCCTGCCTTCAAGACGAACCTCCATGTCCCGCCTTTTGGCGGCCCCCTCCGCAAGGGCCGATGACAGGAAGTCCCGCCACGACCGGGCATACTCCCCTTCCCCCAGTATCTCCTCCGGCGTAAGGCCCTTCACATGCTCAAGGGTAAGACCCCTGCGGGACAAGAAGGCGGGGTTGGCGTAAAGACACCTCAAGTCCCGATCCACCACCACCACCAGCTCCTCCATGGAGTCAAAAAGCTCTATTATCCGCTCCTCCATGTTCTTGGCGTTCCGCCGGGCCTCCTCCGCCTCCCCTGCCAGGGCCTTTTGGGCAATCACGGCGTCCCTGCGGCTTGCCTCCAGGGAGAAACAGCGGCCCACCAGCTCGCCGTTCAGCTCCTTGAGGACCCTAAAAAGCTGCCGGTTCTGCAGGGACCCCGCCAGGGAGTTGAGGATCACCGACAGGAAGACCAGCTTCACGTCCGGCACGTCCTCATAGGGCATGATGCCCACGAACATTCCCATCACCCGGCTGCTGGTGGCGATGGGATGCAGCATCACCTGGAAGGACTCGTCCGACGAGGTTCTCACGGTGCGCCTGTTGACCTCCAAGGCCCAGGCGAAGGAACCGTCCTCGATGAGCACGTCCTTCTCCCGTTCCACCAGGGGAAGCTTTGAAGAGGGGTAGCAGCCCGCCAGGTTGAAGCTCGGAAAGTCGTGCCCCACGATGTAAAAGGCGAAGGCGATAAAGGGCAGCACCGATCGGATCTGGGAGGCGGCGTCCTCTACCACGTCCTCGTCGCAGGAGCCGTCCTGGGAGCGCATGTGGCGGTTGAACTCCATGGCCAGCTGCAAGGCCCTTACGGCCTCCATCTTCTCCTTCAAGGCCTCCTCAAGCTGGGCCTCCAGCTGGGTTATCCGGGCCTCAAGCTTATTCACCAACCCCATGGCTAATCCTCCTCCCTTGAGGGGAAGAATATGCCGCTTATCTCCCGAACCTGGCGCTCCGCCTGGACGAACACCGGTTCTATGACGTTGACCGAAAACCCCAAAAGGTCCCAATGATAGGGGGAGATCTCGGGCACCATGAGGCTTCCGCTGGTGCCGAACCTGGACGCCACCGCGAAGGCGTCCGCCACGTGTATCAGCACCTCCTCCGGCACCTTGGCCCCCGAGGGATTGTGGTGGAACCTCACAAGCTCGTATATGCTTGAGGGGATCTTCCACTCCTTCATGGCGTAGTAGCCCAGGTGGGCGTGGTCGAACCCCAGCACCTCCCGCTCCGCCTCGTAAAGCGGCATCCCCTTGGACGACAGGGCCACCGCCTCCGCCATGGCAAAGGGGGCCTTAACGTATAGGATCATCCGCCCTATGTCGTGCATGAGCCCCGCCAGGAAGAACCGCTCCTCCTCCTTGAGGCCCATCTTGGCGGCCAGCACCCGGGCAAACACCCCGCAGCACACCGAGTGGTCCCAAAAGGACCGCATGGACACGTAGCCCGGGGCCACCCCCTTGAAGGCGGATACCACCGATATGCCCATGGCCAACGTCATGAGCTCCCGGACCCCCACGATGGTTATGGCCCGGCTAACGCTCTCAACCCGGGAGGCAAGGCCGTAGAAGGAGCTGTTGACGAGCCTTAAAAGCTTGGCGGAAAGGCTCTGGTCCTTGCTCACCACCCGGGCTATCTGCTCCACCGAACTGGAGGGGCGGCTTACCACCTCCCCTATCTTGTGGTAAACGTCCGGGAGGGTGACGAAGGACACCATGGCGGCGAGCTCCTGGGGGCTCAGCTTCCGCCTTGCCCCCTGCCTTGCGGGGGGAAGACAGCCGATGTCCACCAGCGGCACGTGGCCCCCCCTCTTAAGAGCCCTGGCCAGGGCCATGGAGGAACACCGGAAAAGCTCCTCCATGTGGGGAGCCATGGCCCCCTTGGAGTGGAAGAATGGGGACAAGAGCTCCCTGGCCCTCTCCATAAAGGCAGCGTCGGAGGAGGATCCCTCCCTCTTAACGGGAGGAATAGAGCCCTCCTGGGCCACCGACGCCTCCACCACCCCCCAGGCCTTAAGGGTCTTTATGTAGGAGTCCCTTATGACCGCCCCCTTGGGAAGGATGAACCGGCCGTTAGGGGCCAGAAGGTCCTCCTCCAGCACCATTCCATCTTTGAGCTCCGAGACCTTGACCTTAGGCACCTCTACCCTCCCCCAACACCGCTTGGGACGCGGCTAGAAGATCGTTTAATCATGCTTCTTAATTCTACATCCAACCGGAGCCTCTTGTGGTTAAAATTTCTAGAACTTGCCTCGCCTTAGCACCCACCAGGGGGCCATGGAGGAGTCCCGGTGGCCCTGGGCCGCGATCTCCCAGAGTATGGCGAAGGCGGACCACAGGCGGCACATGAAGGTGAAGGCCGGGAAGATGGGGATGAGGGGAAGGAATCGGATGTCGTCCCGGGGCCGCTCGGTGAGGCACAGCATGGCCGCCAGGTAGAAGAACACCGTCACCCCAAGGTAGAAGAGGTATATCCAAAGAAAAACGTAAAGGACCTTGCCGAGGCTCAAGGTTAAAAACGAAAAGCAAGTGTAGACCAGCAGCATCAGTGGCGTGATTATCTGGAAGTAGAAGCCCCCAACCAGGGTCACCAGGAAGTTGCGCCACCCCATGAGGGACGGGGAGAAGGACTTGAGGTGTTTGCGGACGTAGATGTAGAACAGATCCCCGTCCCAGCGGAGGCGCTGTTTTAAAAAGCCCCGGAGGGTGTCGGGCACGTCGGTGTGGCCCATCACCTCCGGGTCGAAGACTATCCGCATACCCGGGTTCCTGCCGAAGTAGTTCTTTATCCTCATGGTGAGGTCCAGGTCCTCGGCGCTTCCGCTGTCCCATCCCAGCACCAGCTCCAGGATCTCCCGGCGGAAGACCCCGAAGGCGCCGGATATGTTGTTCACCGTGTTGAACTGGCTCAAGCCGGTCTTGGCGGTGAGTATGGAAAGGAGGTACTCCAACCCCTGGAGGGCCGCCACCGGGGAGGCCCTCCAGTTTCGGACCCTAAGGCAGCCCGCCAGGGCCGCCACGTTGGGGTCCGCGAAGTGGCGCACCGCCTTCAGCACCATGTCGTTGTCGAAGGAGGTGTCCCCGTCCAGGGCCATGACCACCGCCCCTTCCGCCGCGTTAAGCCCCGCGTTCAGGGACGACACCCGCCCTCCCCGCTGCCACTTGGGGAGCACCCTGAGGGTGCGGCCCGGAAGGGACTTCACCATCTCCTCCATCTCAAGGGCCGCCCGGTAGGTGTCCCGGTTCCGAACCGCCCCGTCTATGACCGGGATTATCTCTATCTCCCCGTCGTAAAGCTGAAAGGCCAGGCTTTTTATGGTCTTCTTCACGTCCTCGCCCTCGGAGTAGCAGGTGATGACGCACGACACCTTGGGCCTGCCGGTGGGCATCTTATGGGGCACGTGGACCTTGTGCATCACGTAGCGAATGAGCCCCAGGGCAACCAGAAGGTAATAGGGAAGCTCCAGGAACACCACCCACGGCACGAACCTAAGGAGCTCCACAAAGGCCCTTGAGTCCTGGAGGTTAAGCGGAGGCCACAAGGTCAATCCCCCCGAAGGCGGGCCGCGAAGAGGTCCCCGTCGTCGTCCCGCTGCAGGTCCTCGGGCACCGAGAGCATCTTTATCTCCATGCGCAGGGGGACCCCGCGGCTTTCAACCTTTCCCGCCAGGGCCTCCAGGCGGCCCTTGAGCACGCTGCCGCCGGACCTTGGGGTCTTGGGGAGCAGAAGCAGCACCTCCCCCGCCTCGGTCCTGGTGCTCACGTCGGTGGCCCGCACCATCTCCCTTATGCGGCCTATGAGCTCCCGGAAGGCCTGGCTTCCGGCGGTCCTTCCCATGGAGTCCAAGAAGGCCTCCAGGTTGGGGAATCTTATCAGCATGAGGCAGAAGGGCTCCACCGGGGGACGTTTGGAGAGGCCCACCATCCAGTTCAGTATGTGCATGAAGGGCTCTGGCTTCATGTAGTTCAGGGTGTCCAGCACCGCGTACCGGTCCTCCATCTCACCGGTTTGAACCGCCAGTATGCCCTTATCGGTTATCCGGTAGCGGTAGAAGTTCCTGGGCACCAGGGCCTCCGGCTCGGTCATGAGGCCGCACAAAAGGCAGTGGCAGGACACCTGGGGCTCCGGGAAGGACTTGCCGCAGTCCCGGCAGCGGTAGCTCTCCATGGGCCTGTCGTAGTCGGCACCTATGTGCCTGAGCCTTGAGCCGCAGAAGGGGCACCGCATCTCCCCGGACTTCAGGAAGTCCTCCTCGGGACCCACCCGGCCACACACGAAACAGTGTATGAAGGGCACCTGCTCAAAGTCCATGCTGGAGCAGAAGGGACACAGGTCCACGCAGTTTATGTGCCCACCGTCGCACCTGGGACAATAGCGAACCCGCTCCACGAGCCCCGAAGGGGTTGCCTCCCTTATGAACCCCCTGTCGCTAAGGTTCGATATCCATCCCCGGGGCTCCAGAAGGCCGTTCCCGATGGCCTCCATGAGGGGCCAGTGGTAGACCTGGGAGGTGAGGGGGATCAGGACCGGTTCCAGGTCCCTCTGGGGACGGGTGTAGAGGAACGCGAGGAGTCGGTAGTCCAGGCTCTCCGCCAGCATCGAGGGGGACACGTCATCGATCCTCATCCTGGCGTCCTGGGTGAAGCGCACCAGGTCCTCCTCCGAGCGCCCCACCCCGTCGCACAGGTGTTGGGTCAAGTTGTCCAGCGGGGCGGTCAGGAAGACCGGGATGAGGACCCCGTCAAGCCTACCCCTTATGCGTCGGATCGCCTCCTCCGCCCCCTGGAAGGGCTCCACCAGAACCCCCGCCACATCGCCCAAAGGCAGTGTCTCCGGGGACGCCGGGGAGGTCAGGCGAAGGAACGAAAGGCCGTTAAGATCCACCCTGTCATTCATCGGGATACCTCCTCAGTCGAAGACCTTCCGGAACAACCCGCAGATGCCCCCCAGGTATTGGGGGCACAGCGGGAACGACACGGTCACGGGCAGCGAGTCCACCAGGCTCTGAGGTTCCACCGACCGATCCAGCCTTACCGGCACCAACACGGACCGCCCATCCGAACGTGGGTCCTGGACGGACAGCACCGGGGAGCCCTCCACATGCCCCGGGAGCTTCCTGCCGTCCGGGAAGCGTACCGTCACCGGCACACCGGGGCTAGAGCGGCCCAGCTTCCTGGGGTCTAGATAACAGATCACCCTCACGTCCCCGAGGCTGCCGAGGGACAGCACCGGCCCCCCCAGGGCCACCCCGTGCCCCTGGGGGGCGAAGACCTCGAGGATCACCCCGTCCTCCGGGGAGGCAACGGTCCGTTCAAGGGTCCCCTCCAGGGCCTTGAGCTCCCCCTCCAGCTGGGCGATCCTAGCCCGCCTCTGGGCCTCGTACTGCCTTATGGATGTATCGTCCACCTCCTGGGGCTCCAGCAGCGCCGACGACTGGGCAAGCGCCGCCCTGGCGGCCTCCAGCCTTCCCCGGGCCTCCTCCAGCTCCGCCCTGGTGGCGGCCCCCTGTCGGAAAAGGGTCTCCACGGACCTCAGGTACTCCATCTGGCGGGACAGGTTCAGCCGGTTGGCCCTCACAAGGGCCTCCTGCCCGGACCCGGGCCTGAGGGCCGCCGCTTTAAGCCCCGCCCCCTTTAGGGCCCGAAGCTCCTCCCGCAAGGCATTGGCCCTAAGGGGGGCGGAGGGGTCTTTCACGACGAAAAGCACGTCCCCGGCCCCCACCCTATCCCCGGGCCTTAAGGACAGGGAAGCCACCACCCCACCCAATGGGGACGATATGACCCGCCTCTCCATGACCAGCACTCCCGGGGCGGAGGCCAACAGGTAAAAGGCCGTTGCGCGCCACAGGAGCAGGATAAGCGGGGAGGACACCACCAGCAAAAGGGCGTACCAACGCCAGCGGAGGAAGGCCCTCTTAGGGGGGCCGTACTCAACCCTAACCCCCCGGTCCACGTCCTCCCTGACCTTCTTAGGGCTGAAGCTGATCTTCATCTAGGACCACCCCCTTCGGGCATTGATAAGAGGTCCTCCAGTGACTGGATCCATATGCCGGAAACCGACCCCGCCAGGCGCTCCTTGAGCTTAGGGAGGACGCCGCTGAAGAGGCCCATCCTTCCCAGGGGATAAAAGCTCTCATCCGGAGGCCCTCCCCTCTCCACCGAAACCGCCATGGACAGTCCCACGGCCCCGGCGGCCCTGACCAGGCGTTCCATCCTCTCCGCGGCGGCAAGGGGGTTGGATACGTATATCATGCAGGTCACATCCTGGACCCCGGAGACCTTGAGCAAGCCCAAGGTCTCCGGGAGGAACTCCCCCTCCAGGTACCTTGGGTGAATTGCCATGGATACCCGCCAGGGGGAGGCGCAAGCGGCGGCCCTAACGGACTCCAGGGTCTCCCTCAGGTACTTGACCCGGTTCCCCGGGGTTACCGCCTCCAACTGGTCCGGCTCAAGGTCCAGGTGGAGCCCCTCGAAGGGAAGGTCCCGAAGGGATGACACCAATGAGACCAGATGGGGCCTGCCCTCGGGGGTTATCCACCAGGGGTCCCCCAGGCAGAGCTCGATTTTAATCCCCATATCCGAGGCCCTGCGCAGGGCTTCAATCAGGTTATTCCTGGCCCCTTGGTTCTTAAGGATCTCCCGGACCCCTTGGGAGGTGAACGAGACCCGGAGGGCGGTTATCCCCAAGGCATTAGCCTCCTCCAACACGTGAAGCCCCCCCTTGAGAAGCCCGTCCCCGCCCCACATGTACGCCCCAAGGGGGACGGTATCGGCGGAGGGTTTGGACCGGTTGGCCGCAACATCCCGGTCGTAAGTCCCCGTGCCGTTGGATGGGGCCTTGAAGCTGGAGAGGCCGGAGAACCAGAGGGAGATTAGCCTCTCCCCCTCGGCGTGGAGGGCCATGGGGGTGACCGCCCAGACCTGGCCGGGGGCTTGGGAGGGGATCCCTGGGTCCTCCAGCACCTCCAGCAGCTCCGCGTGGTACTGGGCCCCGGTGCCCTCCGCGTCAATGAGGGCAAGGGCGGAGTTCATCACGTCCAGGTGGGCCCGGAGCAGCCTCTCCGCCGTGTCCCCCGGGATCGCCCCGTGCCTCAGCCGGGCGGTCCTTAGGGCCTCCAGGGCGGCCTTGAGCCTGGCCAGGGAGAACTCCCCCTGGGCCAAGGCATACCGGAACTTGGAAGATCCCTCCGCCAGATAGGATTCGAGGCCCATCCGATGGGCGGACATCTCCGCCTCCAGGGCGTTAAGGCGCCTTATCTCCGCGGAAGCCTCCAGGGAGGCCGCCTTAGGCTCCCCCTCCGGGAAGGCAAAGCTCAGGGACACGAAGGCCTCCTCCCCGTAGCGCCCCGGGGACTCCTTGGTGATCTGGAAGCCCCCCTGCAGGTAGGAATCGTACTGTCCCCTGGCCCTGTGGCCCACGAGGGAACTTCTAAGGTCCGCCGCATCCCTCATGGCCTTGAGCTCACCGCTGAACTCCCGGGCGATCCTCAGGGCTTCATCGCAGGAAAGGCTCACGGGCTTCATCGGCGGCACCCCCACGTCCAGGTCCAGGGGCAAGGGGTTCAGGATCCCGGCGGACCTCCTTATGACCCCAAGGGCGGCGTCCTCCACCGCCTTTGAGGCCGCCGCCTCCCGGCGGGCCAGGAGGAACCAGCTCTTCATCTCCATGAGGTCGGACTCGAGGAGGAACCCCTGGGAGGCCCTGGCCTCCATCACCGGGATGAACCGTCCCTCCAGGGCCAGGAAGCCGTTTAGGACCTCCATCCTGCGTCGGGCGGTCCAGAGGGACACCCATGCCTTTCTCAGGGCGGTGAGGTTGGCCCGTTTTACGTAGTAGAACCGCCGCAGGGCCTCCAGCTCCGCCAGGCGGGCCTCCGCCTCCGCTATACGCTCCTTGTGCCAGGAGCCGAAGAGCGGTAGCCTGGTCCCAACCCGGAGCGAGTAACTGGAGTATCCCTCCACCTGGGAGGATCCGCTTCTGGAGAGGGGCTCGTTGACCCCCCTGGCGGAGAGCTCCGCGAAGAACCAAGCGCCAGACCGCTCCCTCACCGCCTCCAGCGCCAGGTGGGCCGCCGCGAGCTCCTCCGAGGCCTTCAGCACCTCCAGGCCCAGGGGCACCCGGGCCTCCAGCTCGGGAAGCGTGAGCGGGGAAGCGCTGACCGCCGGGACGAACAACAGCACCAACAAAAAGGCCAAACGAAAGACCACCGCGCTCCCTCCTTTGTGGGACGCACTCCATGGGACCTGGTCCCAACCGCCCAGGCTAATTATTAACGATTATACCCCTTGAGCAGCACAACCCCCAGCACCAGTTCCCCCAGCAGATGCGGGCATGTGGTTCGTCAGTTCAATGTTCTAAATATTTAGCTTATATTGACTAAGCCTATTAATTTGAATAATATTTTGATGCCCGCCGACGACGTTCTTAAAGACATAACGACAATGCGCGGTTAAAGGGCTAAAAATCCCAAGCAAACGGAGGTTTCATCCATGGATTCCATCTTATCCTCCCTGCAAGGGGCGGTAAGCACCGCCAACGGGGTGCTCTGGGGCAAGATCATGGTGTGGCTGCTCCTGGGCACCGGTGTCTTCTACACCCTGCGTCTCCGGTTCCCCCAGGCAAGGCACTTCCTTCACATGTTCAAGGCCACGTTGAAGGGTCGGGACTCCTCCGGCAAGGGGATAACCCCCTTCCAGGCCCTCTGCACCGGCCTGGCGGCCCAGGTGGGGACCGGGAACCTGGCAGGGGTGGCCACCGCCCTGGTGTCCGGAGGCCCCGGCGCGGTCTTCTGGATGTGGATGACCGCGGTGCTCGGCATGGCCACCATCTTCGCCGAGGCAACCCTGGCCCAGGTGTTCCGGGTGAAGGACAAGGACGGCAACTACCGCGGGGGACCCGCGTACTACCTCGAAAAGGGGCTGGGCCAGCGCTGGATGGGGGTTCTGTTCGCCCTGTCCATAATACTGGCCATGGCCTTCGTTTTCAACGCGGTGCAGAGCAACTCCATAGCCGCGGGACTTAGGGGGGCCTTCGGCATGAAGGAGCTGCCGGTGGCGCTCTGCCTCATGGCGGTGACGGGCCTTGTGATATTCGGGGGCCTCAAGCGGATAGCCAAGGTGGCGGAGGTGGTGGTGCCCTTCATGGCCATGGCCTACATCCTGGTCTCCCTCTACGTGGTGATCTCTCACATCACCCTTTTGCCCCAGGTGATATCCCTCATCTTCAAGAGCGCCTTCGGCGTAAAGGCCGCGGCGGGAGGTGTCCTGGGTCACACGGTGGCCCAGGCCTTCCGCTACGGGGTGGCCCGGGGCCTCTTCTCCAACGAGGCGGGCATGGGCTCCACCCCCAACGCCCACGCCACCGCGGAGGTGAAACACCCCGCAGGCCAGGGCTTCGTGGCCATGATGGGGGTCTTCGTGGACACCATACTCATCTGCTCCGCCACCGCCTCCATAATCCTCCTCTCCGGGGAGCTCCAAAGCGGCAAGACCGGCATAGAGCTCACCCAGATGGCGGTCCGGAGCACCATAGGCCCCCTGGGCCCCTCCTTCATAGCCGCGGCGGTGCTCTTCTTCGCCTGGACCTCCATACTCGGCAACTACTACTACGGGGAGAGCAACCTCCTCTACCTCTTCCCCAACTGCGGCAAGGGCGGGCTTGCGATCTACAGGGCCATGGTGCTGGGGATGCTGCTCTTCGGCGCCATGACCTCGGTGCCCCTGGTCTGGGAGCTGGCGGACCTTTTTAACGGCGTGATGGCCCTCCTCAACCTCGTCGGCATACTGCTGCTGTCCAACATAGCCGCAAGGCTCCTTAGGGACTACGAGGACAATATCCTGTCCCAAGCGGAGATCCCGGAGGGCTCCGAACTAGCCCCGGACAGGAGCTGCTGAGCCGGCGGGAGGCGCCGCTAGACCCTCCAAATTCAAAGCCCCTAGGGCCGCCCGATACTCCCGGGCGGCCCTTATCCTATGCGCTTTCAAAGTCCGGGACTTTAATTTAAAATACCTACCAAAGAGAGCCGTCGGGAGGTGACACGTTTGACCAGCCCCATGGACAATGATTTGCTGCAGGACCTCTTCCGCCGTCTCCCCCTTCCGTTCGCCCTTCACGAGATGATATACCTCCCCGACGGAAGGCCCCACGACTACCGCTTCATATGGGTGAACCAGGCGTTCCTGGACGCCCTGGGGCTCAAGGAGTCCCCGGAGGGGAAGACCCTAAGGGAGGCCTTCCCGGAGGTCCTGAAGGACTCCTTCGACTGGGTGGCCTTCTTCTCCTCCGCCGCCGCCGGGTACGGGGTGCGGAAGGCCTTGGTCTTCTCAGAAAACCTCAAAAGGCCCTTCAACGTCATCTCCTTCTCACCTCGGCCAGGGACCTTCGCGGCCATCTTCCAGGACGTTTCCGATGAGTTGAACCGGATAAGGCTCCTGGAGGAGTCCGGTGAGCGGATCAAGGCGATATCCCTGGAGTTCGAGACCGTCTTCGAGGGGATCCAGGAGGGGGCCTTCCTCGTAGAGGTTTCGGAGGAGGGCTTCAAATACCTCATGGTGAACCAGAATTACCGCGTGATAACCGGCATAGGGGACCTGGACGTCCGGGGGCTTAAGGCATCCCAATTCCTGGGGGAGGCCGCCTCCCATGAGATAGAGGAGAACTATCGGCTCTGCATATCCCGGAAGGAGACGCTTAACTTTAAGGAGAAGCTGGTCACCGGGGAGGGTATCCGGGTACTGAGCACGGTCCTCATACCGGTGGCCAACGGGGAAGGAGCCCCCCACATCCTGGGGTTCATAAAGGACGTCACGGAGCAGGAGAGGGCCCAGGAGGAACGGGATGAGGCCCTCTCAAGGTACCGGGCCATGTTCAACGACCACTCGGCGGTGATGCTCCTGATAGAGCCCAAGTCCGGCAGGATCGTGGACGCGAACCCCGCGGCGGCGAACTTCTACGGCTACTCGGTGGATGAACTGCGATCCATGAAGGTCCAGGACATAAACATCCTGCCCCAGGAAGAGGTGGAACGCCGGCGGCTCAAGGCCCTGAGCGGAAGGCAGCGGTACTTCCTGTTCCCCCATCGTCTTAGAAGCGGCGAGGTTCGCATGGTGGACGTATACTCCGCCCCGGTGGACGTCATGAGGGAGAAACTGCTCTTCTCCATCATATTCGACGTCACCGACCGGGAGAGGATACGGAAACAGCTGGAGGAGGAGAAGGAGCTCTTCAAGACCACCTTGATGTCCATAGGGGACGGGGTGGTGACCACCGACCAGTCCGGGATCATCACCTCCGCCAACCCGGAGGCCTGCCGGCTCTCCAACAGGTCCCAGGGGAGCCTTCTGGACGCGAACTTCTCGGATGCCTTCCCCCTTCTGGACCCCAAGACCGGGGACGTCCGGGATCCCTTGGGGGCAGCGTTGAAGACCGGGAGGACCCTCCACATATCCGAGCTGCTCCTGCGGGTCCCCGGCAACGAGCTGCACGTGTCGGGCTCCGCGTCTCCCATAAAGGACCAACTGGGGGAGGTCATGGGGGGGGTTGTGGTCCTGCGGGACATCACCCACGAGAAGAAGTGGCGGGATAGGATGCTATTCATGAGCTACCATGACTCCCTAACTAGGCTTCCAAACCGCAGGTTCCTGGAGGAGCAGATGGCCCAGCTGGAGGAAGAGCAGTCGTTCCCCGTGGCGGTCATGATGGCGGACGTGAACGGCCTTAAGATGACCAACGACGCATTCGGCCACGAGCGGGGGGACGCACTTTTGGTAGCCGCCGCCCGGCTGCTCAAGGGGGCTTGCCGAAGGGGGGACGTGGTGGGCCGATGGGGAGGCGACGAGTTCGTGCTGCTGCTCCCCGGCGCCACCCCCGACGGGGCCAGGATAGCGGCGGAACGGATAGCGGAGGCGGCGTCCAAAGCCAGGCTCGGGGACCTGGAGATCAGCATCGCCCTAGGATGGGGGGCCAAGGTGGATCCCTCCCAGAGACTGCATCAGGCCCTGAAGGAAGCGGAGGAGATGATGTACCGCCACAAGCTAACCGAGGGCAGGGAACAACGCCGAAGGATCCTGGACCAGATCTTGGCGTCCCTGGGGGCGAGATCCCACGAGGACGAGGGACACAGAAACCGGCTAAGACGGCTCTGCATCAACATCGGGAGCACTGGGGGGCTCAACTGGGAGGCCCTAGAGGACCTGGAAAGGCTCTGCCTGTACCACGACCTCGGCATGATAGCCGTACCTGCCAGGACCTTGCTCAAGCCAGGCGGCCTAGGCGAGCCGGAATGGTTAGACGTAAGGCGCCACACCGAGGTGGGCTACCGCATCGCCCAGAACATTCCGGAGCTGGCGGGAGTTGCGGACCTTATACTCCTCCACCACGAACGGCACGACGGATCCGGCTACCCCAGGGGGCTCAAGGGGCTTCAGATACCGGTTCAGTGCCGGATATTCGCCCTGGCGGACAGCTACGACGCCATGACCCAGCCAAGGCCTTACCGCACATCCGTATCCCCCAGGGAGGCGCTGAAGGAGATAGAGTCCCAGCGGGGACTTCTCTTTGACCCGGATCTCACAGACCTGTTCATCCGAGTGGTGTCCCAGGAGATCTGACCCCCGGGGGCATCGGGAGGACACAAGGGGACCGAAGGGTGCTAAACTCCACCCGGAGGTGATCCCAATTGACGAACCACGTGAGGCAAGAACAGGCCCTGGCGGAGGCGTTCCGCTTCCTGGAGGACCACCGGGAGGCCGCCTGCGCCATGTCGGATCGGATAGGGGACAATCCGGAGCTCGGGGGAGAAGAGATCAACACCTCCGGGGAGTTCAAAAGGGCTCTTTTGGACTGGGGATTTCAGGTTGAAGACCGTCTGCTGGGGCTTAAGACCGCCTTCCGTGGGACCTGGGGGCACGGACCGGTTAGGATAGCCCTCCTGGCGGAGATGGACGCGCTGCCAGAGATAGGGCACGGCTGCGGCCACAACCTGCACGGCACCGCCTCGGTCTTCGCCGCCCTGGCCCTGGCCAAGGCGCTGAACCCCTCGGAGGCCACGATCACGCTTTTCGGCACACCCGCGGAGGAGACCCAGGGGGCCAAGGCGGCCATGGCGGACGCGGGCCTTTTCGACCAGGAGGACCTGGCCCTCATGTTCCACTGCTGTTCAAAGGTGAACTTCGTGGACTACCGTTCCATGGCCATGGACTCCTTGGAGTTCACGTTCACCGGCCAGACCTCCCACGCCGCAGCGGCACCGTGGGAGGGGAGGAACGCCCTCAACGGGGTCAACCTGTTTTTCCACTCCCTGGACATGCTGCGCCAGCACGTGAAGCCCTCGGTACGCATGCACGGCATAGTGACGCTGGGGGGCACCGCCCCCAACGTGGTCCCCGGGGAGGCCAGGACCCATTGGTACTTCCGATGCCCCACCAGGGAGGAGCTGAACCCCCTCTTGGAACGGGTGCTCAACTGCGCCAGGGGCTGCGCCATGGCCACGGAGACCCAGGTGTCATGGCGGAACAACGAGACCAGCTTCGATGACATGATGCCCAACCCCCCGGCGGAGGAGGCCATGGGGGAGGTGCTCAAGGACCTGGGCTTCAACCTCTCAAAGGGACCGGGACCCTCGGGATCCACCGACGTGGGCAACGTCAGCCGCCGCTGCCCCGCCCTCCAGCCGGAGCTTGCCATCTGGGACGATCCGGTTCCGCTTCACACCCGGGAGTTCGCAAGGATAACCAAGACGCCAAGGGCCCACCAAACCCTTATACAGGGCGCAAAGGCCCTGGCCGCCATGGCCATGAGGGTGGTCTTCCAGGACCACCTGAGGGAGCGGATGCACCGGGCCTTCCTGGACTCCAAGGGGAATGATAGGACCGACTGAATCGGAGGAGGAGAACTACAAGGCCCGGGCAGGACTTTCCCCCCCGCCCGGGCGCTTAAGGCCGAACCCTAACCTCAAAGACCGGGCAGAACGCCCAGCACCCTAGGCAGGTAGCGGCACCGCAGATCCCACAAGGGCCGGGACGGAATCCCTGCCCTTGGCTCCCTCCTCAACCCTGAAGCGGTCCAGCTCAACGTTTATCCTCCGCACCAGCTCGGTAAGGCTGACCGCCCCCTGGGCCACCTGCTCCGCCGCAGAGCCCACGTCACCCATCTGGTGCTTCACCACTTCCGCCGACTGGGCAACCTCCCTTATCCTCTCCGTCATGGCCTGGACCGCAGAGGCTATCTCCTGGGCGCTTGCGGCCTCCTCCTCCGCGGTGGCCGCCATGTCCTGGGCCGCCATGGATATGCCGTTCAGGCTCTGGTTTATCACCTCAAAGGCCTCCAAAACCTTCCGGGAAAGCGCCTCCACCTCGTCGGCCCCCTTGGCGTTCTCCTCCACGGACTCCACCACCACGTTGAGATCCCTGGATATGGCCTCCGCTATGTCCGATATGCTCCTCGCCGCCTGGGCGGACTCCTCCGCCAGCTTGCGAACCTCCTCCGCCACCACCGCGAAGCCCCGGCCGTGCTCCCCCGCCCGGGCGGCCTCTATGGCGGCGTTCAGCGCCAACAGGTTCGTCTGGTCCGCTATCCCACCTATCTGAGACACTATGGTCTGGATGGCCTTGGCCCGCTCGTGCAGCTTCTCCACCATCTCCATGGAGCTCCTGGCCTTGTCCGCCACGGTCACTATGGACTCCACCGCCTGCCTCACAAAGCCCATCCCCGCGTCCTGCTGCTCCTTCGCCTTAACCACCTGCTCCGCCACCTCGGTGCTCTTGGTGGCCGCAAGGGACGCCGCAGAGGCCACCTCCTCCACGCTGGCGTTTATCTCCTCCGCGCCGGACGCCAGGTCCTCAAGGCCGGATATGGACATATCCGCGCTGGCCCTGGTCTCCTGAACCGCCGCGTTGGTCTCCTCCGCCATGGCGGAGAAGCTCTCCGCCTCACCGCTCACCCCACAGGCCAAGGACCGAATTTCCAAAAGGGCTCCCCCCACCCGGCCGCAGAGGTACTCCACGTTGGTGTACAACTCCCCTATCTCATCCTTAAACCGGTCGGGGGCCTTAAAGGACAGATCCAGTTCCTCCGCCATGTGCTTCACCGCGCCCCCAAGCTCCCTAAGAGGCCTGGTTATGGAAAGGGCGGTCGCCACCGCGAGGAGCAGCTCCAGGACGAGCACGGAAAGTGCCACCGCCCAGCCGATCCTATAAGCCCTCCGGGACTCCTCCTCCACCTTGGCGTTCTCCTGGTCCAGGACCCTCTTAGCCCCCTCCTCAAGGGCCGCCATGGCCGCCACGGCCCTCTCGGTCCTCCCCCTAGCCTGGGCAAGGAAGGCTTGGACGTCCCCGTCCGAAAGCCTGGAGGCCTCGTCCAGAACATCCATCATGCCCTTGAGGGCCTCCACCGCCTCCTTGTGGGCCTCCCGGGAACGCTGGTCCAGTTCAATGGTCCCCTCGTAGGCCTTCAAGGACTCCAACGCAGCCCCCAGGGCCCTTCGGCCCTCGGCGAAGCAGGCCTCCCTCTCCGCACCTTGAACCATGAGGCCCCTGTAAAGGCCTATCTCCCCCGCAGCAAGGTTGAACTTCGCCTCCCCGGCGTGGAAAAGGCCCACACCCCCCACCTGGTACATGGCGCGGGCCACTTCCTTCGCCCCCCCAAGCTTCCAAAAGAGGACGGCCCCCATGGAAGCCAAACCCAAACAGCCTATCACCACCAAGGCCCATACCCTGAAAGCCACCGAGAAACTGCGAAGAAACCGGAGCATCTCCACAACCTCCCAATCAACTTAATTAGATATGGTATCCTTAATTCTACGGACCGCCTTGGGGAAAGTCAATAAAGAGCAAACAAGTGGGGCCTCGGTCATACCCGCTGACCCTACCGCCCCCCCGGACTGCACCTGGGACGGGCGGGTTCTGAGGACCCGGGGCCCCGGTTGGGACTAGCCTTCCCTCCTCACCCTCACCATGGCCTCGGATAGCCTGGTGTTCCACCTAGGGGTTATATTGGGACCTATAAGGCGGTTGACCCCCTCCTGGCCGGAAAAGACCATGCACACCCCATTGGCAAGCCCATCCAGCGATGAGAAGCGGACCCGTGCCCGACCGAAGGGGGACTCGAGCCAACCCTCGTCCCCCTGGGCAATGCCGAGGGCCCTCAACTCACCGGGAGAAAGGCAGGCCCAAGGGCCATCCCCGCCTCCAGCCCACTCCGAAAGGGCCCAACCGTTCACCCCGTCGTGCCGGTGGGGGGTTATCAACTCAAAGAGGTCAATCCCCTTGGGAACACCCAGCTCCCAAAACCTTAAGGTCAGATCCTTCCCACCGGGAAACCTGAAAACCCCCTGATGACGCCGGGGATGCGGGAAGCGCCAAATCCCCTCCGCCACCTCCACAAGGCCGGGGGCGGACAGGACCGACCTCACCACCCGCTCCGCGGCGGAAACCACCGCGGGCCTCTCCCCCAGAAGAACCAAGAGCCGATCCAAGACCTCCCCCTCGTAGGGCACCGGCCCTCCCGAAACTTCCCAGAGGGGGTTCACCAACTGGATCAGATCGTGCCAGTAGCTGAAGACCACTCCCTTCGGCTGCTCCGGGAAGGGGGCCACCGGTATCACCAGGGAACAGCGCCTGGCGGTGGCGGAAAGCCTCCAGTCAAGGCAGACGCTGAACAGTCCTTCCCCCTTGAGGACCTCCTCCAACGTCCCCGCATCCTGGGACTGGGTCACCGGGTTGCACCGGGAGAACACCGCCACCTCCACCGGGGGCTCCTTCGCGTCCCCTATGAACCGACCCACCGAAGGCCTGGGGGCCCACCTGCCGAAGCAGTCCCCCACAAGGTCCGATGGCACCGGGGCCTCGTCGTCGGCGCTGAACACCATGCCACCCCCGGGCACGTCCTGGCTTCCCAACAGGAAAACCATGGCGTCCAACCCCCGCATCAAAAGGTCCCCGCCAACCCGCCGCTGAACCGCCCATCCAGCCCAGACGCTCAAGGGACCATCCCCCAAGAGGAACCGCACCATATCCTCCAGCGCCTCCTCCGACAAGCCCGAGACGCCCAGAACCTGGTCCCTCGAAACACCCCGGACCAGGGAGGCGAACTCCTCAAAGCCCTCGGATCCCTCCACCGAACAGACCCCGCTCTCCATGATCCTTCCGCAAAGGTAAAGAACCAACGGAAGGTCTGCCCCGGGGCGCACCGTCCACTTCACATCCGCCATGCCATCGGTCCTGGTGGGCCTCACGTCCACATACCCAACCCTCACCCCCAAGGACCTGGCCTTTGCCAATAGGGGCACGAAGTGGACGTTGGTCTCCGCCACGTTCCGACCCCACAAGATCACACGCCTGCTCCGCAGCACCTCCTCCGGCGGCACATGGCGCCTCACCCGGTAGGATTCCGCAAGCCCGGCTCCCCCCTCACCGCCGCACAAGGACCCCTTAAGACCGGTGAACCCCCCGAGGGCCCGGGAGAACAGGTCAAAGGCCCGGTTGTCAAGCCTCAGGTTGCCGGAACCGGTGGCCCAAAGAACCCGCCTCGGGTCCTTCCTCACCGCCTCGGAAAGCTTTGACGCAAACACCGACAGCCCCCTGTCCCAGGATACCTCCCTAAGCACACCCCCATCCCTCAAAAGGGGCTTAGTCAGCCTCCCCTCCCGCTTCCCAACCTGGCTCAAGAAACCCCTGAGCTTGTGACACACGAACCCGCCGGTGTAGGGATGATCCACCCGGCCCCGAACCTCCCCGCTAGCAGGGTCGAACGCAAAACCGCAGGCGTCCGGACAGTCGAACGCGCAGGCGGACAAGACACACTTAGGCTCCAAATCCCCCACCCCCATCAAAAACCCAAATAGCCCAGGCTGAGCCGCCATGGGTCTACAAGATCAGTCTTGCACGGCGTAAAGTCCCGGCGTGGACATGAAACCATATTAGCATATAGAATTCCGAAGGGTCTTGAGTTTTCCATCCCCCGCGGGGCATCGTCCTAAGCCCCTAAAAACCTACGAGAGGATGATGGGATTGAACAGCTCGGAAGGACGCCGAAACGGGGCGGTCATGCTGTACCTTCTGCTTCTTGCCGCCTACTTCATGTCCAACTTCTTCAGGATATCCCCGGCGGTGCTCCTCCCAAGGCTCGCCAGGGAGATGGGGATGACCGCCGCAGTCACGGGCTTCATATCAAGCCTCTTCTTCTACGCCTACGGGGGGGTACAACCCCTGTGCGGGGCCCTGAACGACCGGTACGGCCCCATGAGGACCGGGGCCCTAGGGATGGCCCTGTGCGCATTGGGCACCTTCATGTTCTCCTTCGCGGACAGCCCCGCCTCCCTTGGCATCGCCAGGCTCCTCACCGGTCTGGGGCTCGGACCCATCTTCTCCGGCGTCCTGGTTCACCAGGCCCATGGGTTCCCCAAGGAACGCTACGCCGCACTGACCGGCATAACCATAGCGGTGGGCAACCTGGGGGCGGTGATATCCGTAGCACCCCTGGGGATGAGCCTGGACAAGCTGGGACGTTTCAACACCTTCATCATCCTTGGCACCATCAGCCTCGCGGTGGCCGCCGCCATGTGGCTCTGCCGCTCCAGAGACCTGGTGGTAGGACAAAGCCCCAGGGGGACGTCCATGCTCAAAGGGCTCAAGGATGGGATGGCCCTGCTGCTAAAAGGCCACAGGGGCATAAAAGCCGCCACCCTGATGTGGGCATCCACGGTGGGGTTGCAGATATCCCTCCAGGGGCTGTGGGCGGTGGCGTGGTTCGAGGAGGCCTATCGCTGCGGAACGGGCCCCGCCAGGAACTGGGCCACCCTGATAGGGGTGGGCATGATGGCGGGCACGCTCCTCGGCGGACGGCTTGCCTCCCTTGCAAGGGGGCGTACCTGGGTTCTAGCCTCCTTCGGAGGCGCCATCGCCGCCTCCTGGGCCCTCTTCCTGGCGGTGATGCACCTCAAGGCCCCGCTCCCACTGGCGGGGGCCGCAGGAGCCCTAATAGGCGTCACCTCCGGCGTGGGGGTCGTGGCGGCCAACTCCGCCATAAACGACCTGGTTGACAGGGACCGCATAGGGGCCCTCATCGGAGCCGCCAACATGACGGTCTTCGCCTTCGTCATCCTCTCCCAGTGGGGCTCCGGGGTGCTCATAGAGGCCTTCGGAGGACAGTCATCCCTGGGGTTCCTCAAGACCTACGGGGCACTAACAACGCTCCTAACCCTATGCATGCTGCCGATCCTGACGGTGAAATCCTTCCGGCGCTGAGATCCCCAGGCAGCCACCTACCGGAAAGGCCCGCTCGAAAAGGGGAGGGGGACACCCCTCCCCTTCAACTTCAACGGGCCCGGCTATAGGGATCTAAAACACCACGCCCCTCAACCCTCAAAGGCCACAACCCGGTTCCTGCCCTCCCCCTTGGCCCGGTACAGGGCCTGGTCCGCATCGTCGTTGAGCCGGTCCAGGGACATCCCCTCCCGGAACTGGGCCACCCCAAAGCTTGCGGTGACCGGTATCAGCTCCCCCTGGTACTCCACGGGGGCAAGCTCTATCCCCCGCCTCACCCGCTCGCAAAGCCTCAGGGCCCCATCAATGGACGCCCCAGGCAGGACCATGAGGAACTCCTCCCCACCGTACCGCCCCAGGATGTCGTAGGGCCTTATGAGACCCTTCACCCGGCAGGACAGCTGACGAAGCACCTCATCCCCCGCCAGATGACCGTACCGGTCGTTTACGGCCTTGAAGCGGTCTATGTCCATCATGGCCACCGATAGATTCGCCCCCTCCCGAAGGGCCCTGCTAATCTCCCGCTCCTCCATCTCCAGCAAGGCCGCGCGGTTGTAGAGCCCGGTGAGGGGATCATGCCGGGCGAGGAACCGGAGCTTCCGCTGCACCTCCATCACCCTGGTGCCGGACAAAACCCTCAACGTCAGGTCGTCCGGGTCAAAGGGCTTCACCACGTAGTCGTCCGCCCCGGACGCCATGGCCCTCACCAGGTCCTCCTTGGTGTCCCTGACGGTTATCATGATCACATACGTATACCTCTCGCTGTCCGCCTCGGCCTCCCGGAGGCGGCGAATCACCTCCACCCCATCCATACGGGGCATCATGCAGTCCACCAGGGCCACGTCCACGGCGCCGGAGAGCAGGACCTTCAAGGCCTCCTCACCGTCGGAGACGGGAAAAACCCTTATCCCCCTGGGAGCGAATATCCGCTCAAGTCCCTCCCGGGAGGAACGGCTGTCGTCCGCCACCAGCATCCTCATACCCTCCGGGAACTCCACGTCCCGGAACCTCACGGACACCCCCATGGGAACCCTGAAATGGCTCATCCCAGATCCCTTCCACTGGCCGAAGGAAAGCGCCGCCCCCTTGAACTCGTGAACGGTCTTGAGGAACAGATCCTCATCCCCCTGCCGGAAGGACTCCAAGAGAACCCCCTCAAGACGGGCCATGTCGGACCTGAAGGTCTCCAAAAGGTCCGACCTAAGATCCGCCTGAGGGGGCACCCCCTGCCTAAGAGCCCAGGCGAGCTCCCCCAGGTCCAAGGGCTTCCGTAGGACCATCAGAAGCCCCTCCCTTATAAAGCGGTCCTCCTCTTCCTGCCCAACCCCGGCGGTGAGCCCCACTATCTTTGCGGAACTGACCTCCCTAAGACGCCTCAACAGGGTGAGCCCGTCAAAGGCCGGCAGGTTAAGGTCCATGAGTATGAAGTCGAACTCCTCCCCGGCGGCGATCTGAATGGCCTCCTCCGGGGATGCCACCCCCATTGCCTCAACCCCACACTCCCGCAAAACCCCACAGGCGGCGGCAAGGGAGGTGTTGTTGTCGTCCACCACCAGACCCTTAAGACCCTCCAGGGGACATCCGGTACCCACAGCGCCGCTCAAGGGGAGCTCCACCGTGAACGCCGTTCCATGTCCCCTCCTGGACCGGACGTTTATGTCCCCCCCCATACGGTTCACAAGCCCCTTCGAGAGGCAAAGTCCAAGCCCGATGCCGGAGGAACTGCCCGCAAATGGCACGAACAGCTGCTCCAGCTGCTCCTGGTCCATCCCCTCCCCACTGTCCTCCACCGCAAAGTACAGCTTGCCATCCGATGCCCATCCGGAGAGGGATATGTGCCCCCGCCGGGTGAACTTGAGGGAGTTTGATAGCAGGTTGACCAACACCTGCCTTATCCTCCTGGGATCCCCCATAACCCTGTCCGGAAGGCGATCGTGGAAGAACCGGAACTCCAACCCCTTGTCCTTGGCCCTAAGACCAAAGGAGGCCCCCAGGGACTCCATAAGCTCCACCGGAGAATAGGGGACGTTCAGGACGTCAAGCCTTCCAGCCTCGAGCTTCGAGTAGTCCAGGAGGTCGTCCAGCAGGCTGTTGAGGGTCTCGCACTCGCTCAAGAGCACCTCCAGCCTGTCCCGGTAACCAACGGGCAGGGCCTCCTCCCACATGCCCCGGAGAAGCCCTATTATCCCCCCTAAGGGGTTTCGGATCTCGTGCCCTATGTGGGCCAGGAAGGCATCCTTAAGCCGGTTCGCCTCCTCCAGGGCCCGCTTGGTCTCCTCCAGCCGCTGCACGTTGTCCTCCAGACGCCGGTTTAGGGACCGCACCTCCTCAAGCCTCATGGTGTTCTGAATGGATACGGCGGCGTAGGACATCAAGGCCCTGAAGAACGCCACCCCTATCTCCGGCACCTCCTCAGGGGTCTCCTCCAGGGACGCCAAGAAGACCCCCATTATCCTGGAGGGGGTACTGAGGGCCGCCACCAGGAAGTTGCCCTGGGGGAGGGACAGGAACATGGGATGCGGATGAGTCAGGGCCCACGCAAGGGTGCCGTCGGAGCTCAAGGCCTCCAGCACCCCTTGGAAGTCCAGATCCCCCTCATCCCCGGCGGCCCTGTAAAGCTCAAGCCCATCATCGGAGAAGAGCCGGCAGCTCCAGCGGCTGATCTTTATCAGGGATCTCGCCCTGTCAGCGGCCCGCACTATTATCCTCTCAACCCCGTCCTCGTCCCCTACCGATGCGGGGACCAACCCCACCGCCACCGCCAGTATGCGGTTTACCCGCTCCCGCTCCTCCTCGAGAAGCCGAAACCGCCTCTCCAGCTCCAACATCCTAGTAGAGGTGTTCATCGAACCCACCAAACCCCCTAAATAAGGAAGATCCTTCGTATCTCCGCGATCTGCCGGGCCGCCTGGGACACCACCACGGGCAGCCCCTCGGGCGGAAGCTCCAACATCCTTGGAACCGCCGGATCCACTGGAGGGGTAAGGCTCGATCCGGAGCTCCCCCAGCGCATGGCAAGGGCCACCGCGTCCGCAAGGTGAACCACCGACGCCTCCCTAGGCATGTCACATCCCATGGGGTCGTGATGCCCCCCCACGAGAACCCTTATGAAGTCCGGTATGTTCCACTCCTTCAGAAGCCGCTCCCCAAGGCGCCCGTGGTCAAAGCCCAGGTGCCTCCCCTCAAGCACGTAGGTGGGGACCCCCTCGAAAAGGGCCCCCTCCATCAGGGACTTCATCACCCAGGGGACCTTGGAGAAAAGGACCAGCCGGCCTATGTCGTGGAGCAGCCCGGACAGGAAGAACTGCTCCTCGTTCGGCATCTTAAGGGTGAAGGCTATCACCCTGGCGGTGACAGCACAGGCCACCGAGTGTTCCCAGAAGGCCCCCACATCCATCCTGGAGGAGGGAACCCCCCGGAAAGCCCCCATGGCACTCACCGCCATCGCAAGGGCGGTGAGCTGGTTGGTACCAACTATCGCCACCGCCCTCTGAATGGAATCTATCCGCTTTGGAAAGCCGTAGTAGGAGCTGTTAACCAGCCGCAGCAGCCGAACCGTCAGCGCCGGGTCCTTGCTCACCACCTCCGCTATCTTCGCCGCGGAGCTCACTGGGGAGTCTATGACCTCCCGGAGCTTGAAGTATATGGCGGGGAA
Source organism: Thermanaerovibrio velox DSM 12556 (assembly GCF_000237825.1). Lineage (NCBI taxonomy): Bacteria > Thermotogati > Synergistota > Synergistia > Synergistales > Synergistaceae > Thermanaerovibrio > Thermanaerovibrio velox. The sequence goes on from NZ_CM001377.1 coordinate 1,770,265, forward strand.
CGAGGAGAGCCTCACCTGCTGCCTCACCAGGTGCAGCATGGCGGGCAGCCCAACCCCCAGCTCCCCCAGGTTCAGCTTGGGCTGCTCCTTGGGAGGAGAGGGGATCCAACCGGGCGGGAGAGCCCCCTCCTCCAAAAGCCTCCGGGCCGCGTTCTCCACCGCCAGGTGAAAGAGCTCCTCCTCCAGGGGGTGCGACGGCTTAAACCACCGCATCACCACATCCCGGGCGGCGGAGAGGGCCTCCTCACGGCTTTGAGCCTCCTCCCGGATCGACTGGTCCTCCTCCCCCTCCACGTCCGCCCAGGGTATCCCCCATACCCTGAACATCTTAATGTGGCCCTCTTTTATCTCCACCCCCGCCCCCAGCATGACCCTGCCGTCCGGGGCTTTAAGGGGGGACGCCAGTACCATTCCGGGCCTTAGGTTCTCCAGGGAGACCAGCCCCACCGCCTATACCCCCAGATGCTCCGCAAGGTCCAGCCTGGTCCAGCCGGTGAGATGCGGCACCTTAAGCCAAAGCCGCCGGTTCTTGGGAGACCCCACCACCTGATAAACGGTGTAGTCGGAGGTGGCCCCCAGATCCTCGATCCGGGTGTCCAGGATCTCCCTCATCACGTCCTCGTCTATACCGCCCTTCAGGTTGTCCGCCAGGTTTATAAGGTTGTTCCTCCTGGTCACGCTGTACCAGCTGCGTTCATCCCGAGGCTCCGGCAGACCCCAGTTGGGGTTGGTGAAGTGGTTGGTGGCCACCAGGAGACCGGGCCTGACCACGGGGGAGGACTTCACGTCGAAAACCGGCCACTCGTAGCAGCGGGCCAGATCCTCGTCACATACGGTCACCACCGACGCGAACGCCGCCCGGACCGACAGGAAGTGAGCCTCCATCTCCTCTAGGCTTGAGGAGTCCAGCAGGAAAGAGAGGAGAGAAAGGGTGTTCGGTATCCTGTTCTGGTACCAGAGGTCCCCGCCGGAGGGCATGCCGTTGTTGAGCTCCAGGAACAACCCAGCCCCGTTGAGGGCGGTGGTAACGTAAAAGGTGCCTATGTACCCCACGATGCATACCGGCACCGAACCGTCCGCCGGCCTAAGACAAAGGGCGTTTATGAACCTTCCATAATCCTTGAACCTAGGCAGGTAGTCGTAGTTGCGCCCCACCACCAAGGGACCGCCGCCGGTGTACTCCCCCCAGGCGGCCACGCAGGAACAGTGCCCAACCAGGGACTCCACCGCCGCCACCTCCAGGGCCCCGAGGGCCAGGTGACGCCACAGCTCCATCCCGGATCCCTCCGCCATGCCGCGGACGAACTCCTTAAACCGGTGGGGATAGCAGCGGAAGAAACCCCCTCCAAGGGCCTTAAGATCCTCCTGGGACCTGCCAAGCTGCCCCATAAGATGCTCCTCCACCCCGAGACGGTAGAAGTCCAAGAGCTCCTGCCTCATCGACTCCCCATAGGCCCTGCCCATGTCCCTCCATGATCCCTCCAGGGATATAACCTTGAAGACCCCCACGTCCTGCCTCCTATAGGTCATCTCACATACCCCCCCATTGGAACCGTCTCAACCGCAACCCCCTCGGGACCCGCGGTCACCCGGTGATAGTGGTAGAACCCGTGGTCGGGATCACTGCTGTAGAGCTTAGCCCCACCACCCCCGGATACGGTAAAAGGAATGCCCCCCCAATGCCCTTGGAAGAAGCCGTGCACGTGGCTTGCGAATATGTGGCTCACCCCGGTGGACTTGAAAACCTCGAGCAGCTCCGCCGCCCCTTTGGGGTCCATGGCGTGCCTGAACCCCTCCCCCCGGGGGTCCTCCAGGGGCTGGTGCATGAACACCAGCTTCACCGGCGCGTCCGAGGACAAGACCCCTTTTATCCGCTCCAGCCTCTCCTTGGGCAGGGGACTTCCGTCCGCGTTGTCAAGGAGGAGGAACAGCACGTCCCCACGCCTGAACCAGATGTCCCGCCGGGAGCCAAAGATGCCCTCAAACCTGGGCCTGCCGCGGTCAACCAGCTCGTGGTTGCCCACCACCACCAGGAACGGCTTTTTAACCCCCCGGAGGTGCCCCAGGGCCTCCTGATACTCCTTATGGGTCCCCCGGTTAGTGAGGTCCCCAAGATGTATCAGGAACTCCCCCTTGTCATCCCTCATCTGAGGCACCAGAAAGCCGAAGCGGCTCCCCGGCCCCCTGGTGTCCCCCACCACCAGGAACGACACGTGAGGTCCCGCCGGGGACGAGGTTATCTCCTCCACCGCCCTGCCGTTCAATCCCCCCCAGGAAGGAGCCCCATGGGCGGGAAGTCCGAAGGAGGTCCAGGAGAGGACCCATACTAGGGTGAGTAAAAGACGATAAAACCCCCTGCGGACACCGGGGGGATAAGATCTAAAGGTCATCGTAGACAGCCCCCTTTATGGAAATGTTTTTTCATTGTACATCCACCCACTAAAAGCTTCCAGGGTATCCTATAATAGTGGATCCGCAAGGAGATTGAAGAAGGAGATGATTCCTTTGAAGATAGACCTGGAGGAGTCCTTCCGGCTAATGTCCCAGCACCGGGTGGAGCTGATGAGCTACGCGGCGCTCCTTAAATCCAGCAACGAGAGGGCCCGCCTCACGGGCCCCATGGACGAGGAGGCCATATGGGAGAACCACATAGTGGACTGCGGGGCCCTGGCCTCCGCCCTCCCAAAGGGGGCAAGGGTCATAGACGTTGGGACCGGCGGCGGGCTCCCCGGCATGGTCTGGGCCCTGTGCAGGCCCGACGTGGGGGTCACCCTGCTGGACAGCGTGGGGAAGAAGTGCGCGCTGGTGGAGGAGATGCGGCAGCTGTTGGGGTTAGGACCCGAAAGGGTCCAGGTGGTGTGCTCCAGGTCCGAGGAGTTCGCCAAGCTGAACCGGGAGGTTTACGACGTGGCCTGTGCAAGGGCCCTGAGCGATGCACCGGTCCTGGCGGAGCTCCTGTCCCCCTTGGTATCGGTTGGGGGGATGGTGTGGGCCATGAAGGGCCCCAAGGGGGCGGAGGAGATATCTGGCCTCGAGGGGCGCTGGAAGGAGCTGGGGCTGTCGGACCCCCAAGGGGTACCCTACGACCTGGGGGACAGGTCCAGGATGCTCATCCTGTGGCGCAAAGAATCGGAGTGCCCCTTAAGGTACCCCCGAAGGCCCGGCATGGCGGAGAAGAGGCCCTGGCACCGTTAGGCCCCCAAACAAGGCACAGGGGCGCAAAATCGGCACGCCAGCCCTGAACACCAGGATCCCGGGGGGGCAGGAGCCCCTCGGGATCCTTTAACTTTAAGCGGTCCCCGCCCTCAGGCTTTCGCGGGGGGCTGCCCTCCAGGGCCCGCCATGAGCTTCTGGGCCTCCATCATGAGCCCCAGGTACGGGTCGTCCACCGCGTTGTGGCTCGGGGAGTGTATGAAGTAACGGGCGAACAGGTCCTGCACTGTGGACCGGGCGGTTATTATGTCTATGAAGCGCTCCGCCAGGTGTATGGGGTTGTCCCCTTCGGTGGCCACCTGGAACCCTATGATCTGACCGGGCTTAAGCCCCTCTCCCCCCATGGCCACGGTGATGCGCCACATGCCGTCCCGGCCCTCCATGAAGGGATCCCTTGAACGAATCGGCACCGCCACCGACTCCGCCGGCATGCCCGCCCGGCGGGCGGCCTCCAGGGTCCACCCCACGGAGCCCCAGTGGAGGTCGAATATCTGGCTGACCCCCCACACGGTCACGGGGGGCAGTCCCGCTGGCATGCCCGCTATGTCCATGGCGGCCACCATGGCCTGCCTCATGGCCAGGGTACCTATGAGGGGGAGCATGGGCCTTCCGGTGGCGGCATCCTGCACCTGCGCCATGTCGCCCACCGCGTAGACCCCCTCGAAGGAGGCCCTCATGGCCTGGTCCACCACCACCCCCCTCTCAACCTTAAGCCCCAGGGACCTGGCAAGGTCCAGCCGGGGCCTCACGCCGGAGGCGAAGACCACGAAGTCCATGGGCACCGAAGACCCATCGGACAGGATAACCTCCCCCTGGCGGACCTCCTTGACGGTCACCCCAAGCCTCACGTCAACCCCGCGCTGGAGGAGCTTGTTCTCCACCACCGCCGCCAGCTCCAGGTCCAGGGCGGCCACCACGTGGTCCAGCACCTCCACCAACGTCACCTGCAGCCCCCGGTCCACAAGGGCCTCCGCCACCTCAAGGCCGATGGCACCGCTGCCCACAACCACCGACCGCTTGGCATCCCCGGCAAGCTTATCTATCTCGATGGCATCCTGGGCACCCCTCAAGACCTTCACGTTGTTCGCCAGGGCATCCCGGTGGTAAAGCCCGTCCCCCACCATCACGGTGGGACCCTTGGACCCCTCGGAGGCCAGGACCCCGGGCACCTGGGGGATCCACGGGGCCGCCCCCTGGGCCAGGATGAGCTTCTCATATCGCACCAAGACATCCCCCGAGCCGGTCCGAACCACCGCCAACCGGGAGGGATGATCCACCGAAACCACCCTGCCCCATATGGTGTCGTCCGCTATCTCCTTCGGGAGCCTTGGACTCTCCCTGAGGTCCACTATGACCCTTTCGGGCCCCCCTGGGATGAGACGCCTTCCGATTCCATAGGGTAGACTGCATATCACCGTGGGGGGCTCGTCCGCCACCATGGCGATGGAGCGGATCCCCATCTTCCTGAGCGCCATGTAGGACACCCTGCCCCCGGGACCTCCGCCGACTATGAGGACCTGAACCGACCTTTCCACGCTCCGCACCCCCTGAAAGTCCCATGGTCTGTACCCCGCCGGCCCCCGCCGGCAAGGGATGTTTGAACAGTTTACTCCAAACTTATATACCCTATACGGGTATATGTCAACGGGTTTGCCCCCCCCGGGCCCCCTTGAAATGCATGGGTTTAGCCTTAAAATTATATAAATCTATCCATAGAAAAGGGGGTAGTTAAGCGATGATGTCGTTAGAGGAGATAGAGGATATCCTGGGCCCCGATGCGGAGGACCTTTTAAGCCACCGATGCACCGGGATCCCCAAGGAGGACATCCACATCCCGGGCCCCGACTTCGTGGACCGGGTGTTCGTCCACTCGGACCGATCCCCCCAGGTCCTGAGATCTCTCCAGCAGCTCCTGGGGCACGGCAGGCTGGGGAACACCGGGTACCTGTCCATACTCCCGGTGGATCAGGGGGTGGAACACTCCGCCGCCGCCTCCTTCGCCCCCAACCCCATCTACATGGACCCGGAGAACATCGTGAAGCTGGCCATGGCGGCGGGCTGCAGCGCCGTGGCGAGCACCCTAGGGGTTCTGGGAATGGTGGCCCGCAAGTACGCCCATAAGATCCCCTTCGTGCTCAAGATAAACCACAACGAGCTGCTCAGCTACCCCAACTTCCACGACCAAACCCTGTTCGCCTCGGTGGAACAGGCCTGGGACATGGGAGCCGTGGCGGTGGGGGCCACGGTGTACTTCGGCTCCCCGGACAGCCGGCGGCAGATACAGGAGGTCTCGAAGGCCTTCCGACGGGCCCATCAGCTCGGCATGGCCACCATACTCTGGTGCTACCTGCGAAACCCCGCGTTCGAGAAGGACAAGGACTACCACGTGTCCGCGGACCTCACGGGACAGGCGGACCACCTGGGGGCCACCATAGAGGCGGACATAGTCAAACAGAAGCTGCCGGAGAACAACGGGGGCTACAGGGCGGTGTCCTTCGGCAAGACCCACCCGAGGGTCTACGAAGACCTGGTACCGAACCACCCCATAGACTACGTGCGCTGGCAGGTGGCCAACGGCTACATGGGACGGGTGGGGCTCATCAACTCCGGCGGCCCCTCCGGCAAGGACGACCTCCGGGAGGCGGTGCGAACCGCGGTGATAAACAAGCGAGGGGGCGGCATGGGGCTGATACTGGGAAGGAAGGCCTTCCAGAAGCCCTTCGAGGAAGGGGTCCGGCTCATCAAGGCGGTGCAGGACGTGTACCTGTGCGACGAGATCGAGCCCGCCTAGGTCTCACATCAGCCCCAGTGGAGGGGTGAAAACCGGCGAGGGGGGCCTTAAAGCCCCCCTCGCCTCCTTGGACCTTAAACGTCGCTGCGCTTGAAGTAGTGGGTGTGGAGCAGGTGATGAGCGGTCTCGCTCATGGGCTTGCCCAGGAACTCCTCGTAGAGCTTGATTATCTCCGGGTTCTCGTGGGACTTCCTGATGGGCTTGCCCGCGTCCTCCCTATAAAGGGCCTCCGCACGCTTGCGGACTATGTCGAAGTTCCCGTGGTGGTACGGCTGGCCGCCTCCACCCACGCAGCCGCCGGGGCAGGCCATTATCTCTATGGCGTGGAACATCTCTCCCCGGCCCTCCTTTATGGCCTGCAGCAGATGCCTGGCGTTCCCAAGGCCGTGGGCTATGCCTATGTGGAGCTTAAGATCCCCCACCTGCACCCAGGCCTCACGGCAGCCCTGCATGCCGCGAAGCTCCGTGAAGTCGATCTTCTCCAGCGGCTTCTTGGTGGCCCACTCCACCGCGGTGCGCACCGCCGCCTCGATGACACCGCCGGTGGTTCCGAAGATGACCCCTGCACCGGTGGACTCCCCGAGGGGCCGGTCGAAGTCCTGATCCTCCAGGGACATGAAGTCTATGTTGCTCCGCTTTATGAGGTGTGCCAGCTCCCGGGTGGATATGGAGATGTCCACGTCGGGGTTCCCGTTCTCGGAGAACTCCGGCCTGGAGGCCTCGTACTTCTTGGCAAGGCAGGGCATGACGGACACCACCACCAGCTTCTCCCGGGGGATACCGAGCTTCTTGGCGAAGAAGTTCTTGGCCACCGCGCCGAACATCTGCTGGGGAGACTTGGCGGAGGAGGGAACGTCCAAGAGCTCGGGGAACTGGTGCTCGAAGAACTTCACCCAGGCGGGGCAGCAGGAGGTGAGGATGGGCATCCTCACGTCCTTGTCACCCGCGAGGAACCGGTTCAGCCTGTCCAGGAACTCCGAGGCCTCCTCCATTATGGTGAGGTCCGCGGCGAAGTCCGTGTCGAACACGTAGTCGAAGCCCATCTGGCGGAGCGCCGCCACCATCTTCCCGGTCACCAAGGTCCCTGGCTCCAGCCCGAACTCCTCGCCCAACGCAGCCCTCACCGCCGGGGCGGTCTGGACCACCACCACCTTGTCCGGGTCCGCCAGGGCCTCTATCACCTGCCAGGAATAGTCCCGCTCCACCAGCGCGCCGGTGGGACACACCGCGGCGCACTGGCCGCAGAAGGTGCAGACCGTGTCCACCAGGGGACGCTCGAAGGCCGGGGCCACCACGGAAGAGAACCCGCGGTTGATCCCCGAGAGGACCCCCACAGTCTGGACGTCGTTGCACATGGTCTCGCACCGGCGGCACATGACGCACTTGTCCATGTCCCTCTCAAGGGCCGGGGAGTGGTCCTTCTTGTACGTGGACTCCTCCCCCTGGAAGCGCACCTCCCGGATGCAGAACCGCTCCGCCAGCTCCTGAAGCTCGCAGTTGCCGCTCTTGGCACAGGTGAGGCACTCCTTCGGATGATCTGAAAGGAGGAGCTCCAGCACGGTCTTCCGGGCGTTCATGACCCGGATGGTGTTGGTCCTCACCTCCATGCCCTCCACCACAGGGGTGGCACAGGCGGGGGCCAGGTTCCGACGGCCCTTCACCTCCACCACGCAAATACGGCAAGAGGCGCTCTTGTTCACCATCCCCACCGCATCGTCCAGCTTGAGGTGGCAAAGGGTGGGTATGTCAATGCCAAGCTGCTTCGCCGCGTCCAGTATCGTGGATCCCTCGGGTACCTTAACGTACTTTCCGTCTATGTTCAGGCTTATCATGGCTATCCTCCCGTGCTCTAGCTACGCGAGATGGCGCCGAACTTGCAGGCGCTGTAACAGGCGCCGCACTTCACGCACTTGTCCTGATCTATCACGTGGGGCTCCCGCACCTTGCCGGTGATGGCATCCGCAGGACATACCTTGGCACACAGGGTGCAGCCCTTGCACTTATCCGGCTCTATGACGTAACGCACCAGGTCCTTGCACTTCCCGGCGGGACAGCGCTTGTCCACCACGTGGGCCAGGTACTCGTCGTAGAAGTTGTCCATGGTGGACAACACCGGGTTCGGGGCGGTCTGCCCAAGACCACAGAGGGCGGTGTCCTTGATTATCAGCGCCAGCTCCCGGAGCCTTGCCAGGTCCTTCTCGGTGGCCTGCCCGCGAGTGATCTTCTCCAGGATCTCCAGCATCCTCTTGTTGCCCACCCGGCAGGGGGTGCACTTGCCGCAGGACTCCTCCACGGTGAACTCCAGGTAGAACTTGGCCACCGACACCATGCAGTTGTCCTCGTCCATGACGATCATGCCGCCGGAACCCATCATGGACCCCGCCTCAAGCAGGTTGTCGAAGTCTATGGGAGTGTCCAGGTGCTTCTCCGCAAGGCAGCCGCCGGAGGGACCTCCGGTCTGGACCGCCTTGAACTTCCGGCCGTCCCGGATGCCGCCGCCGATGTCGTAGATGACCTCCCGCAGGGTTATCCCCATGGGGACCTCCACGAGCCCCACGTTGTTCACCTTGCCCGCCAGGGCGAACACCTTGGTCCCCTTGGAACGCTCGGTGCCGATGGAGGAGAACCAGTCGGAGCCCTTGAGTATGATGGGGGGCACGCAGGCGAAGGTCTCAACGTTGTTGACGTTGGAGGGCTTGCCCCAGAAACCCCTCTCCGCCGGGAACGGGGGCTTGCTGACCGGCTCACCCCGGTTGCCCTCAAGGGACTGAATGAGGGCGGTCTCCTCTCCGCACACGAAGGCCCCGGCGCCGTAACGAAGCTCCACGTCGAAGCTGAAATCGGTGCCCATTATGTTATCCCCCAGGAGACCCACCTCCCGGGCGTCCTCTATGGCCTTCCGAAGCCGCTGCACCGCCAAGGGATACTCGGCCCTTATGTAAACCATGCCCTTGCTGGCCCCTATGGCGTAGCCGCATATGGCCATGGCCTCTATCACCGAGTGGGGGTCCCCCTCCAGGATGGAACGGTCCATGAACGCCCCGGGGTCTCCCTCGTCGGCGTTGCAGATCACGTACTTCTGGTCCGCCTTGAAGCGGCTCGCGATCTCCCACTTGAGGCCCGTGGGGAACCCGCCACCCCCGCGACCCCTAAGGCCGGACTTCTTGACCTCCCCGATCACGTCCTCGGGCTTCATGGTGGTGAGCACCTTGCCAAGTGCCTCGTAACCGTCCCGGGCGATGTACTCGCTTATGTTCTCCGGGTCTATGAACCCGCAGTTGCGCAGGGCTATGCGCATCTGCTTCTTGTAGAAGTCCATGTGCTTGGAGTCGGAGACCTCATGGGCGGTCTTGGGATCCTTGTAGAGGAGCCTCGTGACCTTACGGCCCTTCAATATGTGCTCCGCCACTATCTCCTCCGCGTCCTCCGGGGCAACCTTCACGTAGAAGGTGTTGTCCGGAGCCACCTTAACTATGGGGCCCTGCTCGCAGAAACCGAAGCACCCGGAGAGAACCACCTTAACCTCGTCCTGAAGCCCCTTGGCGGCCAGGGCGTCCTTAAGCGCCTGGGCCAGCACGTCGCTCTGAGAGGATATGCAGCCGGTTCCGCCGCACACCAGGATGTGCATCTTAACAGCCATGAATCGAGGCCCCCTTACTCGTGGGAGGTGCGGTAGCTGGTGGGGATCAATCCGTCCACCATCTCGCCCTTCTCTATCACGTGATCGAAGATCTCCCTTATGCGGTCCGTACCCTTAACGTTGCCGTATATCACCGGCTCCTCCCCGGGACGGGCTATCATTATGGTGGGCTCGCTGTGGCAGAAGCCCATGCAGCCGCACTGGGTGAACACCACGTTGTTAAGCCCCCGCCTCTTGGCCTCCTCTATCATCTCCGCCATTACCTCCCGAGCCCCGGAGGCGATGCCGCAGGTGGCCATGCTCACCTTGACCTCTATCATGTTCTCGATGTTCTGCCCCTTCTCCCGGATCTCCGTGCCCTCCTGAACCTGCTGCTTTATCTTCCGAAGATCCTCCAGGGACTTTATCTTGTTAGACATTGCAAGAGTTCACCTCCTGAGCCGCCGGAGCAGGCCTGTACTGGTCAACTATGCCGGGAACGTCCGCGGGGGTCACCCGCCCGAAGACCTTGCCGTTCACTATAACCACCGGCGCCAAGCCGCAGGCACCGACACAACGGAGGGTGTCCAGGGAGAAATAACCGTCCTCGGAGACCTTCCCCACCTTGACCCCCATGGCCTTCTCAAGCTCGTGAAGGACCTCCTCCGCCCCCCTCACGTAGCACGCGGTCCCCATGCACACCGAAACCGCCACCTTGCCCTTGGGCTCCATGGTGAAGAACGAATAGAACGTTACCACCCCGTAGACCTTCGCCAAGGGGATGTCCAGCTTACGGGCCACAAAAGCCTGGACCTCCTCGGGTAGGTAGCCGAAGATCTCCTGGGCCTTGTGGAGAACCGTTATCAGCTCCCCCTTCTTGCTCGGAAGCTTGTCTATGAATTCCTCAAGCTCCCGAAACTGCTGCCCACTCTCCTTGTCGCAGCAACAGCAACTCATCTTCCGCCCTCGCCTCCTTCGCTGCCCTCATGCTTTATGCATAGGAGCACAAGCTCGTAGACATTATAATTTCTACACCCCGGAAGCGCAATTTATCACAAGTCCCGTTTTTCAACTCGGAAAAATTTTTATCGCTTGCTATAAAAATTTTTCAATGGCCTCCAGCTCCCGCGGATCGTTGGCCCCCAAAAGGGACCTCCTCACCAGCTCGTGGCCCCCCACCTCCCAGGGCTCAAGAAATCCAACCCTCACCGACCGGTGAAAGTCCTTCATGCCCCTGCCCCCGAACCGCAAAACCTCCTCCACCGCAGCCATGCAGCTCCTCCGGTAGAACCCGTGAAGGGGCTCTGCATAACCCCCAACCCGCAGGAGCAAGGCGTCCAAATCGTCCCCCGCGAATTCCCACATGCGCCTTACCACCGCTCCGGACACCAAGGGCATGTCGCACCCCACCACGAAGGACCACGGGAAACCCGAGGCGGACAAAACCGCCCGAAGACCCTCCAGGGGACCCCTGTTAGGGACCGAATCCTCAACCACCACCAGGGGCGTCCCCTCCAGCTCCCCGGGGAAATCACCCCCGCCGCGGAAGGACGCCCCTATCACCACCTGGCAGAAAAGCCCCCGAAGCCTTAGCACCACCCTCTCCCACATGGGCCGGCCCTTAAGCCTCACCAGATGCTTAGGCCCCCCCATCCGAGACCCCAGACCTCCGCAAAGCACACAAAGGGCCCCCGGGATCGGGGGCCTAAAAACCTCCTCAATCATCCCCGCTCATCAGGGAATCCCCAAGGGCCTTCCAGTAGGCCACGGCCACGAAGACCGAAGCCCCCGCCACGTTGCCAAGGGTCACCGGCACCAGGTTGCCCAGATACCCCCAGAAGCTAACCACCGATATATCCACCCCGTGGGGCACAAAACGCCCCACCTCCATAAGCCCCAGGGCCAGGAAGTACATGTTCGCCACGCTGTGCTCAAACCCACAGACCACGAAGGCACTCACCGGGAGCACCACCGCCGCAGTCTTGCCGCCCACCCCATGAGCCCCATAGGACATCCAAACCGCCAAGGCCACGAGCCAGTTGCACAACACCCCCCGGAAAAACGACCTCCCCAAAGGGGATCGACATCTTAACCGCCGCGACCTTCAAGGCGTTCTCCCCCACCATCCCAGAGTCAAGGCCGGAAAGACGTATCAAGAAAGCCACCCCCAAAGCCCCAAGCAGGTTCCCCAGGTACACCAAACACCAGTTCCTCACCATCCCCCTCAAAGGAAGCCTCCCCGCCAAAAGAGGCATGGGCATAAGACAGTTCCCGGTGAACAGCTCCGCCCCCGCCACCAACACCAACACCAAACCCAACGAAAACGCAAGACCCCCTAAGAACCTGGTGACCCCCACCCCCACAAAGCCATAGCCGTCCTGGGTGACCACCGTGTAGAAGAAACCCGCAAGGGCTATGTAGGCCCCCCCAAGGAACCCCATCACCAGCGTCCTACCCAAGGGGGCCCCGCACTTCCCCGTGGAGACCTCACACAGCTTCCTCCCAATCTCCAAAGGACTGGACACAACCATCACCTCCGAAACCTATTCGCGTCCCCTCTTTTTATACAATAATTATGAAATATTGCAATTAGAGCAAAATAAAAGGAGGCCAGGAACCAGCTCCCGTGCCCCCTCCCGCAAAAACCTACTGCCCATGCCCTAAGGGCCCCGCATCATCCGGATGGAAGCAGCATCCCCACCGCCCGGTCCAATATGCCGCTCCTCAGGGCAAGCAGGACACCGTAGTTGGTCATGGGGACCCCATGGGAACGGGCCCTCATGATGCGGCTCATCATGTGCTTCCGGTTCAGCATGCAACCCCCGCAGTGCACCACCAGCGAATAGCCCCGGAGCTCCCGGGGAAAGTCGTTCCCCGCCACCACGTCAAACCCAAGCTCCGCCCCGCTCATCTCCCGAATTACCTGGGGAAGCTTCTCCCTGCCGATGTCCCCCTTGAGGGGATGATGGGTACACGCCTCGGCTATTAACACCCGGTCCCCATCCTTGAGGCTCATCACCGCCCTTGCCCCGTCCACCAGGGTCTTAAGATCCCCCTTGTAACGGGCCATGAGGATCGAGAAGGACGTGAGGGGCACCTCCGGGGGGAGCTTTTCCTTCACTATATGAAAAACCTGGGAGTCCGTTATCACAAGATCCGGATAACCCCCGCCCCTACGGAAGAACTCCAGCGACACGCCCAGCTCCCCAGCGGTGGCCATCACGCCAACGCAACGGTGGTCCAACAGGTCCCGCATCACCTGCACCTGGGGCAGTATGAGCCTCCCCTTGGGGGCCTGGATGTCCTGAGGGGCCACCAGGAGAACCACCTGTCCAGGAGACAACAGGTCCCCCACGATGGTGTCCCGCTCCCAACCCTCCGGCACCGCCTCCTGGATGGCCTCCTTCAAAAACTCGATGCCCTCCCCGGTCCTGGCGCTCACCGGGACAAACCTTATCCCCAGCTCCCCCTCAAGGCCCCCTAGATCCATCCCCCCCACGTCAACCTTGTTGCAAACCCCCACCACCGGGATGCCGCGGCCCTTGAGGCCCTCCAGCCACTCCCGCTCCATCGAAAGATCCCCCGCCGGCGGGGACACCACCAGAAGCGCTAGGTCAGTCCTGTCCATCACCCGCAGGGTCCGCTCAACCCTCAGCTCCCCCAGCTCCCCCTGGTCATCGATCCCCGCGGTGTCTATGAACACCACCGGCCCTATGGGCAGCAGCTCCATGGCCTTGAAAACCGGGTCCGTGGTGGTCCCAGGCATGGGGGATACCAACGCGGCGTCCTGGCCGGTAAGGGCGTTTATGAGGCTCGACTTGCCCGCGTTCCTCCTGCCGAATATGGCTATGTGAAGCCTGTTGGCCTTAGGGGTGTCCAACATGGATGCCACCTAGAACCTAAGGTCCCGCTCTCCAGACTCAATCCGCCCAAGCATACCCCGGGCGGCCTCCCGGGCCTTGGGGTTAGGAATGGACTCGAGCTCCCGCTCTATCAACGACTCCCCAATGACCTTGGCCTCATCATCCCCGTAATCCAACAGGAACTCCTTCAACGTGAGAAGCCCATTGGGCTGACATACGTTACCTATCTGCCCCGACTTGGCAAGGCTCATGAACCGGTCCCCCGTGCGGCCCTCCCGGTAACAGGCGGTGCAGTAGCTCGGAATGTAGCCGCTCCTCATTAGGCTCTTTATTATCTCCATGGGGGACCGGTGATCCCCCACCTCGAACTGGGGCTTCTCATCCACCGGACGGTTCACGTAGTGCTCCGCATACCCCCCGACCCCGGTGCATGAGCCGGCGCTTATCTGGGATATCCCCAAGGATATGACCTGGTCCCTGAAGCCCGCCTCCTCCCGGGTGGAAAGGATCATCCCCGTGTAGGGGACCGAAAGCCTTATGACCGCCACGACCTTCTTGAAATCATGGTCATCCACGGGCCGGAAACCCGAAAGGTCCACCCCATGGGCCTTCCTCAACCGGGGCACCGATATGGTGTGGGGCCCCACCCCAAAACGCTCCTCCAGGTGCTTGGCGTGGTAAAGCATGGCCACCGTGTCGTACACGTGATCATAAAGGCCGTAGAGGACCCCAAGCCCCACGTCGTCTATCCCAGCCTCCATGGCCCGGTCCATGGCGGTGGTGTGCCAGTCATAGGAGCTCTTGGGCCCCGAGGGGTGCATGGCCTGGTAGGTGGGCCGGTGATAGGTCTCCTGGAACAGCACGTAGGTCCCTATCCCCGCCTCCTTAAGGCGACGGTACTCCTCCACGGTGGTGGCGGCGATGTTCACGTTGACCCGCCTTATGCTGCCGTTATCGAACTTGAGGGAGTATATCTTCCCTATGCACTCAAGTATGTAGTCCAAGGGGCAGTTCTCCGGGTCCTCCCCGGCCTCCAACGCCAGCCTCTTGTGCCCCAACCCCTCCAGGATCCGGACCTCCTCCTCCAGCTCCTCCATGGTGAGCCTGCGCCTCTCAAAACCCCTGTTGGAACACTTGTAACCGCAGTAGGCACACTGGTTCACACAGTAGTTGCTCACGTACAGGGGGGCGAAGAGCACTATCCGGCGGCCGTAGATCCTCTCCTTGATCTCCCGGGCCATGTGAAACATCCCCTCTAGGACCTGGGGATCCTTAATCTGCAGGAGCGCCGCGGCCTCCAAAGGCTCAAGCCCCTTGGCCTCCCGGGCCTTCGCAAGCACCTGCTCCACAAAACCCCGGTCCTCCGCCAAACAAGCCCCGCGGTCAACCGCCTGAGAAACCGCCTGGTGATCGATGAAGTCCGCCCTGTCCGCCGCCCTAGCGCTGATCACTCCCATACCTTCTCGCCTCCCATTACTCTTGAGGAACAAGCCGGGAAACCTCGGACCCGCTCCAATGAAAAGTGCCCCTTCCTCCCGTGACTACCCGTACTGCCAGCCACAAAAACCCCCTAAGGCCTCACCGCGTCGCCTCGACCCTTCGAGACCTTGAGGCCAAGCCCCTCTATCAGAGCCTCAAGCCTCCTTCGCTCCTCCGCTATGGGAAGATCCTCTCCGTGAGGCTTGGGGTATATCTCGTACATCCTCCGGTACCTATGGGGCTCCAGCTTCTGCATCACCACGTTCGCCCCGGAGAAGAACGCCATGTCCCTCCCCTGCCGGTCCAACACCCCAAGGGCGGTGGTGGCGGGAAGGTGCGGACGACGGCACACAAGCCGGGCCAGGGCCACGGTCTTCAGCGCCAAGAACGGATCCCCGTTGGGGGAATCCCCAAGGGGCGTGCCAGGGTGGGATATGAAGGGACCTATGCCCGCCATGTCCACGTCGAGCTTCCTTAAAAGCAACACGTCCAACACTATGGACCTGAGACTCTGCCCGGGCAGCCCCACCATGAAACCGCTGCCCACCTGATAGCCCAGCTCCTTGAGCTGCCTAAGGCACTCCATGCGGCGCCGGAACGACGAGTGGGGATGCAGACGGTCGTAAAGGACCTCGTCACAGGTCTCGTGCTTCATCAGAAACCGGTCCGCCCCGGCATCCCGGAGATACCGGTAGTCCTCGTAGGTCCTCTCCCCGATGCTCAACGTTATGCCCACGTCCTTGTAGGACTTTATCCTACCGATGATCCTGCCCAAGACCTCCCTGGTGTACCCCCCGTCCTCCCCGGACTGGAGCACCAAGCTCATGTAGCCCGCGTCTATCGCCTCCCGGGCGCAGGAGACTATCTCTTCCTCCCCCATCCGGTACCTCTCAAGCCCCCGGTTGTCCGCCCTAAGCCCGCAGTACAGACACCGGCCGGAACAGTGGCTCGAGAACTCTATGATCCCCCTTATGTGCACCTCATCACCGAAAATGGAGCGCTTGACCCGGTCCGCCCCCTGGAACAGCAGCTCCGCCCCCTCCCTATCCAGGGAGAGCAGCCCCTCCATCTGGTCCAGGGTCGGAAGGTAACCACCCACCATGGCGTCCACCAACTGCCGCAGCTCCTCCAAGGACAGCCGGCCTGGGTCCGCCACCTCCAAATGGGAACTCAAACCACATCCCTCCCCAAGACACCACCGGCGGCCTTAGCGTAAGCGGCCTTCACGGATACACCGGGTATACGGCCGATCCGGCCGGTCATGGCGCTTATCTCCTCCTCGGTCCCATCCACGATGACCGATATGACCGATACCCCCCGGTCCCTGTAGGGGATACCCATCCTCCCCAATATGATCCCCGCGTAATCATGGAGCACCGAGTTCACCCGATCGGACATCCCAAGGTCCTCCACCACTATTGCCACCACCCCAAGCCTGGACCTGCCGGATCGGTGATCCATTGAAACACCCCCAAAACAAACTGCCCCGGCCTGCCTCTGCTCAACCACTCAACCGGGCCCCCAAAGGGACAAAAACAAGCGCCCCAGACCCACAGGGCCAAAGGGCGCTTAAAAGGCATGCCCGCAAGGTGCCAAAACCCGCAGGCTAAAAACACATACCCCAGCACCCCTCCCCATGGGACGCCCCAAGGGCCATCCTCAAGGTCGGCGGAGCTTAACGACACAAAACGCCGCTGCAAGGCTGAACCCAACCCGCAGCGCCTTCCCACCGCCTCCCCGGAGGCAATACCTTCGGGTAGGAGGAATGGAAGAGGGGCGTACTGAAACCACCCCGCTGGTTAACATGATAACATTCCCTCCCCAAGGGTACAAGGGGAACCCTGCAGCGGGAGGGGACTACCCCCTCCCGCTCACCAGCCCTATGTTGTTCATTATCCGCCTCGTGGTGTCCGGACGGTTCATTGTGTATATGTGCACCCCGTCCACCCCAAAGGCCAACAGATCCACTATCTGCTCCGTGGCGTAAGCCACCCCCGCCTCCGCCAGGGCCCCAGGATCATCCGCATACCGGGCCACCATCCGGGTGAACTTGGGGGGGAAAGACACCCCGCAAAGGGACACTATCCGCTCCACCTGCTTCGGATTGAGCACCGGGAATACCCCCGCCAGCACCGGCACCCCTATCCCCATGGCCCTTATCCTCTCCATAAAACGGTAGAAGAGCTCGTTGTCGAAGAACAGCTGGGTGACCAGAAAATCCACCCCCGCCTCCACCTTCTCCTTGAGGTACCGAAGGTCCTCCTCAAGGTCCTCCGCCTCCACGTGCCCCTCCGGATACGCCGCGGCGGCTATGCAGACCTCGTCCCCAAAGGCAAGCCTAAGGTGCCTTATGAGGTCCACCGCATGGGGAAACGCGGGATCCCTGGGAACCCCACCGTCCCGGGGCGGATCCCCCCTCATGGCAAGCAGGTTGTACACCCCCTCGTACATGAGGTCCTCCACCATCTCGTCCACCTCCACGGGACCGTGGCACAACCCGGTGCAGTGGGCCATCACCTCAAGGCCAAACCGGTTCTTCACCACCGAGGCTATCTCCAGCGTGGAGTCCCTGGTGCCTCCCCCCCGCCCCGTAGGTGACGCTCACGAAGTCCGGCTTGAGATCCCTTATGGCCCCAAGGGTACGATAGACCTCCTCCACCGGGACACCCCCCCTGGGAGGGAATATCTCAAAGGAGACCACCGGACGGCCCCGCCGAAACATGTCCTTTACGAACATCCCAATCCCTCCCAATCACAGGGAAGCCCCTTCATGAGCCTCTCCACCAGCTTAGCACGCCCCCACCGCATCGTAGGACATCCCATCCGCCCCAATGGACCGGGCATACCAGGGACTCACCGCGGCACCCCCCACTATCACCTTGAAACCACAGCCCCTGCGGTGGGTCTCCTCTATGACCTCCTTCATCCTGGGCACCGTGCTGGTCATGAGGGCGGACAGACCGACCACCTGGGCCCCCTCCCTCAGGGCGGCCTCCACTATCCGCTCCGCCTTAACGTCCTTCCCAAGATCCACAACCCGGTAACCGTGGCTCTTCAACACCGTGGCCACCACGTTCTTCCCCAGGTCGTGAAGATCCCCCTCCACGGTGGCCAGCACCACGGTCCCCCGGCTGGCGCTGGAACCCTCCCTCAGCAGCTCCTCCTCCGCCAGGGCGCACACCGCGGAGGCCGCCTGGGCAGCCTCGATCAGCTGGGGCAGGAAGAACTCCCCGGTCTCGTAACGGCGACCCACCTCGTCCAAGGCAGGCACCAGGTGATCCGATATGACCCCAAGGGGCCCCTCCAGATCGATCAAACGCCGGGCCTCCCCCAACGCCCCCTCCTCATCACCATCCAGAACCTTGGCCGCCAGGGGGGAGAGATGAACTTCACCGTCGGGGGCCTTGGACCCCCCCACAGCCCCTCCCTCGGGCTGCTTAGCCTTCAACGCTCCCAATGCCCCACCGGAGGGCACGTCACACCAATCGGCCCCAAAGGCCATGAAGCAAGACAGCCCCTTATCCCTTCCCCTCAGGGCATCACAGGCTTTAACAATGCCCATCAGCTCCCGGTCCAAGGGGTTGCATATCACCATGTCCAAACCAGCCCCCATGGCCATGGCGAGGAAGGACCGGTTAAGCAGCCCCCGGGCGGGAAGGCCGTGGGACACGTTGCTTATCCCAAGGGACGTAAGCCCTCCAAGGGCCACCACCTCACGAACCGCCCGGAGGGTCTCCAACCCGTTCGCCTCCCCGGACCCAAGGGTCAACGTCAGGGGATCGAAGACTATCCGGCTGCCCGGGAAACCCTCTTCCCGGGCAGCCTCAAGGACCCGCTCCGCTATCCGGGCTCGCTCAAGGCCGTCCTCCAGTATCCCCCGGTGATCTATCAAAAGCACCGTAAGGGCCGCCCCATACCTCATGGCAAGCCGCATCCCAAGCCTAAGCTGCTCCTCCTTGGCGGTGACGGAGTTTATCAACGGCACCCCCGCAGCCTCCCTAAGCCCCGCCTCCAGCACGCCTAGGTCGTCGCTGTCCAGCGAGATCGGCAGGGGCGCGGCGGACTCCACCGCCCACACCGCCTCCCGCATGGCCCTCACCTGGTCTATCTCCGGAAGCCCCACGTTAACGTCTATCACCGAAGCCCCCGCCAAGGCCTGGGAACGGGCCTCCTCCTTCACCGCCCCGTAGCGGTAGAGACCCACCTGCTCCCTTATGGGGGACTTCCTGGACACGTTTATCCGCTCACCGATTATGCCAAGGGGCAGTCCGGGGCCGAAGGAGAATACCTTGGACCTGCCGCAGAGCCTAAGACCCCCGGCAGCATCCGTTGCCGCCAGGGACCTATTGGCCGCCATCGCCGCCAGGGCCTTCACGTGCTCCGGAGTGGTGCCGCAGCAGCCCCCTATGACCGACGCCCCGGCTTCCAGCAGCGCCGCACACCCCTCCGCAAACTCCTGAGGCCCCAGGTAATCCCCCGCGGAGGGCACCCCCGCGTTGGGATACACCCAAACGGGCAGGCTTGCGGCACCCGCAAGGCGCCGCACCACCTCCACGTAACCCCTGGGCCCCAGGCCGCAGTTGGCCCCTACCCCGATGGCCCCCACCGCCTCCGCCCAAATGGCCGCGGCCTCCGGGGAGTCACCGCTAACAGTCCTGCCATCCCGGTCAAAGGTGAAGCTCACCACGAAGGGCATGTCCTCCCTAACCCGCTTCACCGCCTCCACCGCCGCCTTGGCCTCCTTGAGGTCCAGCATGGTCTCCACCAGGATGAGGTCCGCCCCGCCCTCGACAAGACCCCTCACCTGGGGCTCAAAGGACATGACCGCCTCTTGGAAGGACATGTCCCCCAGAGGCTTCAGCATATCCCCCGATGGCCCCACAGATCCCGCCACCAACACCTGGTCCCCCGCGGCCCGGCGGGCCAGCTCCGCGGACCTCCTGGCCAGCTCCTCCGCCCTGTCCCCAAGTCCCTTCAAGGACAGCTTCCGCACGGAACCGCCGAAACTGTTGGTCTCTATGACGGCGGCCCCGGACGCCACGTAACCCCTGTGGACCTCCAGAACCGCCTGGGGCATGTGAAGGCACATCTCCTCCGGAAGCATCGGTGGATGCCATCCCCTCTCCGCCAGCTGGGTTCCCATGCCGCCATCCAGAACCAGCGGGGACCTCAAACCCCGGAAGAACTCCCTCACACGCCGTTGCTCCAACAAGACCACTCTCCCTTCCAGTTTGACCTGCCATGCAGCCCCGCCCAAAGGCGAGGACCTGGGTTTTTTAAGGAGGGATACTATAACAAAAGCCCCCCTCAAACAAGGGGGGCTTGTACACCCGCACCGCCGGGGAGGTCCTTGGCTCATATGCAGGCGGGCTCCGGGAACAGATCCCCCTCCTCAAACCTCGATAGCCGGAAGGGCCGGATGTCCACGAAGGTGGGAACCCCCTGCAGCATCTCCCTCACCAGCCGGCCCCCACTGGGGGCGAACTGAAGGCCGTGGCCGCTCCATCCACAGTTGACCATGAGCCCCTCCACGGGGGTCCAGTCTATTATGGCCTGTCTATCCGGGGTAATGTCGTAAGGCCCGGACCACTGCCGCACAACCCGTACCCCCTTAAGGATAGGCATCCGCTGAAGCACGCTGCGGCATACCCCCTCCAAGAAACCAGGGGATACCTGGACTTCACAGGTCTTGGGCTCCAGAGGATCGTCCCTGCCGATTAGGAACGTGCCGTTAGGACACTGCTTGAAATAAGCCCCATCGTCTAAGCACAGCACCATTGGACACCCAAAGGGCTCCACCGGCTCGGTGACCAGTATCTGATGCCTCTCCGCCGCTACCGGCAACTCCACCCCCGCAGAGGCCGCCAAAGGGGCGGACCAGGGCCCGGCGGCCAACAGCACCACCGGAGCATGCCACTCCTCCCCCATTACGCTGACCCCCGCCACCCGATCCCCACGGACCAACACCCGGTCCACCGGGCTTTTCATCATCACCAAGGCCCCGTGCCTCTTCGCCGCCTCGGCGTAGCCGATCGTAAGACCATGGGGGTTGATGTGACCGTCCTCGGCACAAAACGCCCCGCCGATCACCCCGTCAAGCTTTAAATAACCCCACCTGGACCGGATCTCTTCCGGATCCAGTATCTCGGACGGTATGCCAAGGGAGTTCTGAAGCTCCACGTTCAAACGGAGCTGCCCAAGGCTCCTATCCGTGTAGGCAACCCATAGGTAACCCCACTGGGTGAACTCCAGATCCAGCGGACACCGCAGCTCCTCCTGAAGGTTCCTGAAGACCTGCACGTTGTACATGGCGAGCCTGCAGTTCACCTCGGTCCCAAAGTGCTGCCTTATCCCCGCCGCGGACCTGCCGGAACCCCCGGCGGAGAGGTAACGACCCTCGAACAGGGTCACCTTAAAACCCGCCTTCGCCAGCTCATAGGCAGCGGAGCACCCGTGTACCCCGCCCCCCACCACGATCACGTCACCGCCGCTTTTCCCCATGACATACCCCCCTCTTGCAGGGGATTATATGCCTGGGGTGCACACTGTTTCAAATATTTAGACCGCTCTGCCTCCCGCCAGCCCGGTAAAGCCGATAAACCAACCTAGGACGGCCGGGGCGCCCGTCCCCCTCCGCCTCCTCGCGCTCCACAAGACCCCGGGTAACCAGGTACTCCAGGTAGCGATGGGCGGTGGCATAAGCTACCCCCATGCGGCCCGCCATCTCCTCCGCGGTGACACCCCTATCCCCCGACTCCTCCAATATCCCCTTGGCCCGCCTTATCTTCTCCTCCGACAATCCCTTCCGACTCTCCCTCCAAACCCCCTTAACGGATGCCGAAAGGCGCTTCAGGAGGTTGATCCTGGAACAGAAGTCCGCAAGCCTTATGGGCTTGGTTATGAAGTCCTCCGCCCCCTCCTCCAGCAGGCGTCTTGCCGCCTCGGGGTTCTGTTCCACCGTCAGCATGGCTATGACAGAGTCCGGAGCTATGGACTTCGCCTGCCTCAGCACGTTTAGCCCCGACATCCTCGGCAGGTGGTAGTCCAGAAGGTATATGTCCTTTGCTCCATCCCTAACCCAAAACAAAAACCTATCCACCGAGGTGGTGGTCTCAAGGTCCCAGCCCTGGGTCTTGGCCATGGCGGTCAAGGTGAAAAGTATGGCCTCGTCGTCATCAAGGGCCCCGATCCTCAGCATCAACCAGACTCCCCTTCCCGCGCCTCCGGGACGAACAGGGCGGCCTCGCACCCTCCGTCCTCGGGACTCCGTATCTCCAGGAAACCCCCAAGGGAATCCGCGGTATCCTCCACGAATGTAAGACCGGTACCGAAGGAACCGCCGCAGAAACCGGGCCCCCGATCGCGGACAACAAACTCCACTCCCCCTGAGACCCTCCGGCAGACCAGGACAACCTCCCCACCCCACCGGGCCCCATTGTCTATCAGGTTCACCAGGGCCCTGGACAGCCTCATGAGGTTGGCCCTTATGTACAACCCCAACACCTCCGGAGACAGGCTCTCCACCACCCGGTCCCGATAGGGCATGGGGCTTATCTGGGAAAGGCACAGGTCCACCACCTCCCGGACCGTCACGGCCCTCACCGCCTCCCCGGACAGGATCTCCTGGATCATCCGATCCATCCCATCCGCCGCCTCCATCAACAGCTCAAGCCTGCTGTCCGAAGGGCTCTCCGCTAACATCACGTCCCCAAGGCCGGTTATAACCGTGAGGGGGCGCCGAAGATCGTGCACCAGCTGCTGAAGCTCCCGAAACACCCGGGCCCTCCGGCCCTCCTCCCTCATCTGGGCCAACATCCTCTCCTGGCTACGAATGAGACGAAACTGCCGTTCCTGAAGCACCTTCCCCATTAAGATGGCCGCCCCGGAAAGAGCTCCCGCCAAGGACAGGCCGAAACCGAGCAGTCCTATCCAGTCAAACAGCCCCTCCTCCCCCATGGCCGAGGCCATCCCCTTCACCGCCATGGATAGCTCCCCGCCGCCGAAACCGTAGGGGGGTCAAGGAGGGACAAAGATCCAGCCATTGGATGGACAGGACCACCAGTCCCATCACCAACCCCCTGTCCAGGACCCCCTTCAGGGGGGCCGCAAGACCCCTTATGAGCAGCACCGAAAGAAGCGATACCAGCGCTCCGGTGCCAAAGTGAAGACCCGATCCCCCGGTGACGGCCCAGGAGACACCATAGGAAAGGGGGATGCCCACCAGCACCACCCCAAAACCCGCCCACCCCCTTATGCCCCCGGGCACCGCATCCCCAAGGATGAGCCACCCCCAGTAAAGCAGGAGGGCCCTCAGGGAGTTCATCCCCACCAGCAAAAGGGCCCCCTGAACCAGATCCCCCGCCAACACGCTCAGGGCAGCTCCTTTCAAGAAACGAACCACCAGAAACCCTCCTAAACGGAGGGTACCTGCCCAAGCTGCAAGCATAGCCGCCCCGACACACAAGGACCAAAGGCGGCCCAATCGTCTCGGCCGGATGATCGTCATCAACCCCATGGGATAATTCTAGAGCCAATAAGACCGCCGGGGGCCATAAAGACCCCCGGACCCTCTGCTAAAGCCACTGAAAACTCAACTCCCCACGGCCCTAGAAGCCTACGGGCACCCCCAACCTCCGGGAGTCCGCACCGCCGTTAAGGCCGTTGGCAGAACCGAATATTATCCCCTGGGCAGTGCCGAACGTGCCGGACTTGGGCTTGACCTCCACGTCGTGCCCCTTCAACCGAAGGAACTCCACAACCATGGGGTCTATCCCCTCTTCCGCGTAAAGCTTGCCCGCCTTGCCGCCGGACACCAGGTTGTATATCCTGGGCTGCTCTATGGCGTCGTCCATGGACATGCGGAAGTCCACGGCGTTCATTATTATCTGGGTCACCGCGGTTATTATCCTGGTGGCTCCTGCCGCCCCCACCGCCATGAAGGGCTTGTCCTCCGGGGTCAGCACCACCGTGGGGGACATGGACGAAAGGGGCCTCTTCCCGGGCTCCGGGGCGTTGACGCTCTTGGGGTCCGAGGAGAAGTCGTCCATCTGGTCGTTCAACACCACCCCGTAGCCGGGCACTATGACGCCGGAGCCGAAGAAGTAGTTTATGGTGTTGGTGGCCGCCACGATGTTGCCCGCCTTGTCCGCCACGGAGAAGCTGGTTGTGCTCACCCGCTCGTTGACCTCCCCTCCCACGTAATGGGATACCGGGGAGTCAAAGTCCCAGGGGTTGCCAAAGGGCACGTCGGACGCCACCTTCTTGAAGTCTATCCGCTCCGCCTGCCTATTCGCGTAACCCTTGCTGGTGAGCCCCGTCACGGGGACCTTCACGAAGGCGGTGTCCGCCATGTACCTGCCCCGGTCCGCATACACCAGCTTCATGGCCTCCGCCATCACGTGCAGGTATGAAGCGGAGTTGTGCTTGAGCTCCCCCATGGGGAAGTTCTCCAGGATGTTGAGCAGCTCCACCACGTGGGTCCCGCCGCTGGACGCCGGGGGCACCGAGTATATCCGGTAACCCCGGTAGGTGCCGAACACGGGCTTGCGCTCCATCACCCGGTAGGACTTGAGGTCCTCAAGGGTCATCTTGCCCCCATGGGCGTTAACCGCCTTCACCAGCGCCTCTCCTATGGGCCCCCCATAGAAAGCCTCCTTGCCCTGGGATGCCAGGATCCTAAGGGTCTTGGCCAGGTCCTTCTGGACGCAGATCTCCCCCGCGGGCATGGGAAGGCCGTCCTTGAAGAAGGGCACCGAGGCGGGGTCGTTGTAGGCCTGGAGCTTCTCATACTCGTCGGTTATTATCTGACTCTGCATGGGGTGCAGCTTAAAGCCCTTCTCCGCCAGCTCGATGGCGGGCTGGGCCACCTGGGCGAAGGACATGGTGCCGTACTTCTCCAACACGTAGAACATCCCCGCCACGAAACCCGGAACCGCCACCGCCTTGCCGCCGTTTATGGACCACTTGCCCTTCTTGGCCTCATCGGAGGCGAACATGTCCTTGGTCGCAGAAGCAGGAGCTGTCTCCCTATAGTCCACCACCACGGTCTTCCCGTCCGCGGTCCGAATGGTCATGAAGCCCCCGCCACCTATGCCGGAGGCGTTGGGCTCCACCACGTTGAGGGCCAAGGCCACCGCCACCGCCGCGTCCACCGCGTTGCCCCCCTGCTTCATTATCATAACCCCCGCCCAGGAGGCCAGTTCATGAGCGCTGGACACCATGCCGTTAGGGGCGTAAACGTCCCCAGGACCCGCCATGGCGGAGCTAGAGAGCAAAAGACACACCAACATCAAGGCAAACGCCAGACCGCCCGTCCACTTCCTCACAGTCATTCCCCCTTCCACAACACCGGGCCTCCTTTAGTTCAAGGCCTGCCTCTTAAGAAACGCCCCTATCCCCAGGGATACCATCTCCTCGTACGCGGGAACCCCCTCTATCACGACCCCCCTCTCAGAGTTGAAGTCCGAAAAAGCGCTCACCACCGACATCACCGTGGCCAGCTGGCGACCCACCCGCTCCTCAATGGGCTTGCCCTTGGAATCGTAGGGCACGAAGAGACGCCCAAGCCCGGAGGCCTTGAGGTACGCCTTGTCCAGCCCGGTCTTCACCAGCCTCTCGTCGGTCCGCCCCCTGAGACGACCCTGACTTGGATTGGCCACCTCTATGAGAAACGGCATGGCACCGGTGCCATCCCCCCACTCCCGGTGGCTCAAACCCCTAAGCTTCTTCGGGGATGGCTCCAACCTCATCTCTATGCCGGACAGCTTGAGGTCCATGGCAGCCCCGGCGGCCACCTCCATGGACTTCTCGTGGGCCACTATGGCGTCCACCACCGGGTACTCCGGGGACGCCTCGTGAAGGTCGAACGCCAGGTCCACCCTCTCCCTGCGAAGGAGCTCCATGATGGCGTAAGCCAGCCGCTCCGCAGGGGTACCCGCCGGATCGCCCGGGTAAGCCCTGTTCAGGTTCCTGCTCTCGTTCCCCGAAAGGGCCTGACCGGAGGCCTTATGAACGTAGACATCCGGCACGGGCCACATGATAAGAGGGCTTACGTCCCTTGATCCGTACCTGAAGCTCCTCTCAGACCCATCCGGAAGCTTGAAGGATATGCGGCTTGGTGACGCCTCCTGAGGCTGATTATGGGTGAACCCCGAGGCGTTCCCAAAGGGGACCACTATGAGACGGCCACGCTTCACCCTTGCGTTCTCCAGCATCACCACCGCCGAAAGGTAGCCCGCGGGCTCGTTTGGATGAGTACCCCCCAGGACAAAAACGGTGCCCCCCTTCTCCGGCCCCTCCTGAACGTAAACCTCCGTGTCCACCCCGGTACCCTTTATGGAGGGAAGGTACTTGGACAGCATCTCCATCCGGAAGCCCGGGGCGGGAAACACCCGATCCCTTGCCCACATGGCCCTGAAGTCCCTGGCGGCGGCAAAACACAGGATCCCCGCCAGGGCCAGCATGACCAAACCACTGGTTCTGGTGGCCTTCATCGCGACATCACCTACTTGACCCTAAGAAGCCTTAGAACCAGGGGGATGGCCACCATGGCGGCGGTGGCCTGGGTCATGAGGTCCTCCCCCTTGATGCACCGCTCCACCACCAGGATCAGCACGGCCGCCACTATGATCAGATATACCAAGGTCAAGAAAGCTCCCTCCTCACTTTAAAAGGGCCGCCAAGGGATTGGCCGCCGCCACCATGCCCAATCCCCACAGGACCGTCAGCCCGGCGGGGACGATGCAGTGCCGGAGCACCCTGAAGTAGTCCTCCTCACCGGCCACCTGGGCGGCGAAAATGCCCGCCAACGCGGTGGGTGGCATGAGGTCCCCGAGCCCCGCGAGCAGCGCCAGGGCGCTGGACACCACTACCTGATCCTTGCCCAACAGGGCCAGCACGAAAGGAACCCCCAGCACCGACGCGGAACCGAAGGCGGAGACCGCGCCGAACAAGGGTATGCTTATCCCCATGACCGGATACAGCAGCGCCAAGGGCACCGCAAGACATGAGACCACCAAGAAACCCCTAACCCCCGTGAGGGTCATTATCTGGATGAACATGCCGACCCCCATGAGTATCCCCAACACCGGCATGGCATCCCTCACCGCCTCCCGGGCCACCGAAAGGGGGTTGGACCTGCGGCCCACCAGGAAGGCCGCCCCGGAGGCCAAGAGGAACTGCAGGGGCATCCCAAGGCTCAAAACCCCCTTGAACAGGCTCTCCAGCCCCATAAGGCCCACCAGAACCCCGAAGGGCAGGAAGAGGAGGGGAGTCAAAGGCACCTCCTCCATGGCCCTAAGCTTCGCCTCAAGCTCCTCGGACTCCCCCTGGAACCCCTTGAGGTGGGGCAGCAAGAGCCAAAGGGAGGACAACACCGCCAACGGCACGGTGGCGAAGAGAAGGGGCCGGGTGAAACCGACGTAGGGCATGTCTATCCCGCCCCCTATTATCATCACCGGTATGTCTATGGGAGGGGCTATCATGCCGTATATGGCCCCCATGGCGATGGCCGCCGCCCCCTTCGCCTTGGGAACCCCCAAGCTCACTAAAACCGGCGCCACCAAGGCCCCGGTGGTGAGGCAGCTGGCGGTGGAGGAACCGGTGATCATCCCGGGAAGCATTATCAAAAGGGTCACCGCAACGCACAGAAGAACCGGATGGCCCTTAAAACGCCTCACCGTCCAGGCCGCCAGGGAGTCCAAAAGTCCGCACCCCTGGACCGCCTTCATGAAGATCATCGCGCAGGCTATTATCAGCACCGTGTCCAGGTAGCCGAACATACCCTCCACAAGGTGCCTCACCGGAAGGCCGAAGCCGCCGAAGAGCGCCCCCGCCACTGAGGCCAACCCCATGGCGATGGATATGGGGAGCTTGAGACGAAAGGCCCCCAGGGCGAAGGTGCCGACCATCAAGACCGCCAAGGCCCCCTCGGGCCAGAACCAGCTTCCCATGGGACTACTTGGACACCCCCCAGGCGGAAAGCTGGGCCATCATCGGACCCGTCACCGCCTGGATGGCCTCAACCTCCACCACCTTAACCCCCTTGGGGGCCAGCTTGGTCATAAGACCGTCGTCGTTGCCCCCCTTCACCACTATCACCCCGTCCGCCTTAGGCACCGCCGCCCCAGCCAGGTAGTCCGTAAGCTCCCCTCGCCTGCCCTTGCCTCCCACGTGCATCACCAGGATCTTGACCTTCTTGCCCCGGGCAGAATCCAGAAGCTCCTTAACCCGGTCCCGCTCCTGCTCCTTGTCTATGCCCGCGGCCCCAAGACCCTTCATGCTCCCCCCAACCACGGCTATGAGCACCTTGTGGTCCTTCTGAATATCCTGGGGCTTCATCATGGCCTCGTAGCTGCACTCCAGACCGGCCTTCTTGAGAAGCACCCGCACCATCATGGCATCCGGGCTCTGGCCCACCGAGGTGACCGCCACCTGGGCCGCCAGGGCGCTTGATACCCCAAGGCACAAACCCCATACCATGGCCGCCGATACGGCACACAGGACCAAAGAACGCCTTACGCCGCCACGAAAAACGAACAAGATAAACCGCCTCCCCATCAGGACTTGGGATCTGCAAGGCCCGCAAAGGCCGGACATCCCAAGAAAATCCTAGGGGAGGCGGTCCGCAAGGAGAAGGGGTTAATATCTTTTTTCTATCCCCTATTCATCGCGCCGCTGAAGCGCTGAACCTGGAGACCGGAGTTCAAGGGTTAATCACACAAGGGACCACCACACAGAAGAACCCTGTCGGTGAAGGGATCGAAGAACCTGGTCCCGCAGCCCCGGGATACGATCCTCATTAGCGCCTGGGGGCTCTTGACGGACCTGCCCAGCACGGCGCTGACGGAGGTTTCCTTGTACACATCCCAGCAAAGGGGCGCCGAGGGCCCCGCCACCCAGCAATCCCTGGCGAGCTCCACGAACCTCTCCCAGGTGCCGTTCACTATGGCGCTGGCGGAAAGCACCACCAGGTCGCACCGGGAGGCCATGTCCAAGGCCTCCTTGTCATCCAGCCCACCGCATCGGTGATGGTCCGCGAAGAATACCTTGGCATCCAGGGCCACCAGCTTGTTCTCCAAGGGCTCCATGCGCCCCACCATGAGCACCTCAGCCCCCGGCTCCACCCGGGGGATGGCTCCGCTAAGCTCCCCCTCCACGGGAAGCAGTCCGTTGGCCACCGCAAGGGCCACCGCCCTGTCCCCGGGACACCGGGAGGAGCTCAACCCCAGGGCCTCCGCGGCATCCACCGGGAGGGACGACAGGATCGCCGAGGCCTCCTCCTCGGGCATCACCATATCGGAGAACGAGTACGCCAGCCCCACCCTTCCGTTGTCCAGTAGCGCGGCGGTGTACCTAACCCCCCTAACCACCTCAAGGACCATCCTGCCCGACGCCTTAGCGCAAGCCAGATCCCAAAGCCGCTTGTCAAGGCTGCCCATGAAAAACCCACCTCCATAAGCATTCCGCCTCAAAATCCAGTCTGCCACCCCGTCGGGACAACAGGATACGGTGATTATTATAAGGATAATCGAGCACAATGTTCCATCTATTTACTAGAATATCAAGAAATATGTACTGTTTTTAATGGAGGTGTAACCGATGAGACCAAACCAACCCTTGCCTCCCGAGGGGGATTTCATAACCGACCTTGGGGGGATAGAGCTTGGCATTGAGGACCTGGCGGGGGCCATGGATGTGTTATCCGCTTCCATATCCTCCATAGAGGAGGAGTCCTCCCGGGTGGCAAGGGCGGGGGAGGAGATGAACCTATACGCCCAGGAGATGCTGAAGGAGCTGGGGGACAGCGCCAGGGAGGCGAAGAGGTCCATGGAGGAGATGAGGTGGGCCCTCGAGATCGGTCTTAAGGTCCAGGAGGAGGCCCAGAGGGACCGGGACAGGCTCCGCAGCACCGCCGAGGCGGTCAACGCCATGGTGAGGTCCGCGGAGTCCGTGGCGGACTCCATAGGGCGCATAACCCAGGTGCTGGGGAACATAGCGGACATAACCACCCACATAACCGCCATAGCCAAGCAGACCAAGCTGCTCTCCCTCAACGCCTCCATAGGGGCGGAACGGGCTGGAGAGCACGGCAGGGGTTTCGCGGTGGTGGCGGAGGAGGTGCGCAAGCTGGCCGCCAGGACCAGCGAGGCGGCATCCAAGATAAGCGACCTCGCGTCCTCCAGCAGGGCAATAGGGCAGGAGGCGTCGGAGAACATCGACCGGGCCCTCAACCTATCCAGGAACGCCTCGGACCGGGCGGAGGCCACCATGGAGGACCTTAAGGACATGTTCGACTCCCTTTCCCACATAGGCTCCTCCCTCCGGCTGGGGGCGGAAGGGGCGGCAAAACAGCACGAAAGGGCCGAGAGGATGTCTAAGAAGGCCCGGATCATGGCGGACAGGGCGGAAGAGCAGGCGGGGCGGCTCAAGAGGGTGGACGGCAAGATCAAGGAGAACCGGATGATCATGGACTCGGTCCCCTCAAGGCTCCAAGGGGCGGAAGCGGCCCTTACGAGGCTCCACGGGTCATTGGGGGCCCAGGACGGGGGGGTGCCCTCCATCGGCTCCATAAAGGAGCGGGGGGTGCTCCTGCTGGGCATAGAGACCGACGACTTCGGGAAGTTCCACTGGTGGGAGGGTGATTCCCCAAGGGGACTGGACGTGGACCTCGGGGAGGCCATCGCACGACGCATGGGGGTTGGCCTTAAATGGGTGCCAATGGCATGGGGATCCGGAGAACCGGGGACCATAACCGGCACTTGGACCCGGGGAAGCTTCGAGGGCTTCGACTTCCTGTGCAGCACCGCCACGAAGCTGCCGGAGCGGCTTAAGCTCTGCACCTTCTCCAGGAGCTACTTCCAGAGCGGACAGAGCGTGGTGGTCCCGGACAGCTCCCCGGTGGAATCGCTGCTTGACCTCAAGGGGCTCAAGGTGGCGGTTACCAGGGGTGCAACCAGCGAGAAAGCCGCCAGGGAGAAGCTCAAGGGCTCAACCATAGTTCCGCTTCCCACCGCCCAGGATGAGGCGAAGGCCCTTAGGAAATGCGAGGTGGACGCGCTGGTGGTGGACCGGCCGGTGGCCTGGGCCTTCCTCAAGGAGAACCCGGGATGGCGGGAGCTCAACGTGTCCCTGTCGGTGGAGAACTTCGGGCTGGTGATGCCCAAGGGTATCTCCACGGCCCTCAAGGTCCTGGTGGACCAGGTGGTCCTGGCGGAGCGGGACAACCTGAGGAGGAAGTACTTCGGAACCAATTAAGCCCCGTGTTGTGCCCTCATGATAGGACCGCCCGGGCGATCCGCATGGCGGCCCCCCGGTTAAGGTTGGTCATCTCCCTGAAGGCCTCCAACATGGGGGCCTTCCTCTCCGGGTAGGCCAGGAGCTCCGCCGCCGCCCTAGCCAGATCCCGGGGCTCCAAAGACCCTATCAGCTCCGGCACCACCGGACGTCCCGCCAGGCGGTTGGGGAGGCTCACAAACGGCAGATTCCTCACCTTGCGGGAAACCAGGGCGACCTTAAGCTGCCTTAACCCCCATAGCCCCCAGGGGATCAACCCCAAAAGGCCGTCCAGGGGGATCTCCCAGGCCCGGTTGAGGGGCAGCACCACCAGGAGCGGGACCCCCAACGCCGCGGCCTGAAGGTTGTTCGTGCCGGGAAAGCCCACCCAAAGCGCCGGGTTCCCCGGAAGGGCCCCATCCCAGGTCACCCGCATCCGGAACGTCACCCCCGGGCGGGACACGCGGACCCATGAGGGCCTATGGGCCCCTTCCGGGTTACCAACAGATCCAAGCACCCCCAAGACCACCTGGGGATCCAGCGTGGGGGCTATGGGGAAGACCGGGGTGATCTGGGGCAGGGCCTTCACCATCTCAGACGCCGCCTCCACCATGAATGGCAGGCCGTTCACCGCCTCAAAGGGTCGGCTGCCGCACATGAAGACCACCGGCACCCCCTCCACCGCCCCGCAGGAGGGGGGAAGGGCGTCAAACACCGGCCAGCCCACCAGGACCGCACGGCCCCCTTGGGCCCGTATGGCCTCATCCATCTCTGCGCTCGGCACCAGGTGCTTCCTGATCCCCTTGACCGTCCGGCCCCGGCCGATGTAGGCGTCCACGGGACATCCCATCAGCCGCCCCAGGAGCACCGCCAGCTTCACATCCCCCCCAAGCCTCAAAAGCCTGACCTCCCCAGGGCCATCTCTCCAAGGACGCTCCCGGAGGAACCTCCCCAATGGGTACACCCTGTCCGCCACCCGACGGGCGGCCTCAGCCTCCCCGCCGCTGGCGTACTGACAGGGAGGTATGACCGCGGTCAAGGACACGTCCCCCAGGGACCTCAAGGCCGCCGCCACCGGGGCAGCCCATCCCATCAGCTCCCCCGGGGAGTTCACCAGCATGTGGACCTGCCAGCTCAACGAAGCACCACCATTCATGATAAAATAAGCGTTCAACGGTCACTTAGATTATAGGCCACCAGGAGGCGTCTTCAGTTGTTCCTCATCTTAAGTTCCAAGGATGTAGTTTGGGCCCCCCGGGTGGTGGCCCTCATAAGAAGCCCCGGCGGCACCTCGGTGCACCTCAAGGACCGGGGGGTTTTGGAGAGCCATCTCAGCCCCGCATCGATCCTCCGGCGCTCCACGGAGCTGGGGCTTGTGGTTGAGGGGCTGGAGGAAGCGCCCAAAGGGGCCTCTGACAAGAAGAAGGAGAGAGAGCGATGAACGCACCGGTTTCTCAGTACACCGCCAAGGACATACAGGTACTCGAGGGGCTATCGGCGGTAAGGAAACGGCCCGGCATGTACATAGGGGACCAGGGCCAGCGGGGGCTTCACCACCTGGTCTACGAGGTGGTGGACAACGCCATCGACGAGGCCATGGCGGGGTTCTGCGACACCATACAGGTCACGGTCCACCCGGACGGAAGCGTTTCCGTGGAGGACAACGGCCGGGGCATACCGACCGAGATGCACCCCACCATGGGCAGGCCCGCGGCGGAGGTGGTCTTGACGGTGCTTCATGCGGGTGCCAAGTTCGACAAGAAGGCCTATCAGGTCTCGGGAGGTCTCCACGGGGTGGGCGTATCGGTGGTGAACGCCCTGTCCGAATGGCTGGAGGTCACCATTTGGCGGAACCGCAAGGAACACCGGCAGAGCTACCGCCGGGGGGTGCCGGTGACGGACCTTGTGATCGGGGAGGACACGGACAAGCGGGGCACCCGGGTGCACTTCATGCCCGACGGGGAGATCTTCTCCACCCTGGAGTTCTCGTCCGACGTGCTTTTAGGGCGCCTGAGGGAGCTGGCGTTCCTAAACCCCGGGGTCACCATAATCTTCACGGATCTGCGGCAGAACCCGCCGCTTGAGCGGAAGCTACACTTCGAGGGGGGCATCGCGTCATTCGTGGAGTACCTCAACCGGGGCAAGGAGGTCCTCTTCAAGCCCCCCATGGTGGTGAAGGGGGAGAAGGACGGGGTCATAGTTGAGGTGGCCCTTCAGTACAACGACACGTACCTGGAGCGGATCTTCGCCTTCGCGAACCTGATCAACACCGTGGAGGGGGGAACCCACGTCTCGGGCTTCCGGACCGCCCTCACCCGCATAATAAACGACCAGGCCAGGAAGGAGAAGCTCCTCAAGGACAAGGACCCCAACTTCTCCGGCGACGACCTCAAGGAGGGGCTCACGGCGGTCATATCGGTGAAGCTTTTGGAGCCCCAGTTTGAGGGGCAGACCAAGACCAAACTTGGGAACGGGGACGTGAAGGGGATCGTGGACTCCGTGGTCTACGAGGGTCTCAAGGTTCTTCTGGAGGACCAGCCCCAGGTGCTGCGCCCGGTGGTGGAGAAGGCGGTGAAGGCCCGGCAGGCCCGGGAGGCGGCGAAGAAGGCCCGGGACCTGGTGCGCCGCAAGTCCGCCATGAGCGGCATGGACCTTCCGGGGAAGCTGGCGGACTGCTCGAACCGTAAGCCCGAGGAGTGCGAGCTCTACATAGTGGAGGGGGACTCCGCAGGGGGAAGCGCCAAGATGGGGCGGGACCGGTCCTTTCAGGCCATACTCCCCTTAAGGGGGAAGATCCTCAACGTGGAGAAGGCCCGGCTGGACAAGATCTTGTCCAACGACCAGGTGCGCACCATAATCCAGGCCCTGGGATGCGGGGTTGGGGACGAGTTCGACTACTCCAAGCTCCGGTACCACAAGATATTCCTCATGGCGGACGCGGACGTGGACGGGGCCCACATAAGGACCCTGCTCCTCACCCTGTTCTTCCGCTACATGCCCCAGATAATAGAGAACGGGCATCTCTACGTGGCCCAGCCGCCCCTCTACCGGGTTCAGGAGGGAAGGAACGTGCACTACTGCTACTCCGACCGGGAGCTCCGGGAGCTCATGCAGCGCCTATCGGGCAAGAAGGCGTCGGTGCAGCGCTACAAGGGGCTCGGGGAGATGAACCCGGAGCAGCTCTGGGAGACCACCATGGACCCCGCCAACCGGGTCATAAAGCGGGTGGAGGTGGAGGACGCGGTCCTGGCGGACGAGCTGTTCAGCATCCTCATGGGGGACGCGGTGGGCCCCCGGCGGGAGTTCATCGAAGCCCACGCCAAGGAAGTCCGGAACCTGGACGTTTAGCATCTTCAACGGGGCCCCCGGGGAAGCTCTCCCCGGGGGCCCCGTTATACCGACCCACAGGACCAGGTGCTGCCCTAAGGCCTCTCCCTGGGAGGGGTCACCCTGCCGCTGCCCCCCATGACGGGCAGCACGATCGATGTGACTATCCGGCCGTGCTGGGACAGCTTTGTCAACAGCTCCTGCAGGAACTCCATGGAGGGTATGAGGGCCTCCATGTAGAAGTCGTTGGAGCCGGTCACGCTCCAGCAGCGGATGACCTCCGGCACCTCCTCCAGGGCCTTCATCACCACGTGGTCCGGGTTGTTGTACACCGACGACACCGCCAACATCACCCGGAACGAGTAACCCACCTTCCTGGGGTTCACCACCGCCCGATAACCCTCTATTATCCCCTCCTCCTCCATCCGCCTCACCCGCTCGATAACCGCCGGCGTGGAGAGCCCAACCCGGCGCCCCAGCTCCTTGTAGGATATCCGGCAGTTCTCCTGCAGAACCTCCAGTATCCTCCACCCCGTGGGGTCCAAAAGCTTGCTGCAGTCAGAGCTCATCCGGCAAGCCACCTCATAACATGCGTAAAGTATTTAATAAAACCACCTAATTTTATCACCTACGGGAGACCTTGCGGCTAAAACCCATCATTCCACAGAAAACCTGGGTTTGATAACCTGTGGCGCAAGTAAACCCAGGGGGAAGACCGGGGATGCAGAAGGGGGTTGAGCAAATGAACTTCTTGGACCTGATAAGCGTAATAGTTTGGGACTACATGTGGGGCATGCCGCTGGTGCTGACCATTCTGGGCACTGGGGTATATCTTACGTTCAAGACCGGGGGGTTTCAGTTCCTCGGTTTCCGTTCCGCCGGGGCTAACGCCGTCAAGGGCATGTTCAAGCCCGGGGAAGGGAAGGGCAAGGGGCTTCTGTCCTCCGCGGAGGCCATGAGCGCCGCCCTTGGCACCACCGTGGGGGTGGGGAACATAGGTGGTGTGGCCACCGCCATAGCCACCGGAGGCCCCGGGGCGGTATTTTGGATGTGGGTGGCCGCCACGGTGGGGATGATAATAAAGACCGCGGAGATAACCTTGGCGGTGCACTATCGGTCCACCGACGAGAAAGGCGGGACCTACGGGGGCCCCAACTACTACATGAAGAAGGGCATAGGGGATGAGATGGGGCTGAAAAAGGTCTTCAAGGCCCTGAGCGGCCTTTTCGCCTTCGGGTTCCTCACCTCCTACTTCATAAACATCCAGACCTACACGGTATCCGAGGCGGTTAGCAACACCTTCGGCATCCCCATGACATGGGTGGGCGTTGTTTATACGGTCTTGCTATACGGCATGATAAGCGGGGGGCGTCAAAGGGATAGGTCGGATAGCCTCGTGGCTGGTGCCCTTCATGTGCATATTCTACATATT
Organism: Thermanaerovibrio velox DSM 12556; assembly: GCF_000237825.1. Classification (NCBI taxonomy): domain Bacteria; kingdom Thermotogati; phylum Synergistota; class Synergistia; order Synergistales; family Synergistaceae; genus Thermanaerovibrio; species Thermanaerovibrio velox. Next base: position 1,806,261 of record NZ_CM001377.1, read on the forward strand.
GGGGGGAGGGCTCATCCTGCTGCGCTACCTGGATCAGCTGCCCAAGGCCCTGTACCTCATCGTGAGCTCCGCCTTCACCGGCAGCGCCGCGATGGGGGGCTTTGCGGGAGCGGCGGTGTCCCAGGCCATGAAGGTGGGCTTCGCCAGGTCCGTGTTCAGCAACGAGGCGGGTTGGGGCTCCGCCCCTATGATCCACTCCACCGCAAGGGTTGATCACCCGGTGAGACAAGGCCTCATGGGCATCTTCGAGGTCTTCGTGGACACCTTCATCATATGCACCGTGACCTGCCTGGTCATAGTGGTGACCGGCAAGTGGTCCAGCGGACTGGACGGGGCCACCCTCACCCTGTCGGCCTTCGAGACCGGCATAGGCCGGTACGGAAGGCTGGTGCTGGCCCTGGCGGTCTTCATCTTCGGCCTTACCACCTCCGGGGGGGTCTACGCCCAGATGGAGGTGGTGCTCCGGTACCTCCTGGGGAACTCTGCCTGGAAGGACCGGCTGCTCGGCTTCTACAAGTGGACCTACCCGATACCCAGCCTTCTAATGGTCTACGTGGCGGTGTGGTTCGGGCTCCCCGGGACGGTCGTATGGGTCTTCTCGGACGCCTCCACGGCGCTTCCCATCTTCGCCAACGTGGTGGCCCTGTGGCTCTTGGCCCCCAAGTTCCTATCCCTCCTGGAGGACTACCGGACAAGGTACATGAGGGCCCCCCAAGGGGAGACCCTAAAGCCCCTGGTACCGCCGTTCTACGACGAGCAGTCCGCGTGATCTGAGGGAAGGCCTGGTCATTTCAGCGTTTTAGAATAAGACAATAAAGGAGGATGAGATCCATGGAGTTCAGGAACGTGATAGTGCGTACCCCCGGCAGGTCCGTCACGGAGGGCATAACCTCCTGTCCGGAGCTTGGGAAACCGGATTACCCCCTCGCCCTGGAACAGCACCGGGAGTACGTGAGGGCCCTCGCGTCCTGCGGGGTCAACGTAACGGTGCTGGAGCCCCTGGAGGAGTATCCGGACTCCTGCTTCGTGGAGGACACGGCGGTGATAACCAGGAACTGCGCCATAATAACAAACCCCGGGGCCCCAAGCCGCAAGGGGGAAGTGGAATCCATGGCCCAGGTGCTCAAGGGCTTCTTCCCGGAGGACCGGATAGAGTTCATCCGATCCCCCGGCACCCTGGAGGGGGGGGACGTGATGATGGTGGGGGACCACTTTTACGTGGGCCTCTCCGCCAGGACGAACCAGGAGGGAATAGACCAGTTCCTATCCATACTTAGCCGCCACGGCCTCAGGGGGTCCGCGGTGCCCCTGCGGGAGGTGCTGCACCTCAAGACCGGGGTCAACTACATAGAGGACAACAACCTGCTGGTCTCCGGGGAGTTCGTGGACCGCCCCGAGTTCAAGGGCTTCAACCGGATAGTGGTCCCCCCAGAGGAGGCCTACGGGGCCAACTGCATTTGGGTCAACGGAACCGTGCTGGTCCCCAAGGGGTACCCCACCGTGGAGAGGGCAGTCCGGGACCTGGGCTACCGGGTCATCACGGTGGACACCTCGGAGTTCCGAAAGATAGACGGGGGCCTCTCCTGCCTGTCCCTACGGTTCTAGGATCTCCCGGGCCCCGGAGGAACCGGGGCCCATTGCAACTGAACGGGGGATCAGTACTCTATCCCCTCCCGGGCCTTCACCCCCTTCTGGTATGGGTGCTTGACCTCCCGCATCTCGGTCACCAGGTCCGCCGCGGCGATGACCTCCTCCGGGGCATAACGGCCGGTGAGGACCACCTCGGTCCTCTCGTGCCGGCCCCCTATCACCTCCAACACCTCCTCCACGTTGAGGAGCCCGTAGTCCATCGCCACGTTCACCTCGTCCAGGATCACCAGGTCATAGGCCCCGGAGCTCAGGGCCTCCCGGGCCAACTCAAGCCCCCGACGGGCCTCGCTGAAGTCCACATCCCTGGCACCTCCCTTGGGCACGTAGTCCGCCGTGCCGGTCCGGACCAGCTCAAAACCCTCCAGGAACCCTGCCCCCCGGATCTCCCCGTAGAAGTCCCAGCCCTTCAAGAACTGTATCATCTTGACCCTCCGGCCGTGTCCCACCGCCCTCACCGCAAGCCCCAGGGCCGCGGTGGTCTTGCCCTTGCCGTTCCCGGTGTAAACTTGAACCATCCCCATTTATGCACACCCCCATGGTCTGGTAAAATTCGCAAAGGACTATGAACTAAAGCATACCACGTCGTGTGGTGCCAAAACCTTTGGTGAGGGGGTCTTTGAGATATGGCAGACATGAAGATAGGTTTCATCGGAGGAGGCGAGGGGGCCCTCAAGATAATGCGTCACCTCATGAAGCTGGACTTCAAGATCGCCGGGGTGGTTGACATCTCCGATGACGCCCCCGCCATGAGGGAAGCCCGTCAGCACCACATACCCACCTTCAAGAGGATGGAAGACCTGTTGAGCCGTCCCTGCGACCTGGTGATAGAGGTCACCGGCAGGGACTCGGTGGCCAAGGAGGTGGAGGAGAAGAAGTCCCCCAGGACCGGCCTGCTGCGCTCCCAGGACGCCCGGTTCCTCTACGACATAATCGCCAAGGAGGATGAGAACTCCCGGGTCATAACCCGGCAGATCGAGGAGATAATAAAGCTCCGGAAGGCCCTTTCGGAGATACTTAAGCCCCTCAAGGAGGCGTTCGACTCCCTGGCATCGGGGAACAAGGACGTGGAAGGCACCATGAAACCCATGCTGGAGGCCATGGAGCGGCTCACCCAGGAGACCCAGCGGTCCGACGAGCTGGTTAGCACCATACATGCCATAGCCAGGCAGACCAAGATGCTGGGGCTCAACGCCGCCATCGAGGCCGCCAGGGCGGGGGACATGGGCAAGGGCTTCGCGGTGGTGGCGGACGAGGTGCGCAAGCTGGCGGAACAGACCACCGCCTCGGTCCAGGAGGTGGGGGACGTGCTCACCGACATAGCGGAGATCTCCAAGGCCCTCGGGGAACCCATAAAGCAGTTCAGCGCCGTGGCCCAGAACAGGGTCAAGACCATAGAGGCCATAAAATCCCAGGTGGAGAGCCTGTCGTCCATGGTGGCCTCCGCGGAGGCCGTGGAGGCCAGGCTCCGGGAGATCCTGTAGGGTCCTTGGGTAAGGCCCGCTGGGCCCCAGGGACCAGGGGAGCATCAAGCCCTCTAAAACCCATTAAACTCTACGGAGGGGAACCCCTTTGGGGTTCCCCTCCTCTGTCAAGCCCTAGGTTGCCGTCTACGGCCTATTCGTTCCCCGGGGGGGTGAGCATGCAAGGCAGCCCCTCCACCAGGGCCGGCAACGACACCATGGCCCTGTCCTCGGTGGAGAAGGATAGGGTGGTCTCCACGGTCTTCGTGACTCCCCCGTTCTGGTCCAACAGCTCCACCTTTATGGGCACCCGGGGGCCTCGGACCACCACCACGTCCCGGTCGTCCGCCATGAACTCCATGGGTTCCCCGGAGCCTACGGTGACCCGCAGGGATTCGATGGGCTTTAGGTCCTTTCCGGACAGGGTTGCGGCCTGGTTGTCCAGGAACAGCTGGTGCTCCTTGCCCAGCACGAACAGGACGGCGCCCAAGGCCACCAAAGCTCCCACCAGCACGAGTCTTATGAGGTTTCTTCTAGTCAAGCGGAACACCTCCCCTCACGGGCCTTAGGCCGCCTGGCCCCGGAGGGAACGGCGGGCCCGCTCCCGGTCCTTCTGTCTCTTCCAGGCGTGAAGCGCCAGGGAGATGGCGATTATGCCGTAGGAGACGAAGACCCGGAAGTACTCCCCAAGCTGGGCCTGGCCTATGAGCTGCTTGCCCGCCATGGGGGACACCACGAACATGAGGTGGAACAGCACCACCCCCAGGAACACGTTGCCGATGGTGGCCTTGGCGACGGTGGCGCCGCCGATGAGCAGCGCCGCTATGGCGAACATGCCCGCCTGGTCGTGGCTGTTGTATGTGTTCATGGTGCCTATGTTCTGGAGGAATATTATCTGACCGTAGCAGGCCAGCACGGTGGAGATGATGATGGCTATTATCCTGGTCTTCTCCACCGGGATGCCCGCCGAGTCCGCCACCGCCATGTCCTGTCCTATGGCCCTCATGTCCTGGCCCAGCTTGGTGCGCTGGAACCAGAGGATGAATAGGCAGAAGGCCCCTATGACCAGGTAGGTGGCCAAGGGCACGCTTAGCTCCCCTATCTTGAGGGGTATCAGCTCGTCCAGGCAGTGCCTTATGCCCTGCAGGTTGATGGCGTTCCTTATGCCGTAGCCCCTGGAGAGCACCAGCTCCGCCTTCCTTATGGGTATGAGCTTGCCCATTCCGTATAGCACCAGCAGCTGGTAGAGGCCGTTGATGAAGAAGCCCAGGATGTAGCTGGTGACCATCTCCCGCCCCTTGGCCCGGTTAAGCACAGATCCGCACACCCAGCCCAGGAAGACCGCTATGGGGGTGGCGATGAGGGCGGCCAGCAGCATTCCCGGCAGCCCTGAAACGGACCAGTCGGAGATGAGGATGAGCCCTATCTGCCCCGCCATGGCCCCCAGCACCATGCCGAAGTTGAGCCCCATTCCCGCCAGGATCGGGATGAGAAGGGAGAGAACCAGGAAGGAGTTCCTGGCCACCCGGGTCATCATCTCTTGGATGAGGTAGCTGGCGGTAAACCCGGACAGGGGTATCGCCACCGCCGACAGGGCGATGAAGATGATGGGCACCGCGTTGCTTATGAGAAGCCGCTGGATCTTTTCCTTCATGTTGGCGTCCTTCATCTCTTTACCTGCACCTTTCTGGTCAAAGCGTAGAGGATCATGCCGTTGCTCACGATGATCCTTATGACCTCGGACATGTCGGTCTGCATTATGCTGTTTATGACCGACGGGGTCATGGTCAGTATCCCCTGGAAGAGGAAGGTACCCACGATGACGTTCAGCATGGAGGCCTTGTTAACCGAGGCGCCCCCCAGGAGGATGGCCGCCACCGCGGGGAACGCCATGTAGAAGGGCCCCATGTAGAGCTGGATGAAACCGAAGCTCTGCTCGTACACCAGGATGCCTATGGCCCCGAAGACCGTTGAGAGCACCACCGAGACGATCCGCATCTTGTCCACGTCGATGCCCGACGCCCTGGCGAACTCCGGGTTGGACCCCACGGCGGTCATGGCGGTGCCGGTCTTGGTCTTGAGGAACCCCCACATGATGAAGCACATGAGGGCGAAGAAGAGGAACATGCCGGTGGGGAAGTAGAAGTTGGGGCCTATGTTGAAGGCCAAGAAGTCGCTCAACACCTTGAGCCAGTAGCCCTGCACGCTTATGGTGGTTCTAAGGCCGGAGCCGCCGTATCCCCATATCATGTTGGGGCTCTTGTAGGGGAGCAGAAGCCACGCCATGCACATGAGGGCCACGGAGGAGAAGCCCACGTAGGTGGCTATCATCATCTCGTCCCCCTTGACCCGGTTGAGCAGAAGCCCGTAGCCGTAGCCCAGCACCACCGCCAGTAGAACCGCTATGGCCATGGCGGTGAGGAACCCCATCATGCCGGTAACGTTGAGCTCGATGCTGGTCACGGCCCCCACAAGGCCGGCGATTATCCCAAGCGGCAGCCCGAAGTTAAGCCCGCACCCCGACTGGACCATGGGGACCAGGGCAAGCACCATGACGCCGTTCATCCCCACCCGCACCAGAGTATCGCTCAGGGAGGTGTCCACCCGGACCCCCACGAAGGGGGCCGCCACGAAGAGGGAGACCAGGAAAAGCCCTATGATGACCCTGGGCCAGCCGGCGGCCTCTATAAAGGACTTAAGCTTATCAGTCACAGGCCTTCACCTTCTCTTCCGTTTCAACCTTGATCTCTCCCATCATGAGGAGCCCGAACTCCTCAGAAGGCGCCTTGGCGGGGAGCACCCCCGCTATGCGGCCCTCGTCCACTATGGCTATGCGGTCGCATATGGACCTGAGCTCCTCCAGCTCCGACGAGGTCATCACTATGGTGGTTCCGTACTCCCGGTTGTAGCGCCGCAGGGTGTCCAGCACCAGCTTCTTGGCCCCCACGTCTATGCCCCGGGTTGGCTCGGAGACGAAGAGCACGTCGGGGCGCACCACGAAGGCCTTGGCAAGGCAGACCTTCTGCTGGTTGCCGCCGGACAGCTCCACCGCCCTCTGCTTTGGGCCGGTGCACTTTATCTCCAGGGCCTTTATGTACTCGTTGGCGCACTCCTCTATGGCCTTGTCGTCCCTCCACTTGATGAGGCCTCCCATGAGGGGGCGGATGAACTTCTCCTGGATCTGCATGGCGGTGAAGGCTATGTTCCAGTCTATGCCCTCCTGGAGCAGAAGCCCCACCCCCCGCCGGTCCTCGGATACGAAGGCCATGCCGGCCCTCAAGGACGCCTCCGGGTCGTTCAGCTTTATGGGCTTGCCGTGGAGTTCCACGTGGCCTCCCGCGGCGTAAAGCCCCATTATGCCGTTGGCTATGCCGAGCTTCCCCTGCCCCGCAAGGCCCCCGATGCCGAAGATCTCCCCCTTGCGGACCTCGAAGGACACGTCCCGCACGGTCTCGCCGGGCATGTCCACCCACAGGTTCTTCACCGACAGGATGGGCTCACCAAGGGAGCGGACCTCCCCATCCTCCGCGTGGGACTCCTCCACCTTGCGGCCCACCATCCAGTTGGCTATCTGCCGGACCGTGACGTCACAGGTCCTGGCCTCCTGGACCACGTGTCCGTCCCGGAGCACCACTATCTTGTCGCAGAGGTCTATGACCTCCTGGAGGCGGTGGGATATGAATATGACCGAAAGGCCCTTGGCGGTGAGGCGCTTCACCGCCTTTATGAGGATCTCCGCCTCGGACTCGGTGAGCACCGCGGTGGGCTCGTCCAGCACCAAAAGCTTGGTGTTGCTCCTGTCTATCTCCCGGGCTATCTCGGTGAACTGCTTGTGCCCCACCGGCATCTCGGAGCAGAGGGTGTCCGGTTCGATGTCCACCCCCAACACCGATATGGCCCTCTGGGCCCTCTCCCTCATCACCGGCCGGTCCAGAGTGCGAAGCCGGTCGCCGAAGACCTCCACCAAGGGGTTGTACAGGGTGGACTCCCGGTTTAAAAGTATGTTCTCCGTGGCGGTGAAGCCCGGGATCAGGGAGAACTCCTGGTGCACCATCCCTATGCCCGCGTCCAGGGCGTCGAAGGGGGACTTGAAGCTGACCTCCCGGCCCTGGAAGAATATCTTGCCCTCGTACCCTCCGGTCTGGTGGATCACCGGCATTCCGAAGAGTATCTTCATCAAGGTAGTCTTGCCCGCCCCGTTCTCCCCCACCAACCCCAAGGCCTCACCGGGGTTCAGGGTGAAGGAGACGTCCGCAAGGACCCTGTTGCCGTAGTACTCCTTACCCACATGCTCAAGCCTTAATATGGGCTCCACAGCTCCCAAAGCGCTCACACCTCTCTCAAGATCTCGGGGGATCCGCTGCTATGCATCTAATTTCACATTACACAGATAAAGCCACGAAGAAAGGAGGGGGGCGAAAGGCCCCCTCCCGGGCATCGTGCGGGACGCCTTCCGCCTACTTTATCTTGAAGTACTTCTCCGGGACCTTGACGGAGGTCATGCCCAGGTAGCCCTTGCCGAACACGTAGGTGTCCTGGTAGACCAGCACGTGGTTCTTCTTCCTGACCCCGGTGCCCATGTCCACGTAGTAGCTGCCGTTCCACTTGGCGCCGGGGGTGAACTTGGCGTAGCAGTCCATGAGGGCTTTGAAGTCGTTGAGCTTCGCCTTCTTCTCCACTATGCGCTTCCCGAACTCACCCAGCGCTGCGGTGGTGGCGTAGCCGTAGCTGTAGGCCCAGGTGCCCATGCGGCCCTTGCCGCCCGCCTTGATGACCGCCGCCTCAACCTTCTTGAGGATCGCGGGCCAGTTGCCCTTCTCCTTGGAGAGGTCTATGCCGAAGGCCCCGGGGTAACCCATGAGGGGAGAGGGAAGGTCCGCCTCCACGAAGTAGCCGCCGTAGGCCGCCACCTGCTTCAAGAGGGGCTCCGTCTGGGCGTCGTTGGTGCAGAAGAAGGCGGCGTTCTTGCCGTACTTCTTTATCCACGCGGGCACCTTCTCGAGGATGAACTGCTGGGCCCCCGCCACGCCCACGTCGCTGGTGGGGTCCGGGGCGGTCTCGAAGGCGAACTTGAGCCCCAGGTCCTTGCAGGCCGCCTCCATGATGTTGCGGCGCCTGGAGAGGAGCTCGTAGCTCATGTGCCGGGGGAAGGAGATGTGAACGAACGCGTTGGCCCCCATCTTCTTGGCCGCCGCTATGATGAGGTAGCCCCTGGCCACGTTGTCCGCGTTGATCGCCAGGTCCGCGGCGGACTCGATAACGCCGGGATCCTCGTGGGGCTCACCGGCGAAGCACAGGATGTCCGGCCGCTTCTCCTTCACCCTCCGGAAGGCCTCGGTGGTGCCCGGTATGGCCTGGTTCACCACGATGACCTTCATGAGGGGGTCGTCCGCAAGGCCCACTATCTGGGATATGGTGGTCTCCATCTCGGACATGAAGTTGTCCGGGTAGGTGAGGTGCTTTACCATACCGCCCTTGGCCACGTCGCCATACTCCTTGATGAGCCGCTCCGCCCCCCTAAGGTCGTCCTCCGACTGGGAGACCGTGCCGGTCACAACGCCGATGTGGAACTTGGCCGCCCCGAAGGCCGGACAGGCCAGCAGCGCCGCGAGGGCCGCAACCGCCAAAACCGCAAGAAGCCGCTTTCGCATGAAACTACCTCCCCCTTTTCTTGTGGATACTTAAAGCTCCCGATTAAACCTATCACCACCGGGACACGGCGTCAACGGCCTTGCTAAATAATTCAACAGGAAACCCATGTAAACCCGGGGCCTCTCCTTTGTTTAAAAAGAGAGACCCCGGATTAACGAAACAAAAATTGCAGTGCTCCGATCAAATGTTCTTACTTCTTGATCAAGAAGTACTTCTCCGGCACCTTCACGGACGTGGCCTTCATGAACCCCTTGCCGAACACGTAGGTGTCCTGGTAGACCAGCACGAAGTTCTTCATCTTGACCCCGGTGTTCACGTCCCGGTAGAACTGGCCGTTCCACTTGGCCCCGGGGGTGTACTTGTCGTAGCACTTCCAGAGGTCCTCCAGGTTCCCGAGCTTCGCCTTCTTCTCCACTATGCGCTTCCCGTACTCCGCCAGGGCGCACACGGTGCTCCAGCCGTAGCTGTAGGCCCAGGTGCCCATGCGGCCCTTGCCGCCCGCCTTGATGACCGCCGCCTCAACCTTCTTGAGGATCGCGGGCCAGTTGCCCTTCTCCTTGGAGAGGTCTATGCCGAAGGCCCCAGGGTAACCCATTATCGGGGAGGGCAGGTCGGGCTCCACGAAGATGGCCCCATAAGCCGCCACCTGCTTCAATAGGGGCTCCGTCTGGGCGTCGTTGGTGCAGAAGAACGCGGTGTCCTTGCCGTACTTCTTGACCCACGCGGGCACCTTCTCCAGGATGAACTGCTGGGCCCCCGCCACGCCCACGTCGCTGGTGGGGTCCGGGGCGGTCTCGAAGGCGAACTTGAGCCCCAGGTCCTTGCAGGCCTCCTCCATTATGGCCCGCCGGCGGGAGAGCAGCTCGTAGCTCATGTGCCGGGGGAAGGAGATGTGAACGAAGGTCTTGGCCCCCAGCTTCTTTGCGGTGTGGATGATCAGGTAGCCCCGGGCTATGTTGTCCACCCCTATCGCGAAGTCCGCCACCGAGGAGATGACCCCCGGGTCCTCCTGGGGCTCGCCGGCAAGGCATATTATGTCCGGCCGCTTCTCCTTTATGCGGCGGAAGGCCTCTGTGGTGCCCGGTATGGCGTCGTCCACCACCACCACCTTCATGAGGGGATCGTCGGCGAACCCGGCGATCTGGGATATGGTGGTCTCCATCTCGGACATGAAGTTGTCCGGCAGGGTTATGTGCTTCACCATCGCCCCCCTTGGCCACGTCCCCGTACTCCTGAACCATCCTCTCCGCCCCCCGGAGCGTGTCCTCCGCCTGGGAGACCGTGAGGGTGGCTATGCCTATGTGGAACTTCGGCGCACCGAACGCCGCACCGGCCCCAAGCACAAGGCACGAGATGACGCCCGCAAGCAGCAACAACCTCTTCAAACTCCATACCCCCTCCGCATAAAGGTTTAAACGCCACGCATGGATAAAATATATTTCACACCCCTCCATGTCAAGCTCTGATATACCATTGATATGTCTTGGCGATCCCCTGTCGAGCAAAAGGTCACGATTGGTCTATTCATTCCAACCCCATAGAACCATGCATAACCAGGGACAACGGGGGATCCGTGAAGCCGAGGGGGCAGGGTAGGACAAATGAAACGGGCCCGTGCCCCGGGTGGAGTTCCCCGGGGCCACGAGCCCGTCTAAAACCATCCCCCTTGAGGGGGGCTAGAACGGCAGTATCGAGGACTCCAACACCTCAAGGCAGGCCCCCATGAACAGGGGCAGGTCGTCGGGGCGGCGGCTGGAGACCATGTTGCGGTCCACCACCACCGGCTCGTCCACCCACAGGGCCCCGGCGTGAACCAGGTCGTCCTTTATGCCCGGCGTGGATGTCATCCTGAAGCCGGACACCACCTCTGCGGAGGCGCATATCCAGCCCCCGTGGCATATGTGGGCCACCAGCTTGCGGGCCTGCATGAACTTCCTGGTCAGATCCAGCACCTTAGGGATCCGGCGCAGCTTGTCCGGGGCGAAGCCCCCGGGGATTATGAGCCCCAGGAAGTCCCGCTCCTCCAGGTCGTAGAAGGACGCGTCGCTCCTGGCGGGGTACCCGTGCTTCCCCTGATAGGTCCTCCGGGCCTCGGGCCCCGCCAGCACCGGCTCAAAGCCCGCCTCCTCCAGCCGGTACTTGGGATACCAAAGCTCCATCTCCTCGTACAGGTCCTCCACGAAGATCATGACCCTCCTCAAATCCCTTACGTCCACCGTTTGAAACCCCCTTTCATCTACGCACCCCACAGGCTAGAACCCGTTGGCGTTCCAAAAGACCCGGTACTTCTTGACGAACCCCATGGGCAGGTACGACATCTTTGCCTCCCGGAGCCCCGGATCCCCCATGTCCTCCTCCCGGTTAATGACCTTGAACCTGTCCAGGTTGTGAAGGGCGAACTCCCGGTTTATCACCTGGTAAGCGCTGGCGTAGGAGGGGTCCGCCTTCTCGAAGTGGACGTAAAGCACGTCCCCCACCCCCTCTCCCATGGCGTAGGCCACGATGGAACCCGACACCTCCACGTATCCCCCCACCAGGGATGGGAAGCGCTGGTAGTTCTCGAGCAGCCTCATCACCGCCCGGTTCTCCCCTTCCAGCATGAAGGAGCTCCCGCAGTCCCGGAGGGCACACCACCGGCGCTGAAAGGCCAGGAGCCTCGGCACGTCCTCAGGAGTCATCTCCCGGTAGGAGTAGTCAAACGTTCGGGCGAAACGGTTCACGTGGTTCCGTTTCTTCATGTACCGGTTGCCCTTGAGGTGCGCCAGATCCTCCGCCCTGTGCAGATACTCAAAGGCGTCCCGGTCCTCCTCTACCCTAACACGACGGGGCACGGCCCGCTGCCACAAGAGGGCGACCTCCTCGGGCACCGAGACTATCTCCCCCTGCTCCCCCACCGCCTCCCGAAGAAGGGCCTCCCAGTCCCGATCCTCCAGGCTCCCCAGGGGGGACAGGAAGAGCCTCCGGGGCAGCTCCTGCCTTATCCAGCACATGCGGTCCCCAAAGGCCAGGCTGTACCTAAGGGCCTCGTGCCATCCGAACAGCACCGGGAAGAGGTGGTCCGCCGTCACCGAAGGCGAAAGGGCCAGAAGCTCCTGGTATCTATCCATCATTGAAAGCTCAAGCGGCTCGTATGAGATCATCAACTCGTCCTCCTTTAGCTTTCCATATTATCTCATCATAACGGGCCTGGGACCAAACCCTAAAAAACCCTTGTCCCTCGGGGCGCGGGCCGGGAAATTCAACTAAAAACAACCCGAAGATCCCAGGGAAGTTAAAAAGATGCTATTGACAGACAATAAACCCGGCTGTATTATTCGTTCACGAAAAGAGAGAGATGTCGCGGAAGTTCCAAACCGTATCCCAGGAGCACAGACAGGAGGTTGATGCAGCCATGATATTCGATCCCAAGTACATCATAAAGATGGAGATGGTTCTGGCGGGCAAGGATAAGATCGACAACGAGATCTACAAGCTGCTTAGGTCCGTGGCCATGTAGGCCATCCGGGGAAACCCGGAGATCCACTTCCCCCTCTATCGGTGCGGTACGGCTTGCCTAAACAAGCCCTGCCGCACCGTTTATATTTTTGTCCTACCTCCCTCTGGGGTCTTTTGATAAAATAAAAATAAACTCTATAGGGGACCTGGGTCCCCTTGAGATGCTGAGCGTTTAGGCGGGAGGGTGGACATGGCAGACACGGGATCAGGGGAAAACCCCATGGGCAAGGGAGATACGAGGGCCCCAGGGGGGGAGCAGACGGAGCTTCCGGGGGAACCTCTTACGGGTCAGACCCCGCAGGAGCTCAACTTCACACCTCCACCCCCCAAGACGGTCTCCAGGGGGGTGATCCTTTGGGTTCTGCTGGCGCTCCTGGGGGCCTTCTTCGGGGGAGGGGTCTGGTACTACAGGACCAAGGTCCTGCCGGAAAGGCTGTTCCTCGAGGCGGACAGGCTTTACGAGGCCAAGAGATACGATAAGGCCCTGGAACTGTACCAGCGGGTGCTTGAGCTTCGGCCGGAGCGGAAGGACACCATGCTGATGATCGGGCTCTGCCAGGAGAGGCTCGGGCGCTACAACGAGGCCATGGACAGCTTCGGCAGGCAGGTGGTCCTTTCTCCCAAGGACCCCAGGGCGTTCCTTGGCATGGGGCGCATCCTGCTGCAGCTGGGGCGGCCAGAGGAGGCCCTGGGCCCCCTTAAGAAGGCCCAGAAGCTCTCCCGTTCATCCCCCTACTCCAACCGGCTTCTAGCCAAGGCCTACCGGGAGGTTGGAAGCCGGGAGCTGGCGATAAAACACCTTAGGATGGCCGCGGAGGGGGAGGAGGACCCGGCACAGCTGCTGCTGGACGGCAAGGAGCTGTTTCGTCTGATGGATTACGAGGGGGCCAGGGGGGTCTTCGAGGAGGTGCTGGCCAAGTCTCCGGATGACAACGCCGCCAAACACGCCCTGGGGGCGGCGAACTCCATGCTTGGTATACCCAACGACCCCAACCTTCTTGCGGTACCCGGCAAGTCCATCGGCCCCGTGGAGCTTGGGATCACCAAGGACCAGGCCCTCGAGCGGTTCGGGGAGCCCTCGTCCGCCGAGGGGCTCCAAGCGGGGGACAGGACCTTCGAGGTTTGGACCTACAACGTGATCCGCCTCAAGGACAGCGGAAAGACATACCCGGGCGTGCGGATACTCTTCGACGAGGACGGGGAGGCGGTGCAGGCGGAGAGCTCATCGGAGCGCTACAAGACCCAGGACGGCATAGGGGTGATGAGCTTCCTCAAGGAGCGCTACCGGGACCGGTTCGAGGTGTGGCAGGAGAACACCCACGAATACGTGGGGTACCGCTACTGCCTCAAAGGGGGGGGACTCACCCTTTACGTGTCCGACCTTGGGGGCATCACCGACCAGGGGGAGCGGCGGGCGATGGTGGTCCACCGGGGCTTCCTGCCCGCGGACGACTCGTCCCCCGGGGACCTTTGGATACGGGTGGAACAGGGAAAGCAATGACGGGGCCGTCGGAGGAATGGAGATGTAAAATAGGATCGGAGGTGGTTGAGTTGGATCGCAAGGAGCTGGCTTCCAAGATAGAACACGCGTTCCTCAAGCCCGACGCGGAGATCGGCGTCATAGAGCGGGGCTGCAGGGCCGCCGAAGAGGCCGGAATAGGGGCGGTGGTGGTTCAGCCCTGTCACGTAAGGGCCGTGTCCTCGCTGCTTGAGTCCTCCCCCACGAAGGTGGTGGCGGTCATCGGCTTCCCCATGGGGGGCACCTACACGGAGGCCAAGGTGCTGGAGGCTAGGATGGCGGTGGAGGAAGGGGCGGACGAGCTGGACCTGGTGATGAACCTGAGCCTCTTCGCCTCCGGCAGGTACCAAGAGGTTCAGGAGGATCTGGAGAAGGTTATTCAGGCGTCCCACGGAAGGCCCGTCAAGGTCATCCTCGAGACCTCCTTGTGGGACGAGGGGGCCATAGTTAAGGGCTGCCACATCGCCAGGGACGCGGGGGCCTCGTTCGTCAAGAGCTCCACCGGCTTCTTCGGGGGCGCCGAGGAGTGGTCCGTGCGGCTCATGAGGAAGACCGTAGGCAACCGCATGGGGGTCAAGGCCTCGGGAGGCATAAAGGACCTGAGCAAGATGCTGGCCATGCTCTCCGCCGGGGCAGACCGCATAGGCACCAGTTCCACCTTCGAGATACTGGACCAGTGGGATAAGCGGTTCAAGGGCTGATCCCCATGGGCCGTCGGGAGGGGCCGCAAAAGGCCCGCCGGGCGGCCGGGGATAGTGAAACAACAGGATGGGGGAGACAGGGGAGTAGGACGATAAGGGCTTTAAGGTTCACAAGGCCCTCCGGGGAGGCGGTCCTCCGGGGGGCCTTGTACTTTTTTGCTCTTTCGTCCTCGTCCTTATCTTTTAATTCCCCAACCTCCCCCGCACGGCGGGATCACGGGACCTCCAGGGGGCACCGGTCATGGGGGAACAGCAGGTTATCCGCGATCCAACTAACCGGGTCTATCCCCTCTGGAACGTGGAACCTGGCGGCCTCCTTGGCCCCCTTCGAGGCGGAGGCCACCGCCACCGACGTGGGGAAACGGCTGAGCATGTGCCGGTCGTTATCCCCGTCCCCCATGACCAGGACCTCCTGGGGCTGGAGCCCCAAGAGGAGACACAGCATCTCCAGGGAGCTCCCCTTGTTCACCCCACGCCTCATGACCTCCAGGAAGTGTCCCTTGGAGGTGTAGAACTCGAGGTCCGGGAAACGGGACGCCGCCTCCTTGATGATCCGTCCAAGCCGGGATGAGTCCTCCTCCACCGCCAGTATCTTGGTGGAGGCGAAGGGTTCGTCAAAGAGGGCCTCCCCCATCTCCAGGGGGCTGACACCGGATAGCTCCGTGTAGTACCTGGCCCTGGTGGAGGAGGCCTCCTCCACCAGGAGCTCCTCGTCCCGGTAGGCCTGGACGTAGACCCCAAGGGACTTGAAGAACCTCAGCACCTCCAGGGAGGTATCCGCCGGTATCGGGTCGTGATACCAGGTTATCCCCATCTGATCCACGATCATGGCGCCGTTATAGGCCACCACCGGAGCCCCCAGGGGGACCCGGTCCGCAAACCTCATGGCGGACCGGAACATCCGGCCGGTCACAAAGGTTATCCTCATGCCCCGCTCCGCCAAACCCCGGAGGAGCTCCTCCCTAGTGGGGGGGCAGGACTCCGTGGTCATCCAATATGGTCCCGTCAAGGTCAAAGGCTAAAAGTCTTATCAATTGGCTTCCTCCATTTAATTTAAATCTAAAATCAAAGACCCTGTTTCATAGGGAAGGGTACAACCTGGTGGGGCTTATGGCAACCCCTTACATGAATACATAATTACAGGTAGGTGGCAGGTGAATAAAAAAAGAGGGGCGCCGGACCAGATCCCCACGGAGACGCCTTAACCGTGGCCCGGCGCCCCGGGCCCCAGGGCCCCGAAGCGAAGGAAGGAGGAAGGAACTTGCCAAAAGCTGTTGAAACTTGCTAGATCATGCTAAAGTTTGTTGTTTCACGTGAAACAACCATGGACAGGGCAGCTCTCTAGCCTTAATCTATATTCAATGGACCTCCGGCACCCGGATGGAGTGCATGAGGTCCCCGTGGGGCATGTTCGGCGTATCCGGCAGCTCCGTGAAACAGGAACCCTCCGGACGGACGAAACCGCAGACCTCGGCGAAGGCCTCCGCCAAGGCCGGGTCAAACTGGTCAAAGCGATGATGAAGGATCTCCTCCAGGGCATCCCGATGACCCATGGCATTCCTGTAGGGGCGCCGGGACGTCATGGCCTCAAAGGCGTCCGCCACGGCTATGATCCGGGCGAAAAACGGGATCTCCTCTCCCCGAAGCCCCTCCGGATAGCCCCAGCCGTCGAACCGCTCGTGATGATGCAAAGCCCCAAGGACCACCTGGTCACAAAAACCCTCGGCCCTAAGGATGGCCGCCCCGGCGGACGGATGCATCTGTATCATGGACCTCTCCACGGGGCTCAACGGCCCCCTCTTTTGGAGCACCCAATCCGGGACCTTCACCTTCCCCACGTCATGAAGGAGGGCGGAGAGCCCCAGCAATCCCAAGGACTCCTCCGGCAGGTCCAAAGCCCTCCCAAGGGACAGGGAAAGCCTCATGACCCGGATGGAATGGGCCCTGGTCCCCGGGTCCAGCAGCTCCAGGACCCCGCAGGAACGCTCCAACCCAAGGGAACCGAACGAACCCGGCGAAACTCCGCAAGCCGTAAGCCCCATTTCGGCACCTCCTATCAAACAGGGGCTAAAGCCCCGCCGCCAGGGCCAGCCGGTACGCCACAAAGGCCCCCAGGTAACCCACGGAGGTGCTGTAGAGCGCGGCGAACAGGGTCCACTTGATGCTCTGGGTCTCCTTGTACATGGCGCTCAAGGCGGCCACGCAGGGAACGTACAGCAGGGACATCACCATGAACGCCAGGGCCGCAGGGGTGGTGAAAAGCCCCTGAAGGGCCGCGGCCAAGCCCTCGTCCCCAACCCCCATTATGGTGCCGAAGGCCCCTATCACCACCTCCTTGGCCAGGAACCCGAAGATCAAGGACACCCCGGCCTGCCAGAACCCAAAGCCCAAGGGACTAAGGAGCGGAGCCAACAGAGACCCGATCCTGCCGATGAGGCTCTCCTCGGAGGCGTACTCCACCCCAAAGGGCAGGTTCCCCAAGGCCCAGATTACCAGCACCGTGCCCAATATGAAGGTCCCCGCCTTCCGCACGAACTGGGAGGACCGGAGAAGCGCCGTGGACAGGACCCCGCTCCACTGGGGAAGCCTGTAGGGCGGGAGCTCCATTATGAACTGGGAGGGCTCCCCCTTGAAGATCGTCTTGGAGAAGAGCTTCGCGGAAAGCACCGACACCACGATCCCAAGCAAGTACATGCCAAAGACCACGTTCCCCGCGACCCTGGGGAAGAACGCCCCGGAGAACATGACTAAAACGGGGAGCCGGGCGGAACAGGAGATGAATGGGATCGACAGGATGGCGATCTTCCGGTCCCTGGGGCTCTCCAGTATCCTGGTGGCCATCATGGCGGGGACCCCGCAGCCAAACCCCAGGAGCATGGGGATGAAGCTCTTCCCGTGAAGCCCCATGGCCCTCATTATGCGGTCCATCACAAAGGCCCCCCGGGCCATGTAGCCCGTGTCCTCCAGCACCCCTATGAGGGCGAAGAGGATGAATATGTGGGGCACGAAGACCAAGACCGACCCCACCCCGCCGATCATGCCGTCCCCCACCAGGGATCCCAGCAAGGCGGGGGCCCCAAGGGACTCCAAATAACCCGCCGCCAGCTCGCCGGCGGAGGCGAAAAGCCCGTCCAGCCAGTCCGCGATAGGGGTCCCCAGCGCAAAGGTCACCTTGAACATGCCCCAAGCCACCAGGAGGAATATGGGAAGCCCCAGCAGACGGTTCGTAAACACCCTATCCAGCCGGTCATCTAAGGTCGCCACCGGCTTGAAGGACGGATCGAAGCTTATCACCCTGGAGGCCAAGGCGGACACCCAGCTCCACCGCCTCTCCATGAGGGCGGACTGAAGGTCCATGCCCAGGGCATCCTCAAGTCGACGGTTCTCCTCCGCCAGCACCGCGTCCAGCCCGCCGGACCGATCCCCCAGGGCCACCCATACCCGGGGATCCCCCTCCGCGGCCATCAAAGCCCCGGTCCTGGCATCGAAGGGCATGGGGCCAAGGGATGACAGGAACCCCTCCAGCCTCCTCAAGGAGGCCCCCACAGCTTCCCCGTAGTCAACCGCAAGGGGCTCAGAAGCAAGCTCCGCCTCCTCCATGGCCCGGATCAAGTCCTCCACCCCCCGGCCGCTCCTGGCCACGGTCTGGACCACCTGGACCCCCAGGGCCTCCTCCAGCCCCTTAACATCCACCCTTATGCCCTTCTGCTCCGCCATGTCCACCATGTTGAGGGCGCAGAGCACCCGCTTACCCCGCTCCCGAACCTGAAGGGCCAGGTACAGGCTCCTCTCCAGGGCGGCGGCGTCTAAAACCAGTATCACCCCGTGAAGGGGCTCCTCGGAGATGAACTGCGAGGCTATCTGCTCGTCCACCGACGAGGCCCCAAGGCCGTATATGCCCGGCAGGTCCACCACCAAGGCCTCCCCCCGGGAGGTCCTTACCCGACCCTCCTTGCGCTCCACGGTGACACCGGGCCAGTTCCCCACCTTCTGGCGGGAACCGGTTAGGCAGTTGAAGAGGCTAGTCTTCCCCACGTTGGGGTTCCCCGCCAGGGCCCACAGGGCGCTCAATGCCCACACCCCCCGGCACAGCAGCAGCAGGAGCCCCCGCAGGAGGAGAGGATCTCAACCCGAACAACCTGGGCCTCCTCACGCCTCAAGCTCACGTCCATCCCCCGGAAGCGCACCGATATGGGATCCCCCATGGGGGCCGGCTTCCCCACCTGAACCACCGTGCCGGGCACCAGCCCCATCTGAAGGGCCCGGGTCTTGAGGGGACCTGCGCCCTCAAAGCCAACCACCCTGCAGAGAACCCCCTCCTTAGCGTCGCCAAGGGAAATAAAACCCTCCAACCTAGAACCACTCAACTCGATTACCCCCGTTCCTTCAAGAGATGCCCTTTGTTTGGCGGATAAAACTTTACGGCGGGCAAAAAAACACCGCCCTACGCTCCCGGCACCGGGGCCACCCATATTCGAGAGGCCACCTGCCCTCCTAGGGCCAGCCGGGACCCTGCGGCATCAACCACCACGGAGAACCGGTCCCTGCGGACCAACCTCAGCCTCATCCCCGGGGAGATCCCCATCTCACCCAGCTTTTTAACCTCCTGGGGCTCAAGCCGCACCCGCAAGACCGAAAGGACTTCCCCCTCTGATGCAGAGCTCAATGGGCACATGACAAACCCCTCCGTCGAACTAGATATGAACTCCCGCACAAACGCCCCTCATAACCCTGGCTCACAGGTCCCGGCACCTCAACCTCAACGGATCGGCACCACCCATATGCACCGGGCCTCATCGGACCGGAGCCCCACCCGGCGCCCCAACACCTCCACCTCCAGCGGGTCGTCCCCCCAGGATCTCCCCTTAAGCTCCACCTCCATCCCCGGGACCATCCCCATCTCAAGAAGGCGCTTCCTGAGGGCCCCCTCGGCGGTGATCCGGACCACCCGGCACCTCCTCCCATCGCCCCCAAGGCACATGGGATGAGGCAGCTCCATGGGGCTCTCAAGACGCCGTTTAAGCTCCATCGCCCAGGGCTCCCCCCGCCTTAACCCCTCGCATATGTAGTCCGACAGGGCAAAGAGCCTCATCTCCACCTGGTCATCTAAAAGGTGCTCCATCTCGCAGGCCACCTGCTGGGCCCTCTCACCGTGGACCCCAAGGAGCCGAAAGAAATGAGCGAGCTCCTGATGACGCCGGTAGATAGAAAGCGCCCTCTTCCGCCCCTCCTCGGTGAGGGAAGGGTTGCCGTACCTCTCGTGCTCCAGAAGCCCCTCGGCACAGAGCTTCTTAAGCACCGAAACCACAGTGCCCTTGGTGACCTCCAAGGCCCTTGCAAGCCCCGTCACGGAGGGCAGACGCCCCTCCATCTCCTCCAGGAACATCTCCTCCAGATAGTCCTCAGAACGCTTCGACGACATACCCACTGCTCCCCGGGGCCAAGATGTTTTGTTCATCAAACACACCGGGAGCATAAAACAACCGCCCCCGCAAGTCAAGGGGGGCTTGATTTATGGCCCTTAAAGTACGATAAACTAATCGGTAAACCAAACGGAGGTGATGCCCATGGAAACGGTCTCCGCAGTTCAGTCTCAGAAGGAGCTCATGACGGGGCTGAAGATCCAGTACGCGGCGGCGAACAAGATAATGAAGACCGCCGCGGATCTCCAGCAGGACATGCTCCAGAAGCTGTTGGGGAGCATGGGGATAGGCAACGGCGTGAACATTGAGGCCTAGGGGCTCCTCAGGGGGGCGGCCCGTGACCGCCCCCTCTTCAGCCAGGGCGTGCGGATCACCAGCGGGAGGGCCTGGGAGGCTCATGAGGATCCTGGTGCTTTTGAGCGCGATGCTGGCATTCTGCCCATCCCAGTGCATCGCCAAGGCTACGGATCGGCTCCCTGACGTGGAGCTCCTCCCCCTCTCATCGGGGGAAGCGCCGATGAGGCTCTCAAAGGCGTTTCAAGGGGACCTGGCGCTCATCGTCCTATTCTCCCCCGGGTGCCCCTCCTGCGAGGCCCAGATAAAAGGGGCGGAGGAGCTGCTGGAGAGGTTAGGTCCAAATCCCCCCTTCACGCTGGTGCCCATAGCCACCTCCTACTACCCGGTGGGGTTCACCCAAGCGGTCTGGGACTCCTGGACCGTCAAGTCCAAAGGATACGCGGAAAAGGAAGAGGGGCTGTTCAAGCACCTCAAGGTCCGAAACGTACCGGTCCTCATCTGGGCCTCCAAGGACCTCGCCGTGAAGGGGATGCGCCGCTCACCCACGTCCCAGGGGGAGCTCCGCCAGGACCTCAAGAAGCTCACGGGGCTTTAGCACCCGGGCCCCTTCCTTTCAAATGACGGGCTCTTCCATGGAGCCCGTTTTTTTGTTAATCTATCTGTCGCCATAAAAGGGACAAAGGCTTACAAGAGGAGGTTCCCATGGATCAATTGGACTTGAACCTGCTGGAGGATCTCACCGCGGACGGCAGGGTGAGCTACGCGGAGCTGGGCCGCAAGTACAACCTCACCAGGGTGAGCATAAAGGAGCGCATAGACCGGTTGAGGCAGGAGGGGATAATAGAGGGGTTCACCATCACCATAAACCCCGAGGCGGCGGGGAAACACGTATCCGCCTTCTTCGAGATCGACGTGGAACCCTTCTACCTTGACTCGGTGGCCCACGCCCTGGCGGAGAAGCCGGAGGTGGAAAACCTATACCTCATGACCGGCTCGAGCACCCTCCACATGCACGCCCTCCTGAACGACATGGAGGACCTGGAGCGCTTCGTGCTGAACCACATCTACTCCCTCAAGGGCATAAGCCGGGTGCAGACCCACCTGATACTCAAGCGCTACAAGAGCCGCAACGGGGGGCTTAGGCTTTAGCCCAGGGCTAAGCCTGAAAACGCCCAAACCCTCTCAACGCGCCGCGGGGCACTGGCCCCCTTCGGGGGGATGAATAGGGATCAAAGGAGGGAGCGGGGGAAATCAAAGGCGAAGATCCCCATGAACGGACGCAAGCCATCCCGGGCGGTGTGAGACCATCACCGTTCGGCAGATGCCCTTAAGGAAGCCCGGTCCCTCCCCATGGGGAGGGACCGGGCGGTTCAGCCCCCTACTTCTTCAGCTCAAAGGGCCAGCCCAGCACGCCGCCCTCCAAGACCGCCAGGTCCTCAAACCCGTGCTTCCTGAGCACCGCCACGGCATCCCATCCCCTAAGGGATATCTTGCAGTACGGGACCACCTTACGCCCCCTTGGAACCTCCGCGATCCGCTTCTCCAGCTGCCCCAGGGGTATCTCCAGGATGCGGTCGAAGGGGAGCTGCCCTTGAACCTCCTTCTCCCCGGGACCCCGGACGTCCAGGAGGACCGCCCCCTCCTCCACAAGCTTGGCCAGCTCCGAGGGGCGCACGGTGTCCACCAGCCCATCAAGCCGGTTGCGGAGGTGGTTCGCCCCGTGGGTCATCACGTCCAGGGCGGAGGAGAACGGCGGTGCGTAGGCATGATCCATGTCCGCCAGCTCGTCCACCCTCATGCCCGAGTACACCGCACAGGCCAGCACGTCAAGCCGCTTGTCCGCCTGTCCGGTGCCGAAGACCTGCCCGCCTAGGACCCTTCGGGTCTTCCGGTCCGCCAGGATCCTCATCACCACCGTCCCAGAGCCCTTCATGAAGTGGGGCTTGTCGGACCCGGTCACCGTGACCCCCACGGGATCGAAACCCGCCTGCCTGGCGGCCTCCTCGGAAAGCCCCGTACGACCCACCGTGTGGTCGAAAAACCGCATGATCGCAGTGCCTATGACCCCGTGGAACTCGCTGTTGAAGCCCGCTATGTTGTCCGCTATGACCCGGCCATGCCGGTTGGCGGTGGATCCCATGGGCTGTCTCACCGGGAGCCGGCTCACCCGGTTGTAGGTGTCGACGCAGTCGCCGCCGGCGTATATGAAAGGATCGCTGGTCCTCATGGACGCATCCACCTTGATGCCCCCAGCGGGACCGATCTCGAGCCCCGCGTCCTTGGCAAGCTGGACGTTGGGCCTTACCCCCACGCTCACCAGGGCCAGCTGGGCCTTTATAACCCCCTGGTCGGTCCTAACGCCGGACAGGACTCCGCAGTCTCCCTCGAAACCCTCCACCTTGCAGGAGGGGATGAACTCCACACCGTAGCTCCTTATGGCCTTGGCCAGCAGGGCCCCGAACTCCCCGTCCAGAAGCGCCGCCAGGGGGCGGTCCAAAAGCTCCACCACGGTGACCTTGATCCCCCTCTTGGCCATGGCCTCCGCCGCCTCAAGACCCACCAGCCCAGCTCCGACCACCACCGCCTCCTTCACGTTGCCCCCGTCAAGGGCGGAACGGATCTCCAAGGCGTTCCTGGGGGTCCAAAGGGGACTCACCCCGTTCAGATCTATCCCGGGCAGGTCCGGGATCACCGGGGAAGCTCCAGCGGCGATCACAAGGTAATCGTAGGAGAGCTCCTGAGAGGCACCGGTCTCCACGTTTACCAGCGACACCGCCTTCCGGGACCGGTCTATGCCCGTGGCCATATGTCCGGTGAACACCTGGATCCCCTTCACGTTCCGGAAGAAGTTCACATCCCTTATGACCCCCGCTGGGGTTGAAAGGAGCTCCTTAAAATCCGGAACGGCCCCCTCAAGGAAGAAGGGCATCCCACACGCCGCATAGCTCAACGTGTCGGACTTTTCCACTATGGTTATCTCCCAGTCTGGCCTAAGACGCCTCAGCCTGGACGCCGCCTTTGCCCCACAGGCCACTCCGCCTATCACCAACACCTTCTTCACCCCAGTGTCGCTCACTCAGAACACCTCCCCTAGCCTTACACCCCAGAAGCACAGGACACGCCTGCATACCCCAAGGGGTATGCCAACGAGAAGATAATAAGACCTAGGCTGAGGGATGTAAAGGGGATCAACTGAAGCTCCAAGGCACCACCGGAAAACAACGAAGGCCCGGGGGAGCACCGGGCCTTCCGCAAGCCGCAATAGGCGAGGAAGCCAATAGGGCCTGTTAATCAGACCGTAATATCTCCGCCTAAACCATCTTGTAGGCTCCGGACTTGGAGTGGCATATGGGACACTCCGCCGGGGCCTCCTTGCCCTTGTGAACGTGGCCGCAGACGGTGCAGACGAAGAACTCGTCACCGTCGTCGGTGCCGAGCTTTTCCAGCACCTCCTGGAAGAGCTTGGCGTGGACCTTCTCCGCCTCGTTGGCGTAGGTGAAGGTCCTAACCGCCTCGTCGTTCCCCTCCGCCTTGGCGTCCTCTATGAAGGGTGGGTACATCTGGGTGTACTCGTAGGTCTCACCCCCAACCGCGGCCTTGAGGTTCGCCGCGGTGTCCCCAATGCCCCCCGCGGCCTTGAGATGCCCGTGGGCGTGTATGGTCTCCGCCTCCGCGGCGGCAAGGAACATCTTGGCCGCCAAACGGTGCCCCTCCTTCTCCGCCACCTTGGCAAAGGCCAGGTACTTGCGGTTCGCCTGGGACTCCCCCGCAAACGCGCTCATGAGATTATCGTGGGTCTTCATTCCTTCCATCCTCCTCCTCTTCTCCTCAACTCGAACTGCCCATCCCATTCTACCCCATGCCAGGCTGGGGGGACAGGCCAAATTGAAACGGTTTTTATTTACACCAACTGCCCAGGCCTGTCAAGCCCCCTAAAAAACCCTAAAAAGGCAGGGGGGCCCTGAGGCCCCCCTCGATCGCACTGCCCATCCGTACCGGAGCTAACCGGCTAATTCCTCCTAAACTCCCCTCTTATCACGTCGAAGATCCGATTGTCCCTCCTTGGAGGATTGGGCTTAAGACCCTTTTCCACCGCCTTCCAGTAGGCCTCCCCAAGCCCCCCGGGACCTATCTCATAGTCCATGCCGTCCCACCGGTCCTCCCGGAAGGCGTAGAAGGCCCAGTGGACCTTCCAGCGGTTCATGAGGGAGATCAGATCCTTAAAGTACCTTTCCGCCCCGGGGTTCCTCCTGTAGCAGCCGAACTCCGCCACCACTATCCTGTTCGGAGCTATTCGGTTGTCCCCGGCCCAGCGGAGGAAGGGGGCGAAGTACTCCTGGATCCTGCCTCGATCCCACCTCTCGATCCCGCCGCCATAAGGGACCTCACCGGGGTAGGAAAAGCCCCTCCGCTCCTTGAAGTTCCGGTGGCTGGTGAACTCATAGGGCTCGTACATGTGAACCGCATATAGCACCTTCCGGTCCTCAAGCCCTGCGGGCCAATAGGTAAAGGCATCGGGCCTGGCAAACCACCCGGAATCCACCATTATGGGGGTGTCCTTGTCCACCTCCCTTATGGCGGCTATCACCCCACGGTAAAACTCAAAGAGATCCGCGGCGGTTCCCCGGTGCTTCCGGTACCAAGCCCTGTACTCCTCCACCGAGGCGGTCTCCTGAAGGCCGGTCCGGAACTCCGGCACCGGCTCGTTTATTATGTTGTACCCCACCACCGCGGGGTTGCCCTTCAACTCCATTGCCAGGTCCCTCCAAAAGGCCTCCGCCTGAGCCCAATAGGCCCTGTCCCTCCAAAGCCTCACGTCCCTCTTGCCCCGGTTGTTCTGAGCCCAGCGGCTGCCCGGGAGGGTAAGGGGGGCTATGACCACCTTCATCCCCCTCTCGTGGGCCCAGCCCAGCACCCGCTTGAGCTTCTCGAGATCCCGCCGGGACAGCCCGCCGTAACGGTCCGCGTCCTTCAACAGGAAATCCCGACCCTCTCCGTCCCACTTGTCATAGGCCAACCTGACCCAATCAACCCCCAGGGCCTTGGCGGCGTCAAACCACTCCTCCGTGGGCTCATGGTTGAAGAAGTTGGTCCCCTTCCTCTGGACATCCCAAAAGGATATCTTGTCCTCCCCCCATGCGACACCGCAAAGGACGCCCCCGGGAAGCCAAAGCAAAAACCCCAGGAAGCACAAGATCCAAGACATCCTGACAAACCTCAAGGGCATCAACCACCAACCCCGATCCCTGAAGGCCATACCCATCTAGCACCACCTCCCACATGTCCTGTGCCTCTACCGCCGTTTCACATCCCAAGCAAAGCCTTCAAAGGATCCCACAAGGCCCAGGGGACAGAACCACCATGGGCCCCTGGGAAAAGGGCCCATGGAATTTAAGATAAAACCCCTCATCAGCCCCAAAGGACCGATTGGGATTATATATTTCATCTTTCATTCGGCTTGATCGCCGGTTACCCCGTGCTTCCTGCCGCTCCCCACCAAACGCTGTGGGGCTCTTCCAAGCTACCGTTTACCAAAGCTTCCCCGCCGTTCATCTAAAACCCGCGGACGGGGAAAGGTTCTACGTGACCACCGGTCTCAACCATTAACCCCTTTCATCCTGCAACCGCACACACCATTCCCCCACAAGGGCCCCAAGGATCCCCCATGCGGACCGGATCCAGAGGTCTACGCCATGGGCACCGGCGTCTCTCCCCCATGGGCATCCACCGTGGGACCCCAACAGAGACCATCCCGGGACATCGATGGGGGTGACAAACCTCCACCGCCGAAACGGCCCCCCGCGGGGGCAAGGCCCGCAAGACCTGCCTAAGTCCTGCTCAAACACCCAAGGCAGCTCAACGCCCGGCGGCGAATCCAAAAGCCACGACTGCGGAGCTATTTCTTCTTGAAGAGGATTGGCTTCTTGTCCTTGTTCTTATCCTTCTCCTTACCTTTTTCCAACACCTTCTTCAGCTTGTTGAGCTCCGCCCGGGAAAGCCCCTGGGAACCGCAGGTCCCCTCAACTCTCCCCATGACCTCCCCGTCATCCCCGCAGGGCCCCAGGTGATCCGCCATGGCGGCCCCACCGCTCACGCTGCCGGAAAGTCCCGGGGACGAGAACACGCCATCAAAGGCCCAAAGCCCCCCGAAGGCCCCGCTGAAGACAAGGCTCAAGGACCATACACCCAGGCCCCAAAGGACGGGACGAAGCCATGCGAGCTGCAAAAACCGCCCTTCTCTGGTCTTGGAGCGCAAGAAACCCAACTTCAATGACACTTCAAAATCCCCCTTCCCACATTTGGGCCCCAGGATTTAGTTTAATTTTAATTTTGGATAGACCGTAGGGGCCAGTGGGAAATTATATGGCATTTACGGATGAATTGCCATATGTGATTTGAATTTAAGGGCTATATAAATTTAGCCAGGATAGCCAAAACCCCTATCTCTCCCAGGACCTCGCAGGCCCCGAGCACATCTCCGTTAACTCCTCCCATCCTTTGGTTCATCCAAATCGCCATGAGGGCCCCCAAAAGTCCGGAGAGCCCCAGTAGCCCCAGGAGGAGCGGCCATGGGAGGACGATTGCGAACGGGGCGCACCAAAGGGCCCCGAGCGCCAGGTGGGGCCCTTTCAACCTTCCAACGAACACCCCGCCTAGCCCTGATACCCAGGGGTACCTGCCGAGGAAGGCACATGCCAGCAGGGAAAACCTACCCAATGCACCAGCCAGGGCAAGCCCCAGGGGCAGGTGAACTCCCCGCAGATCCCCGCAGGCGGAGCACCAGGCCAGAAGGCCCAACACCATGCCCATAACCCCGAAGG
The DNA here is from genome assembly GCF_000237825.1 of Thermanaerovibrio velox DSM 12556. Taxonomy (NCBI): domain Bacteria; kingdom Thermotogati; phylum Synergistota; class Synergistia; order Synergistales; family Synergistaceae; genus Thermanaerovibrio; species Thermanaerovibrio velox. The sequence goes on from NZ_CM001377.1 coordinate 1,833,279, forward strand.
CCCCGGAACGGCTGTCCTTCATCACCTCCCTCATGGCATCACCCCTTCGACCGGACCCAAGGCCGTCCCAGAGGTCTGCAAAGCCGTCCAGATGCAGGGACCACCCCAAAAGGGAGTAGGCGGACCCGCAAAGAGCTCCAGTCAGCAGGCCAGGCAGCCCCTGAAACGCCACCAGCCCCACCGTCCCCACCATAAGACCCATCACGAGCCCCACCAGGGGGCCCAGGGCGAGCACCCCGGGGCTATCCGTCGTGGGATACGAGTCCCCAAGCCTTGGCAGCCTGGTAAGGAGGTTCCACATGACCATGAAGCCCCGGGGGACGAAGACCAGGTACTCCTTCAACCCTTTAACCATATGGGCATCCCCGCGGCCACCAAGGCCACCCTATCGCAGAGCCCCGCGGCCCTTGAGTTGGCCATCCCCTGAAGCTCCTGGAAACGCCTGCCCATCCGGTTAGGGGGCACCAGGGAAAAACCCACCTCGTTTGACACCACCACCATCCGGCCCTTCACGGGGACGCGGAAGAGCTCCTCCACCATGCCGAGGGCCCTCTCCAGGAGCTCCCTCCAATCCTCCAGGGGCCCCTCAAATGCAGGGTCCCCAAGGCAGATTCGGCTCAGCCAAACGGTAAGACAGTCCACCAACAGGTCCCCATCAAAGGACCGGACCGCCTCCGCCAGGTCCTCGGGCCTTCCCTCCCAGGTGAGCCAGTGGTCCGGACGCCTAACCCGATGAAGCCTTACCCGCTCCTCCATCTCACGGTCCAACAGCTCCGCGGTGGCACAGTAAAGAACCCTGCGATCCCCGGACAGCAAGGACTCCGCAAAGCGACTCTTACCGCTCCTCACCCCTCCCAAGATCAATACCCTCTCCACTGGAACAACACCTCCGTTTAGGTTATTATCATCATGAAGACACCCTAAGTCAAAGGAGGTCAATCCAGTTGGCAAAGCAGCTCAACATAAACCCCTCCATCACCGACTCCCTGATGGCCTATCGGTTTCTAAAGGGCAAGGTAAGGCACACCCCTACGGAGCTATCAAGCCCCTTGAGCGCCCTTTCGGGGGCCGCGGTCTACCTCAAGTGGGAGAACCAACAGATATGCGGGGCCTTCAAGGTTAGGGGGGCCCTGTTCAAGATGAACAGCCTGGACCCGGCAAAGCGGGCGAAGGGGGTGGTGACCGCCTCCAGCGGAAACCATGCCCAGGGGGTCGCCATGGCGGCCAGCGCCCTGGGGGTCAAGGGCATCATATGCGTGCCCTCCACTTGCCCGGAGACCAAGAAAGAGGCCATCTCAAGGCTAGGAGGCCCTTGGATAACCCTCAAGGTGGTTCAGGGCTCCTACGACCAGGCGGAGGAGGAGGCCTTGAGGCTCTCCCGGGAGGAGGGGATGGAGTTCATCTCCGCCTTTGAAGACCACCATATCGTATGCGGGGCCTCCACCATAGGCATCGAGATGATGATGGACCAGCCCGACCTGGACGTTATAATCGTCCCCGCCGGCGGAGGGGGTCTCATGAACGGGGTGGCCCTGGCGGCCTGCCACCTGCGCCCGGGCATCAAGGTATACGGGGTCCAGTCCGAGGCGTCCAACCCTTACGTGGTCTCCTGGGAGGACGGGATAGTTAAGGACGTGGAATACCTTCCCACCCTGGCGGACGGCCTGGCGGGGTACATCCCCCAGAGCCTGTTGGACCTCGCCAAGACCCGCATGGCGGGGATGGTCCAGGTCACCGAGCGCTCCATCGGACGGGCCATGGCGTTCCTGCTGCATCATCACCACCAGGTGGTGGAGGGCTCCGGCGCGGTCGGGGTGGCGGCCATCCTGGAGAAACGCCTGGACCTAAGGGGTCTTAAGGTGGGGATAGTGATCTCCGGGGGGAACGTGGACTCCCACCGCCTCCGGCAGGTGCTGGACGAACACCTGGAAGGGGTGAAGAACCTCTAGCCCCTGCCCCTCTCACTCCTCTTGATCCTGCCCCTTGGGCACGAATATGTTGAGGAGGTTGTCTATGATCTGCTCCTGCAGCTGACCTCCCACGTTGTCCCCGCTGGAACCCCCGGTGGGGACTTCTATGTTTAGCCGGATCTCCCGCTCCTCCTTCTTGGTTCCCCCGGAGGGGCCGGTCTCCCTGGGCCGGTTGGGGGAGTAGACCTTGAGGTTGCTTACGGTGGGGTTCGACACCGTGCCCCTCACCTGGAAAGATACGTCCCGGAACTGTCCGCTGGCCCATCCACCGATGGCACCGCTCAACACGTTCCTCAAAAGCGATTGGGTGTTCAAGCCGGAGGAGATGACCCCGCCTATCACGCCGGTCACGGCGTTGAGCCCCCTGGAGTTGAGGTTGCCGTAGCAGTTGAGGTTTAAGGCCCCGCTCCCCAGGACGGACCCATCGAACATCATGTACCGATAAAGCCGATCCCCCGGAGGAGCGGATATCCTGCTCCCGGGCAGCAAGAAGAGATCCGCCCCCTCAAGCTCATAGGAGATCCCCACCTCTTTGAAGGAAACCTTCTTGGCCCCCATGGCGGACTCCATGGGGGGCTCAAAGCCCCAGAAGCCGCCGTCCCGGAGGGACAGCTTCCCCCTGCCCCGCTTCGTGCTGGTCCTGTTCACATCCCCCTGAAGCGATAGGGTTAGGGATCCCCTTCCCGACCCCTTCAGCTTCTTGCCAGGGTATAGGTCATCCCATACCTTCGAGAGGTCGAAGTCCTCTACGGATAGGTTGCCCCCGTACTTGGTGGAGGCCATTTCCCGGGAAAACTGAAGCCTCACGGAGCCTCCGTAGGCGCTCCCCCGCCCGTCCTCCACCACCAGGTAACCGCTGCCGTAGTAGAAGGGAAGGGTGAGTTGGTCCAGCTTCAACCCCTTCACCACCAGGGGGCTGAAGGCCATGACCCCACCTCCGGAAAGCCCCTTGCGATACGAGATCTCCGCGGAGATATCAACCTGCCCGGACAGAGGTGCCCCCCCGAACCGGATCTTCCCAAGCAAATCGGAGACCTCAAGCCCCTTTCCCCTCACCGACAGGGCAAGGGAGGGGACATCCCCATCCATGCCAACCCTTCCCTTGGCGGATATCCTGCCCCCGCCGATGGAGGCAGAGGCGGAATCGATAACCACCCCGTCACGGCCCCCGTGGGCGGATATCTCCACGACCCCAAGGTAGACGCCGCTGAAGGTCAAACCATCGGTCCTTCCCTTAAGGGTCACCGCCTCCTCCCCCTCGCCAGACCCGTAGCCCAGGGTCACCTCCCCGGAGAACCGGCCCCTCGCCAAACCCTCCAGGGGAGAGCCCAAGGCCCCCACGGATACGTCATGAATGGCCCCCCTCAACCGAACCTCCCCTCCCCTGGACGATCCGGAGAGGTTGAAGCGGCCCCCAAGGGCCCCGCCCGTCATGGCGGGAACCTCCCAACCGCTCGGGGAGATCCGGACCTCCCCCGCAACGTCCTTCAACGGAAGGCCATAGGCGGAGATGGACCTCCCGGACACCCGGACAAGGGCCTGAAACGCATCCCCGCCCCCGCTAACCCTAAGCCCCAGGGATAAGGCCCCCTTAAGCTTCGAAGCCATGTCAAGCATGGGGCTCAGGGCCTCCAAGGACACCGACGGGACGCTCCCCGAAAGTTCCACCGCTCCATCCCTGACCGCCCCCCGCATGAGGACCCGGGTCCCGAAGGCAGTCCCTCGAACCTCCAGGTTGTCGACCCTGCCGGCCCCGGGGCTTACGCCGGTCACCCTGAGGTCCCTCACATCTATACCCCTGAAGGAGACCGCCCCGGAGGCATCGAAGGACACCACCGGAGCCCCCTTGGTGCCCCTTACGCTGAAAGTCCCGGACAAGGCCCCCGACGCTCGGTCCCCCAGGAAATGCTTGGCCGGGACCCCGCTGAAGGACCCCTGGGCGGTGACCTCCCCCCTACCCAGAAGGTCCGCTATGGACCCCGCCAAGGAGAACCTGCCGCCCATCAAACCAAAGGACAGACCGGACACCCGGAGCAAACCCTTGGAGCTCAAAAACGCCCCGTCCATGGATACCCGGTCCATCTTCAACCGCTTCCCCCCAAGGGAGATCTCCAAAGCCCCCCCGGAGGAGGAGAGACCCACGCCTAGCCCCTCCCCCTTGGAGTACGTGAGCTTGAAAGAACCGTTCAAAACCCCCTTGGGGTCCAACCTGCCGAGGTCGGGGAAGCGGTCCTTCAAAGCCCGAAGGTCCAACCCCCTGAAGGGGCCCCTGATGGACAGCCCCTTGCCCGTAACCGCCCCGGAGAAGGATGCCTTAACCCCCATCCACGAGGCGGATCCCTCCAGGCCCGTGCCGGACTGGGACAGGACCGCCTTGATGTGCAGGTCCTTGAGATCCTCCCCCGCCACCTGAACGCTTGCCCCAACTGCGTCCACCGTGCCGGACAACCGATGGGCCGAGTAGACCAGGTCCGTGGATACCCGTTCCATCACCCCCCTGGAGCCCTCAAGCCAAGGGAACGTGTCATCCCAGGACTCCAGCCGAAAGGGCCCCCCGGAAAGCCTAAGCCGCAGGGACCAATTGGCCCCCACGTCAAGGTAAACCCTCCCGGAAAGGGTGGTGCCGTTAATCTCCCCCCTGTCCACGATAAAAGCGAGCTTCCCCTGGGACAAGGTCCAGGAACCCCGGAGGGATTTTATTAAATAACCATTTATATTCAGCTCCTCCCCGCGGCCCTTGCCGTCCGCCACAAGGGCTGAGGGGGTACCCTTGAGGTCGAAAACCGTCCAGACCCGCCCCTCCAGGGAGTCCATCCAATGGTACCTCCTGCCGAGGGCCCCCAGGAGGTCCCTGAGCCTTCGGATCTCCATTCCCTTCAACGATCCCGTGAGCTCCAGCTGGTCTCCCCCGGCCCCCTTCAGCTCCAGCTCCCCATCCGCCAGCTTAAGCCGAAGGGACAACTCATTCTTTGGGGCCTTAGGGTTCCAAAGCTCCCCCCGGGCGAAGAGGGGAGCCCCGGCGAAGGTCCCATCCAAGGAGAACCGGTACCCCTCATCGGGGAACTGGATCCGTCCAGTCTCTAACGTGATGACCCCCCGGGATGTGGTTATGACCCCGTCCTTCACCCTTATCTCGTCGAAGGGCATCCTCTCCCCGGACTTCCCCTTGGGCTTCAGGGATCTCATAACGTCTAAATCCCCCTCCAGGGAGTAAAATTGTACCGTCGAGAGCCTGGGCCTGCCCCGCAGGAGGTCCAGGAGCGACAGGGAAAGCCGGACGTTCCGGGCCCTGAGGACGATCCGGCCCTCGGGGTCCCGGATGACGAGGTCCGCGGCGTCGTAACCCACAAAGGGGTTGCCGGAGAAAGACCCGGCCTCCATGGATCCACCTATGGAGTCCTTAATACCCTTGGAGAGGGCATCCTGGACGTTGCGGCTGTAGAGGTCGCTATTTCGAAGCACCGTCGCCAGGGGGACCGTGGCAAGGGCGATGGCGGCAAAGGCACCTACCAGGACGGCCAGGACCTTGATGCCCCTCATGGGATCACCTCTCGTTCTTTGGTATAAATTGCAAAATCCCCATTTATACGGGACCATCCGATTTTATCACGCGGGAGGCGGGTTTAAAATTGGAAACCAGGCTGGCAAAAGGGATTGAAGGCATAAGGATGGAGTTGGGATCCGCCCGCTTTAGGGGGATTGGGATCATATTCTCCGGGAGCCCCGGAAGCGTGCTGCTGGCCAGGATCGCCGGGGAGGTGATGGGAAGAGATCGGGTCAAACTGATCCTGGTACGATCCCCCCTTTGGCACCGGGAGGCCCTTGACTTCGCCGCCCGATGGGCGGAGGAGTTCAACTTCCAAGTCCTCACGGTTGAGATCGAGGAGGAAGGGCTTCAGGAGGTCCTGGAGAACCGGCCAGACCGCTGCTACCTTTGCAGGAAGCTCATGCACCGCATCATAGCCGGGGCGCTGCCGGACCGGTGGGGCATATGCGACCCCCTCACGGTGGAGACCCTTATAACCCAGAAGTACGGGACCAGGGCCTGCTCAGAGGACCGGATCATGCTGCCCCTTGGAGACCATGGCATGGGGAAGTTCGAAGTGGTAAGGGCTCTGTCCGCCATGGGGCTCCACTGGAGGGGCTATCGGGGGGTGAAATGCCTGGCCCAAATGGCATACCCGGGGCTTAGCCTCAAAGACCGAGGGATGGAGAGGTTGAAGGTCCTTGGGGAGGTCCAGCATTGGGTCCTTGGGAGGTACGAGCTTAAGCTGCTGGACCATGACACGGCGGTGCTGAAGCCCCTCTCGGACAAGCCCTGGGGATGGGAGGCGGTGAGGGACCGCCTCCTGGCCGAGGGGTTTAAAAGGGTGCTCATGGACGTTACACACCCGGCCCAGCCTCAAATGGGAACCCCCATGCCGGAACCGCCGGTCCCCATAAGGCTCCTGCATCAATCTCCGTTTGAATAACCCCTAGTTCATCTTCTGGGCGGGGTCTATCCAGCGGACATGCCAACCCCTGGAGGAAGCGGTGAGACACCCCCATATTACAAGCCGGTCCCCGGGCTGCAGGGATGAGAAGTCGTAGACCCCCGGGTAGCTCAGGATATGCAGGAAGCCCCGGTCCCCCCATATCCGCACCGTACCACCCTTTGACTGGGTGATCTTCTTCACCTTGATCTCCGCACGGATCCAACGGCCTCGAAGCTTACCCGCGAAGGCCTTGATCTGGGCCTCGGAGAAACCCCTGGACCTGTCCCTGCTGGGCCCCCAAAGGCCGAGGCCCTTCTCCTTGGCCTCCATGACGGCCCCCCTCACCCGCCAGGCACCGGAATCGTTAGGGGGTACTACCATGCTGAGTCCTAGCCCCCGGGCAGCCAAGGCCTCGCTTACCCGCACCCACCGGCCCTCAAGGTTGACCATAGGGGTCCCAAGAAGCCTTCCGTACTTATCCTCCCTCTCCGCGTCGAACTCTATCCTTATCGCCCGACCCATGACAAGCTTCCGGTTGAGCTCCGCCGCGGCCTCCCCAAACTCCTCCTCCCCCCGTTGGGGATGATGCAGCTCAGGTGTGTCTATATATAGGTAGCGAAGGGTCTTAACATCCCCGGACAAGCGGACCTTAACGGTGTCCCCGTCCGAGACGTCCACCACAACCCCCTCCGCGGAAGGCCCCGCCACACCGGCACCGCGGAGAACCCCCAGGACCGCCAGCGCCAGCCCCAGGAGAACCCCCAGTCTGTTCCCGTGGAACTTCCTCACAGAAAGCTCACCTCCAAAGAGTATCCGTCCATGTCCATGAGATGCCCACCCCGGACCATCCAGGAGAGGGCATCCCGATCCCGGCCCCACCGGTGGAAGACCCATCCGGTGACCCCAAGGGAACGATACAGCTCCCCCGCGGGGGGATAGGGTTCCGGCCCCAGGATGACCTCCTCAAAACCCTCAAGGGCACCAGGGGGAAGACACCAGGGCATCCAGGACACCGCCTCCGGCAAGACCCAGAGCATCGGGGCCCCGAACCGCAACAACCGCCCCCACCACTGCCCCACCTCGTCATCCCTGCTGGGACGATCCACCACTACACACTCCACGGAAAGCTCCATCCGAAGGAGCGCGGTCAGCTCAGACCTCCCGAGCACCACCGCCCCCCTACCGCGCCGGGACGCCAAGTAATCCGGCAAAGGGATCCCGCCAGCGGGCCTGGGCAACAGGGAGTCCATGGCCGCAAGGCCCAGGGCCCTCCTTCGGGAATCCCCCATCCCGATAAGGGGCATCAGGGCGGACAGGGGCACCCTGGGGGGCAAAGCCTTGAACCAGCGCCTCCCCGCGGAGCCATCGCCCCCCAATGCCCAGGCGGCGCCAAGGTGCCTTGAGGAGACCCAGGAGTGGTTCACCCCAAGGCCGAACACCCCATCCACCCCCTCCGCCAGCGGGGAGGCGAAATCACAGAACCGCCCGAGCCAACCCATCCGACACCCCCATTTCCTGGGAAATAACCCCCTCAGGCCCAGGGCGAAGGGCCCGAGGTTTCACGTGAAACCCCGCGGGGGCCGCCCCAACCCCAAGGTCTTAACCCTTACCGCGCGCACAACCCACAACCATCGCCATATCACCGCCTGGACTTTAGCCGATGCACCGCCCCAAGTCGATGCGAGCTTCCAACACGACTCGCGGGGAAGAGCCACAAGGCAGCGACAAGGTCCACAGGGGGAATAAGACGCAACACCCCCGGGAAGGGATCAACGGACAAGCCCCATTGCTCCTTGCCCCAGACCTTCGTCCTCCGCCCTACTCCAAAGCCTGCCACCCAGCAACCCATGGACCGGCGCCCAAAAACCTCCGCCGATGTCATAGGGGCGCCCTGCCGTGGGATAGGAAACGGAGAAACGCCACGGGGCACAATGTGGGCCATGCCCCTTGCCGGCGGCTCCTGGCTAAGACCAACCTCATGAGGACGATAAGTCCATGGGCAGAAACGCTCGGGACGACACGGACCTCGACGAAATCGCCCACCGCGCAGGGAGCGCCGAGCCAACACAGGAGTAAATGATACTAAAACCCCAAGGCCCGGTAAACCCATGGCGGCCAAGGGCCAAGGGCTCACGGACTCCCAAGGCCCCCGAAGGTCCGCCGCGGGGCATGGAACACTGGAATAACGGGACAAGAGACCGCCGCGGCGCACTACCTCCAGATCGACTAAGACCATGACAACCCCTGCCCCACGCCACCGGACCCACCGGCACGACTGGCAAGGCCGGCAAGGCCTGGCGCGCCACCGGAACCGGACTCGTCACAAGCATGTGACGCAAGTGGCACGCGGGGTACATCCCCAAGCCAAACCACGATGCCCCGCGGGGGGCGGTGAGCGCCGCCGGGACGGGGCCTGGCGGGAGCGATGACACCGGGGGAAAGGGTCTGCCGATGGATGACCCGTGGAGTCCTCAGGGAGGGGACATCGAGGGTGGGGCCCGGAAGATCGGGGTGGGCACATGAACCTGGAATGCCGCCTCGCTGTTAGTGGTTGGCGGACATGGGGGGAACGGAATAAAGCCCTCCCCAAGCCCTCCTGGGTTGCCCATACGCCACCTGCGTCCCCAAGCTCCCAAAAGCCATCCCGAATGCAAAATGCGAACCCAGGGGACAAGGATGCCCGTCGTCGAAGACCGACCTCCCGAGACCACCATCAACGCTCAAAGAGGCGGCGCGCAACACGCCGCATCGTGGGGCACAAAACCCCAAGGGGTCCAAGCCCCATCGGAGCACCCATCATCCCTCCTTGGGAAATGGGTTTTGCAGACCCGGCGACAGCGGGTGGCCCGGGGATAATCCTACCGGACCACCCGCGATAGATCCCTCGTGGGGGTGGGGCGCTCAAGGGGGCACCACCCCCACGAGCGCCCACGAAGCGGGAGCGCTTTGTGTTTAATGCCCACGGGCACTCCCTCGGCGTGACCCAACGGGGGGTCTATCGGCTCAGCCTCGCCGCCCCAGGCTTCCATCGGGGCCCGGAGAGACCCGTGGTGGCAAGATGGCGGGACAGTGGAATGGTGAAAATGGGAGGCATGGATATAGCCCTGAGGTTGGCGGGCAGGACCAGCCGTGGGGGGCGGACTGGGTTCACCCTTGGGGCCAACGAGATGTTGGGGGTGATTAAGATGATCAAATACTGGACTGGGCCCCCTGGGACATCGACGCCATGGTGCCGTATCTCCCCAAGGCACACGGATATGGCCTTCACTCCCTCCCATCGGAGCTCGGGGGCATGAACTTGCGGCCCACCCCAAGGGTGAACCAGGAGAATGAGCCCCGGCAATGAGCCCCGGCGATCCCGCCCCTTAGATGCCCCAAGGCTCATGCCCGCGCCAACCCCTGGGAGTCCATGACATTCTGGGTCACCCCGCAGCGCTTGTCCCCAGCCCCCAGCTATTCGAGGCACGGGGGGGCATCCAGCCCTTCCGGATCCCCCGCGGCGCTTACCCCATGGGGGCCATCGAAAGGCCTCCCGGGTTGTGCGGGAAGCGCCTCAACACCACCAGGCTCAGATCACCCGATGAACCAGCAAATGACCTCCTTGCGATGACGTTGCGCAGGAAGCAGTACCCTGGATGCCGCCGGGCCTCTTGTCCCCATCCCCCAAGGGGCGAACGCCGCGTCCCCGCTGGCCAAGATCGGCGCCCCTATTTCCCGGGAAATGGCAAGGGTGTCCAGGGATTTTTTGGGGAGAGCGCCTCGTCCGCCCTTGGGTTGGTTTATAATGTTTCACGTGAAACCATACCCAGCGGGGAGGGTTGCGAGATGAGCGTATTGGCCCTTACTAACCAAAAAGGTGGGGTGGGCAAGACTTCCTCCTGCGTGAACCTGGCGGCAGCGATCGCCATGCAGGGGAAGAGGGTTTTGATGGTGGATATGGATCCCCAGGGTAACGCCACCTCCGGGATCGGCATCGACCGGTCTTCTCTTTCCAGGAACGTTTACGAGCTGCTCCTTGGGGACGCCCAGTTCGATGACGTGGTGGTGCCGGCGAACATTGAGAACCTGTGGGTTCTGCCCGCCACCATAGACCTGGCGGGGGCGGAGATCGAGTTGTCCTCCGCCATAAGCAGGGAGTCAAGGCTAAGGAAGTTCAGGGACCGATTTGAGTCCTACGACCTGGTCTTGGTGGACTGCCCCCCATCGCTTGGGCTTCTCACCCTGAACGCCCTGGTGGCGGCGGACAAGTTCGTGGTACCCATTCAGTGCGAGTACTACGCCTTGGAGGGCCTGTCCCAGCTGCTCAAGACCATAGACCTGGTGAGGCAGTACCTGAACCCCTCCATCGACCTCTTCGGGATCATCCTGACCATGTACGACAACAGGACCAGGCTGTCCCGGGACGTGGCGGAGCAGGTGCGCCAGCGGTTTCCCCAGGAGACCTTCGAGACCATAATACCCAGGAACGTGAGGGTCAGCGAGTCCCCCAGCTACGGCATGCCGGTGGTCACCTACGACCCTGGCAGTCAGGGGGCCCAGGCCTACTTGGAGCTGGCCCAGGAGGTCCTAGGCCGCCTGTGATGACGTAGGGTTTGTCGGAGGTTGTGTCTTAGATTCGAGATCAACAAGTCATGAAGGAGGTAGCGCAGATGGCAAAGCAAGGAGGACTCGGCAGGGGGCTTTCCTCCCTGATACCCACTAACAACGAGGCGGTTTCGGCGGAGGCCCCCCGGGAGCCGGTGGCGGTCCCTCAAAAGGACCCGATCAGGCCGGAGCCAAAGAAGGAGAGGCGGGGATCGGAGGGCAAGGAGTCTCACGTTCCATGCTCTGCCCTGGAGCCCAACCCCTTTCAGCCCCGCAGGGTCATAAGCGAGGCCTCCATTGAGGAGCTCGCGGCGTCCATAAGGGTCCATGGGGTCCTTCAGCCCCTGCTGGTGCGCCCCAAGGGGGACGGCACGTATCAGATAGTCGCGGGGGAACGCCGGTGGCGGGCCGCCATGAGGGCGGGGGTGCAACAGGTGCCGGTCCGGGTCATAGAGATGGACGACCGGGCCATGAGGGAGGCGGCGCTGGTGGAGAACCTCCAACGGGAGGACCTGTCCCCCCTGGACGTGGCGGAGAGCATAAACGAGCTCATCCAGCAGTTCTCCTCCACCCACGAGGCCATAGCGGAGAGGTTGGGATGGAGCCGCTCCGCGGTGACCAACAAGCTGAGGCTGCTGCAGCTCCCCGCCTCGGTTAAGTCCCTTCTTTCCTCCGGGGCGATCACGGAGGGGCACGCCAGGGCGCTCTTAAGGCTCCAGGACCAGGATAAGATCGAGGAGATCGCCCGGCTGGTGGTCCATAGGGGGCTGAGCGTAAGGCAGACCGAGGAGATGGTGCGGCGCATGGAGGCAGATGCCCAGGGGGGCGAAAGGGGGGAGCGGACCCCCAGGGCCATAAACCACTACCCCTACGAGTTCGCCGACCAGTTCGGGGTGGAGATAGGCATGTCCGGCAAGGCGGACTCCCTCACCCTGCACCTGAGGAACCTCAACAAGTCCCAGGCCCATAAGATCCTGGCCCTCATAGATCAGCACCGAGGGCTCATATTTCCCGGGAAATAGGGGGTGCTGACCTTGGCCAATAAGGACGTGATATTCGCCCCTTGGCGGATGGCGTACATAAAGTCCGGCGGAGTCCAGGATGAGGGCTGCTTCCTATGCAACGCCGCCGCAAAGGGGGATCCCCTCTTGGTTCATCGGGGGGATCGGTGCCTGGTGATATTGAACCGCTTCCCCTACAACCCGGGACACCTCCTTATAGCCCCCATAAGGCACGTGGGGGATCCGGAGGACCTGGACGCCCTGGAGGCATCGGAGATGTGGGGTCTGCAGATCAAGTGCCTCAGGGTGATCCGAAAGGTCATGAACCCCCATGGGTTCAACGTGGGGATGAACCTTGGGGCCACCGCGGGGGCGGGGTTGCCTGGGCATCTTCACCTCCACCTGGTCCCCCGTTGGAACGGGGACTGCAACTTCATGCCCGTGATAGGGGGCGTGAAGGTCATACCGGAGGCCCTGGAGGAGACCCGGAGGGCCCTGGTGGAGGCTTGGGGGTGACGAGGTGGAGGCCATAGAGTCCCCCTTGGAGCGTCACGTCGAGGAGGTGGTCATAAAGCGCTCCCGCTTCATCGGGGTGGTGCTGCCCTTCGACCACTCCGCCCCCATGAAGGAGCTCTTGCGGGAGGTCCAGGAAGATTACCCTCGGGCCACCCACTATTGCTGGGCCTACAAGACCCATTTCCCCAGGAGGGACGAGGGATGCTCCGACGGGGGGGAGCCCTCGGGAACCGCGGGGAGGCCAATACTCAACGCCATCCTATCGTCCCGCATGTCCCAGGTGGCGGTGGTGGTGGTCCGCTATTACGGGGGCATAAAGCTGGGGGTCCGGGGGCTCATAGACGCCTACAACCTGGCCGCCAAGGCGGCGCTTAATGGATGCAAGCGGACGGTGCTGGAGCGGTGCATCCCAGTGACCTTCAACCTGGACTACTCGAAGGAGGACCAGCTCAGGCACTGGTGGGGCCGCATGGGACTCCGGGCCGATGCGATCCGATGGGACTACCGGGAGAGGCTCGAGGCCCAGGGTATAATACCGGAGGAGCTGAAGGGAGCCCTGGAGGAGTTCCTGGACCACGTCTCCCATGGGGACATCATATGCCGCATGGGGGAGGTTCAGCTGTCCCTTTCACCTCTGGAGAAAAACCGCCCAGCATGAGGATCCAGGGCCACGGGCTAATGGGAAAGCAGAGGTCGCCTCGGGCTTTTAAGTTTTTTAAGCAAAACAGGAGAACCGGTATCTTTTTTTAGGCCCATCTCCGTTATACCGGGGATCATGTTTAATAACCCTCGAAACATGGGCGATTAGGGGCACGAGGTCAACACGCTAGGTCAACATAGATCAACCCCCGGATACGCTGTAGCGTCGGCTTAGCGTCCGGGGGTGTTGTATTCCCAAGGAATGACTTTAAGGCCATGTGTTTTCTTGATGTAATCCTATGCCCCTGGGGCCCCGGGGTTACTCCGGCGGCAAGGGGGGTTCGTAAGCGGACCCCATGAGCTTCTTCCAGTCCACGTCGTCGCTCAAGAGGTTCGGGCAGGTGGCATCGGGGTAGAACCAGCGCCTTCCAAGCCCCATCAGGACGTTGTACCACTCGTGGACGTCCGGGGGCGCCACGTCACCGTTTTTCCCTATCCTTCGAAGCTCCCGGTACACCAGGGCTATCATCTGGTTCTCGTCCAACACCGACGTGGTCTTCTCGAAGAACTCCATCACGTACTGGTACTCCACCGCCCCCAGCTGATAGAGTATTTCCCGCCACTTGGCCGGCATCCGGGTGGTCCTTGCCAAGACCACCCGCTTCTTGCTGCCCCGGGACTTCCGGTTGAGAACGAAGAGGATCTTGTCCACCTCCACGTGCCCCAGCTCCGGGTATTTCCTCACCAACGCCTCCGCTATGGGCCTTATCCGATCGGAACAGATCACGTGCCCCGCGTCCTTGTCCATATCCAACGGATCTCACCTCCCACTCTGGTATACCTGATTCCCTTCACCGGTTCCATAATCCTCAAACCAAGGAGGAACGAAAGAAGATTATACTACCAAGCACCCCAAGGTCTTTATTGGTCAAAGCAATTGACCACTCAACGGCGCGCAAAACCCGGCCACCGTGGGGCAGAACGGGGCCCATAAGGGGCTCCCGCCGCCCCTTCAGGGGTTCCCAGGGCTTCTGAAACCTAATAAAAAAGCAGTTCACCCCTGACATCTGCGGCTTGAAGCTGATCACCGCCGTCGGTCCCGGGGCCCCGAGATGGCAAAGGGGCCACATCCACCAGGGCCCTGGGAGCTCAAACGGCACAGCCCGACGGGCACGATAAGCCCATAAAGCCCGTAAAGCTCACAAAGTCCATGAAACCCGTAGGACCCGCAAACGAGCTAGGATGAGTCCGCTTCACTGGCCCATAAAAACCGCGAGGGCCGCACAGGTACCACCATCCAAGGCGGGTAGGTTCAAATTTTGATAGAAACCAAGGGAGCCAAGAACCCCTTGGCGGGGACAGGGGGCCCGTCAAAACCACATGCCAAAGGGGATATATATCAGGAGGGCTAAACGCCAAATAGCGGACTAAACAAAATATTCCAGGGAAGGCCCTTGGCGTTTGGATCTTAGCGGCTAACTATCCCATATAGGTCATTATAAGCTATCAGCTCTTAGAACCCTGGGCACGAAACGCACCTTCTAGAAAAGGCTAGAAAAGGGGCCTCAATGCTCACTGGATGCCCACAAACCCGTCAAAGCACCTCGCCTAGAAGCACAAGACACCACTGGCCTCAACGGGATCGAAAGCCCACCCATACCCAAACTCATCTCCCCTATCGTGACACCGGATGAGGCAGCGGGGGACACCGCACCTATCGGGAACCCTGGGGCATAGGCTCATCCCCGGCAAGGCCCGCAATGAATCCCAAGGCGGGAAGGCTCCATGTCTTCAAAGCCGCAGCAACACCGGTTACAAAGGCCTAAGGCCCGCTTACCAACCATGAAAAGCGGCTAAAACCACCCAAAAACCTTGAACATCCCCTGGAATTTCCATTTTTAAAATGCATAGACCCGCGTAAGCTCCATCCCCAACATCCCAAAGTTCAAACCTCGATCGCAGGCACGGCGCCCCAAGCCCAGCGACAGGGAAGCACCAAAGGCTCCAACCCCGACCGGCGCTCTTCATGGGCCGGGGCTTGCCGCAGGCCCCGGCAGCCATATCACCCCTACGCACGGGGAGGAATGGCTCCACACTAGACAAACCCTGAGATATGACCCGCATGGGAGCGCAAGACACCAATTCACACGACAAGACCGGCGAATGTTTCACGTGAAACACCTAGAGCCCGGCGTCCAAACGGTGAGGACCAGATCCAACGGTCAACGCTCGGCGGCAGAGCATTATATTGCCATCCCGCAAAACCAGCGGGGTCCGGGGGGACGACCGCGGTGGATCCTGGTCCCCCTGTGCGTTCCCCCGTCCCCTGGGGCTGGGGCTTGGATCTCCTGGGGCGTCCGCCCCATGGGGTCCAAGGACCAAATCACCCCCGGTGGAGCAGGCCCCTGCCCCCTGGGGCTCCGCCGTGCCCCGTGATCCGCCCAGGCCCAAATGACCAAGGGCCCGGGCCGCTCCCGTCCCATTGTCCCGTTGCGCCGCCTCCCGGGTGGAGGCCACATGCCCCACGATCGATCACCCAATTATATAATTATCTAATTACTCAATTGCCCAACGACCCCAACGCCGGCCTCGACCCTCAAGGAACCACCCAGGATCCCCAAGATCACCCCGAAAGCGGGGCTCTGGAGAGTCTATCAGCATTGACCTAAACTGATCTTTCTCTGCCCGCTCCGGGCCCGATAGGGCCTAAAACCCGCCGGGGCCCGAAGCCACGGGCCTGCCCTTGGGCATCGCCCCCTGCCGCCTCAAGGTCCCCCAAAGCCAGGCGCCGTGCCGCTTCCCGCTAGCCCCAGCTCCCAAGTCACCAAGTGCGGCCTAACCCCTTAGCTCCAAATTCAGCCCCCTCTAGACCCGCGGGCCCTCCAAAGAGGGTAAGGATCATACCCTCCTGGGGGCCCTAAGGCCCGCCCCCTACCGGCACGAAGGCGGCCCCCTGGGCCCGGCGGGCCCAGGACGAAGCGCTTAAACGGCAAGCGGCAATGTATCGTCCCTCAAGGATCAACTCCCATCTGTAAACACCTAAGGGCGACAAACCCAACTTACGCTCCCTCAACAGTCAACCACCAGCGGAAGCAAGGGGGGGTAGAACCCCCTAAGGGCCTTGGTCTCTGGGGACTGGGGTTAGGTGGTGTTGGAAGATGCGCTTGGGCAAAACGGCAAAAAAAGATCCCCCGGAAGCTACGGGCGGGAAGCGGAAGCGCGGGGGCACCCTGGCACGGGGCACGACGAGGGCCCCGGGGGGCTAAGTCCCCATCTCGCCATCTACCTCCTGCCCTGTTGCCCTATCATGGGGCGTGGCTCTCCCCTAGGGGAGGGAAGGCCAGCGGATCCCACGGCTAGTTACATTTCAATATGTGATATCGTGATATTCATAGGTTGTGAGTATGTCTCGCATCTAGCTAGCGCCTTACTTGCATCAAAACCACGGGGCACCCCAAGGAACCGGTGGGCACAACCCCGCGGGGGTGCTAACCCTAGGGGAAGGCAGAAGGGGGGGAGAAGAAAGGTTCAGCAACCCTTATGGCTTGGATTAACACAACCCATTGTAAGGCGGCGGGTTTTGCGTTTTAATTCACATCACCTAGCCCCAAGGGGATCTGCGGCGATCGCGGCAAGCGCAAGGCGGAAGCAGGCCGCCCAGTCCGCCTGAAGGTCTCGGGGATGTTCCCACCGGGGGCAAGGGGTACTAGGGTTTAGAGGTCCTAGGGGCTTAAAAAACCGGAGGTGGTTCGATGATCAAACGCAGCATAAGAACCAAGCTCATAACCTCGATCCTTGGGGGGGTTATCTTAATCTTAGGAGGCCTCAGCACCGTTACCGCCTTGAGCGTCCGGAAGGCCGCAATGGAGGCGGGGCTGAAGGAAGGGATGTTCCTGGCAAGGGCCGGCGCCAGGGTCGTGGAAAAGGAACTCCAAGGGGCCATGGACGTGGCGTACGAGGTGGCCCAGGTTTTGGGGTCCATGGTGGAGTCCGGGAACCCAAGCAGGGAGGGGGCTCGAAACATGCTGGTGCGCACCCTTAGGGCCCACAAGGAGTTCTTCGGCATGTCCTGCGGGTTCGAGCCCAACGCCTTCGACGGAAGGGATCAGGAGTTCGTGAACAAACCTTGGCACGACGGCACCGGGCGGCTCGTGCCCTACGTGTACAACGACGGGGGGACCATCAAGACCGAGCCCCTGGTGGGCTACGACAAGGAGGGGGAGGGGGACTGGTACCTGGTGCCGGTGAGGACCGGGAAGCTGTTCCTGGCGGAGCCCTACGAATACTCCGCCGGGGGGAAGAAGATCCTCATGACCACCGTGGCCGCCCCCGTGACGGCCCACGGCAAGGTGATAGGGGCGGTCACGGTGGACATATCCCTGGACAGGATCCAGGAGATAATCTCGGGTCTTCGCCTCTTCGACTCCGGCTTCGGGCGCCTCATCTCCTACAACGGGGTGGTGGCATCCCACAAGGACAAGGATCGGATAGGCAAGCCCATGGGGGAACTCAAGGAGCCATCGGGGCAGCAGGTACTGGAGAGCATCCGCCGGGGGGAGGAGTGGCACGAAAGGGCCTGGAGCGAGTCCGCCAAGGCCTACACGTTAAAGGTCAACACCCCGGTCCGGGTGGAGGGGGTTGATACCCCCTGGAGCCTTGGGTCGGTCCTCTTCGAGAAGGAGGTCTACGCCAAGGCGAACCGGCTCACCTGGAGCTTGATCCTTTTCTCCGCATTCGGGGCCCTGGCCCTGGGGGTCGTGGTGTTCCTGGTGGCCACCAGGATATCCGCCCCCATAACCAGGCTTTCGGCCCTGGCGGACCGGGCGGCTTCGGGGGACCTGTCCATGGGGGAGGAAGAGCTGGCAATTAAGACCGGCGACGAGACCGAGGCCTTGTCCAGGTCCATCTACGGGATGGTCAGCTCCCTAAGGCAGGCCTTGGGCACCATAACCCATGCGGTGGCGGACCTCTCCCACAGCGCCGGCTTGGTGTCGAGCTCATCCCAGGAAGCGGCATCCACCATGGATCGGTGTGCATCCCTCATGGCCGAAACATCCAGCAGGATAGACCGGCTGGCGGCGTCCCAGGAGGAGATAACCGCTTCCTCGGAGGAGGTGGCTTCGGGGTCCCAGATGTCCGCCCAGCGGGCCACCGATATGGCCTCATCGGTGGAGGACGCCCGGTCCTCCGGTGAGGACGGGGCCAGGGCGGTGGTCAAGGTGACCGAGACCCTTAGGTCCGTGGCCCAAGAGGCAGATAGGGCCAGCTCCATGGTGAGGACGTTGGGGGAGAGGGCGGGGAAGATACAGTCCTTCGTGGCCCAGATAGGACAGATCGCGGACCAGACGAACCTGTTGGCGTTGAACGCCGCCATAGAGGCCGCCCGGGCGGGAGAGGCGGGCAAGGGATTCGCGGTGGTGGCGGAGGAGGTCCGCAAGCTGGCGGAGGAATCCAACCAGGCGGCAAGGCAGATAGCGGAGCTGGCGGACGGGATAGCCCAGGACATGCTGAAGGTCCAGTCCGCATCGGACGGGAACGCGAAGATGTCCCAGGAGGCCTTTGCCGCCGCGGAGGAAGCGTCCTCCATGATAGAGCGGATAATGGAGAGGCTAAAGGCCATATCCACCGCCACCCAGGACTTGGCGGCGGTGGCGGAGGAGCAGGCCGCCTCCAGCGGGGAGATAGCCCGGGCGGTGCAGGACATAGCCTCCGAGTCCGCAGAGGCCCAGGCCTCCGCCAGGGAGGCGGAAGCCATAGTTAAAGAGGCGGCATCCCACGTGCAGGGCTTGGAGGATAGCGCCCGGGATCTCACCAGTCTGGCGGAACGGCTTAAGGAGCTCACCAGGGGGTTCAACCTGGGCTCCCGCTCAGGGGAACAGGAGCCCCCAAGGGCTCTCAAGGGTTAGGGGATATATACCCTCCAGAGAGGCGGGCACGACCCATGAAATTCACAGTCAGGAACGTGGCCCAGACAATGGAGGACCTGACCGTGCTGTTTGGGGAGGTATGGGATACCAACCACATGGAAGGACTGAGCGATCGATGAGGACCTCCGTGTCTCCGGGTGGGGAGGCATAGCCTCGTACAGCGAGAGGGTGTCCGAGACAGTGGCCCGACTGGTCCAATTGACCAGATAGAAAAGTTGATAGGCACAAGAACAGCGGAGGTCCCGCGTATCCCCGGGACCTCCGCTCGTCATCTCAAGTCACCCTCGGTCCCGCCCTCCGCCGTTCTCCCATCCCCCCAAGAAGGCCCCACGGGTCCCTTGGAGGCGGCAAAAAGCGCGGTCGGGGGACAGGGGTGGTAAAAGGCCCCTAGGATCTGTGGGTGTCCCTGCGCCTTAGGATGGACGGCATGTCCAGGTCGCTCGAGCTGCCCTCGAAGAGGCTGTGAACCTGTAGGTCCTGGCTGGGTCCGCCCGGAGCTGCCTGGGGCTTCTGCCGTGGGGCCTCCTCCCTGGACGGGGCTGGACGGCTGGATGCCCGATGGGCGGCGAGGGTTGAGTCGCCCTGGGCCTCGAAGCCCGCGGCTATCACCACCACCTTCACGGTCCCCTTCAGGTCATCGTCCTGCCTGTATCCCCAGAAGAAGAGGGCGTCCTCTCCCAGGTATCCCTGGAAGGCCTCCGCCGCCTCGTTGAGCTCGTGGATCCCTATGTCCGGCCCGGCGGTTACGTTTATGAGCCCCCCGCTGGCGTCCTTGAGGCACACCTCCATGAGGGGGCTCTCCATGGCCTTGCGTAGGGCCTCCAAGGCCCGGCCCTCCCCCTGGGCGGAACCTATGCCCATGACCGCCCTCCCGGAGCGGCTCATGATCGCCTTAACGTCCGCGAAGTCCACGTTCACAAGGCCGGGGTTAACGATGAGGTCCGTAACCCCCTGGACCGCCTGGCGGAGCACGTCGTTGGCCATGGCAAAGGACTCCTCTATGGTCATCCGGGCGTTGGACAGGTCTATGAGCCGGTCGTTGGGGATCACTATGAGGGAGTCCACCACCGGGGCGAGCTCCTCTATGCCCTTGAGGGCGTTGTTCATCCTCCGGCTCCCCTCGAAGGTGAAGGGCTTCGTCACCACCGCCACGGTGAGTATGCCCATCTCCCTGGCCATGGCGGCCATCACGGGAAGGGCCCCGGTGCCGGTGCCCCCTCCCATGCCGGCGGCGAAGTAGATCATGTCCGCCCCCTCCAGGACCCGCCTTATCTCATCCTTGGACTCCACCGCCGCCTGCCGGCCAAGCTCCGGCCTAGCCCCGGCCCCCAAACCCTTGGTGAGCTGGCGCCCAAGGATTATCTTCACGTCCGAGTCCACCCCCTCAAGGGCCCTCACGTCCGTGTTGGCCGCCACGGAGACCACGCCCTTAAGGCCGCTCTTTATCATGTAGGAAAGGGCGTTCCCGCCGCCCCCCCCAACTCCGACCACCTTTATTACCTCCTTGGGGGACCTGCTCTGCAACCGGTCGCTCCCCTGAGGGCCACCCTGGAGATCCCCCCCGGGGGGCACTATGCCAAACAACGGATACGTCAAAACAACCCCCTCCTCCAACGACCAAGGATGCCCCTTGGGGTGTCAAAGTTAAAGAAATTTTACGGGATCTCATCTACAAAAACGGACTAAAAGAACTATTTCCAAACGATCCCCGAGGATTATACTTTGATTTAAAAGCTTCTCCTTGATGATATACTTCTATGGTGCGTCAAGTCAAGGGAGAACCGCCTATGGCAGCGGACGGGATGGGGGTGTGGAAACTGGGACACGGCGGCAGGGCAGGATCCCCTAAGGGGATCAACGGGGCGGATAGGTCCAGAACGATGGGTACCCCTGGGTGGCCCCTGGCGGGGTTCCTGCTGATCCTGTTCCTTTTGGCCTACCCGGTGGTATTGCCGGTGTTCAAACCCCTGTGTCTTGGGTGGATCTTGGCGTTCTCCCTTAAGGGGGTTCATCGGCGCATCTGCGGATGGATCAACATGCCGGGGCTTACGGCGGGGCTCCTGGTGATCCTGTCGGCCCTGGCGGTCACCGCTCCGGTGGCTTACGGGGCATACCTGTTGGGAGGGGAGATACAAGGGCTGCTTGGAGCCATGGCAGGGATGGGCCCGGTTGATGCAAGCTCCCTTTACGCCGAGCTGCTCCGCCGCATGGGCCCTTTGCTGGGGCTTTTGCCCTGGGGAGGGGACCTAGGGGCCTTGGAGGGGTATCTCAAGGACCTGGCGGTCTTCCTGGTCCAACAGGGGGTTCGACTCTCCGGGGCAATGGTGTCCGGCATCTCGTCCCTGGTCTACGACGGGGGCCTTGGGGCCTTCATGGGCTTCTTCATGCTGAAGGACTGGGACCGGCTTGCCCTCGGGGTGCGAAACCACCTGCCCCTGCCGGGTCACCGGAGGGATCTGTTCCTGCTCAAGTCCTCCCGGGTTATGAGGTCGGTGATCGTGGGTTCGATCCTCACGGGGCTGATCCAGGGGACCCTAGGGTGGATCGGCTGGCACCTCTCTGGGCTTCCCAACGGGGCCGCCGCGGGATTAGGGATGTTCGCCGCCAGCTTCATACCCCTGGTGGGCACCGCCTTGGTGTGGCTCCCGGGAGGGCTGTACCTGCTGCTCACCGGTTCCCCCAAGGCGGGCATATTCCTGCTCCTCTGGGGGGCCACGGGGGTCTCGGGGCTCGACCAGTTCATCCGCCCGGTCCTCATGTCCAGCAACCGGGAGGACGGGACCTCCACCCTGCTGATGATAACCGGGGTCATCGGGGGCCTCAGCGCCTTCGGCCTGCCGGGGCTCTTCCTGGGCCCCGTGGCGCTGCACGCCCTCATGCTGGGGATCCAGATGGGGCTTTCAAACCTTCCCGATGGAGGTTGCAAAAAAGCCAAAACCGATTTAGAATCACCCCATCATGAGGACGATTGAATACCGCAACCCAAGCCGTTCCAATTCAAACGCCTGTTGTTGTCGCCGGGGGACCTCAAAGACCCGGTGACGGTGCCGTGGCGCCCTCCCGGGACATACCGGGCGGACCGCCTTCAGGAACCCATGAGGCTGCTAGGGGAAGGCAAGGGTAAAAACCTAAGATACTAAGAAGATCAAAGGGTCCGCCCAGATGGGCGGGCCCTTTTTGTTTCTTGTTCTTAAGTCTTTGCAGCTTCGCTGCCTTGCGATCTCCCCGGCCGGACCTGCATGTCCGTGGGGCGGGGGGCAGAACAATAGGGAGGTGTTGCAGTTGGGGTGTTCAAGGAGATAGCGGAGGACTTCAAGGCCTTCAGGGATCGGGATCCGTCGGTGCCGAAGGGAATTAAAGGGGCACTGGAGGTGGCGCTGTGCGCCCCGGGCTTTCACGCCCTCCTGGGGCATCGGATCGCCCACCGTCTGCACCGATGGGGGGTGCCGGTGCTGCCGAGGCTCCTCTCGGTGATCTTCCGCTGGTGGACCGGCATAGAGATCCACCCGGGGGCTCGGATTGGCAAGGGAATACTGATAGACCACGGCTCCGGGGTTGTAATAGGGGAGTCCGCGGTGGTGAGGGACCGGTGCGTCATATTCCAGGGGGTTACCTTGGGGGCCACAGGGAACGAGCGCCAGTGGCAGAGGCATCCCATCCTGGAGGAGGAGGTGGTGGTGGGCAGCGGGGCCAAGGTTTTAGGCCCCATAACGGTCGGCAGGGGGGCCAAGATAGGGGCCAACAGCGTGGTCCTATCCAACGTGCCCCCGTTCAGCACCGTGGTGGGCCCCAAGGCCAGGGTTGTCAAGGGTCCCGGGGCGGTGAAGGGGGTCTCCCAGTCCTCATCGGAACGGGGGGAGACGGAGGATCTGATGCGGCGCATCGAGGCCCTGGAGAGGGAGTTAAGGGCCCTGCGGTTGGAGATGAGGCTTCGGGAGGATAGAGATTCCGTCAGGGAGGTGGCGATATGACGAGACTGCAGGACACGGCCCTTGCGGGGCTGGTGGGGAGGACCCCGCTCTTCCCCATAAGGACCCGGGGGGCCACGGTTTACGTGAAGCTGGAGGGCAACAACCCCGGGGGGTCCGTGAAGGACCGGGCGGTGCTGGGGATGCTGATGAGGGCGGAGGCCCTGGGGCTCCTCCGGGAGGGGGCGGTGGTGGTGGAACCCACCAGCGGCAACACCGGCATAGCCCTGGCAATGTTCGGCGCCGCCATGGGCATAAAGGTGATACTGACCATGCCGGATACCATGTCGGAGGAGCGCCGGAAGGTGCTTAAGGCCTACGGCGCCTCGCTGGAGCTCACCCCCGGTTCCGAGGGCATGCAGGGGGCGGTAAGGCGAGCGGAGGAGATCCTAAAGGGGGAGCCCAGGGCCTTCACCCTGGACCAGTTCTCAAACCCGGGCAACCCCTGGGCCCATTCGGTGTCAACCGGTCCGGAGATAATCGAGGCCCTTGGTTACCGCCCCATAGGGGCCTTCGTGGCAGGGGTTGGAACCGGGGGGACCATAAGCGGGGTGGGCAGGATCCTCAAGGCCTCGTGCCCTACCGCCCAGGTGATCGCGGTGGAGCCCGAGGAGTCCCCCCTGATATCCAAGGGCACCGCGGGCAGGCATGGGATCCAGGGGATCGGGGCAAACTTCATCCCCGCCAACCTGGACATGTCCCTGGTGGACCGGGTGGAGACGGTCAACACCGAGGAGGCCAAGGAGACCGCCCGGTGGCTCAGCGCTTCCCACGGGCTCTTCTGCGGCATATCCACCGGGGCCAACGTCCTGGCCGCCATAAGGACCGCGGAGCAGATGCCCCAGGACCAGGCGGTGGCAACCATCCAGTGCGACCGGCAGGACAAGTACCTCAGCGTGCTCTAGCCTCGATCCTGACCTCCGCCCCGTCTCCCCCGGGAGGCGGGGCGCTCCCCGCCATTGCCTGCCCCCCTTCGTGCCCTTCAAGGAGGACGAACCGCCTGTTGACCCCCAGGACCGCAAGGAAGAGGGCCAGCCCTAGGGCTGGGACCCAGCTCCTCCCCGCCCCAAGGCCCTCCCGCCGGTGGAGCCCCTTGAGATCTATCAGGTAGAGGACCGGGGTACCCATCCTAAGCACCTCCCCCACCAAGCCGTTGCCGGCATCCGGCCTTGGCATCACAAGACCGGAAGGCACTTCCAATACGGCGGGGTCATCACCCAGGTTTGCGGCGGAGCCCCCGATGCTCACCACCAGCTTTGGCCCAGCGGATCGGACCAGCTGGAGCTTCCTCTCCAGGATACGGTCCCTCCATATGGGCACCCCTGCGGACCGGGCGGACCGGATAAGGGTCTCCAGACCCTTCGGGGGGATCCCTCCTCCGGTCTCACCCTCGCCCCCCAGGGTGTAGGCCAGGGCGGGCCGCTGGAGCACCCGGGATCTCAAGAGGCATCCCTCCATGACCGGCCAAGGGGCCTCGGGGCGGTTAGCGCCGTAGCTGGACGCCCCAAGGGACACCACGCAGGTGACGTCCAAGCCCGCCTCCTGGGCGGCCAGCAGAACGGACACCAGTAGGGCGGGGAACGAGGAGGACGAGAAGACCAGGACCCTGTCCCCGGGATGAAGCCCCGCTCTTTCAAACCACCGAAGGGCCCTCAGGGCCCAGACCGAACGGGCGGAGAGGGTCTTGGACTCCAAGTCCCCCTGGGTGGTGGTGATCTCGCTCCACTCAACCCCTAGGAACGGAAGGTGTTCGTCGAAGGGCACCCCCCGGCGGGCCATCTCCTCCCCCAGGGCCCTACGGGCCGATTGGACCCGGCAGAGGGTTCTGATCCCAGGGGGGCCCTGGAGGACCGCCAGGGAGTACAGGGCGGACATGACCATGGACAGGGCCAGCAGGATCGGCGGGAACCTCCTCATGGTTGGCATCTCACCCCCACAGGAGAACCGCCGCAAAGGCGGTTGCGGCACCCACGGCGGCGGTCCCGGCCATCACGGGGAGAAGTCCATGGGAGTCCGCCTCCGCAGCCACTATGCCGGGCACCACGAAACCCGCCCAACCGGGGTGGATGAGCGCCTGGGGGGTCAAATGGGGAAACCGAAGGGCCATAGCTGAAACCACCCCTTTAAGGAAGAGGGCGAGGAGCAGCGCCGTTCCCACCTTTTCCCGGCCGTAAAGGCCGAACCGGAGGGCCAGGCACCGAAGGGGCAGGAACACCAGCACCGAGGAGCCCAAAAGCAGCAGCATGGACAGGGGGTTACCCTGCAGGGCCATGAGACCCGGGGACATCAGCCCCCCGCAGGGCCAACCGGTGCGACGGTGATACCACATGGAAAGGGCAACCCCCATGGCCATCACCGACAAATCCTTAACGTCTTGCATCCCCCTCACCTCCGATCAATCCAACCAGCTCAAGGGGCACCCCCACCACGTTGCCGCACCCGAACACCCTGCCCAGGGAACGAACCATGTTCAGCCCGTCCGCAGGGCTGCGGAGGTGCACCCAGCGGCCCGGGACCGGGGGGTTAAGGACCTTCACCCTGGAACCGCCGGTGAACACCGGGTCTTTAAAGCCCATGCGGCGAATCCAATCGCAGAACCATCTAAGCCTCTTGGGCCTGTCCCCTCGGTGGTTGTACCAGACCGCCGTGTCCCCGGGCTCCCATCCCAGGGACTCGAAAAGCCCCTGGGTGCTCTCCACGTCGTTGGCGGTGAAGGCGAAGGCCAGACAGTATCCGTCCCCCTTGAGGACCCGGAAGTCCCAGAGGTCATCGGGGGGGGAGTACGAAAGGAGCAGGTCCACTGGGACCTTCACCCCCAGGGCATCTAGGGCTCCCACCGCCAGGGACAGGTTCCTCCGCCGGTGGAAACCCAAGGGACCCCGCCCGGGGAGATCCTGGAGATCCCGGACCCCAAAAACCTCCCCGGGACGTCGGAGCTTGCCCCTAAGGATCCGGGATGCCTCCGCCAGCTCCGAGGGCACCACAAGGGGCACCCCTTCGGGGACCCCCAGCATGAGCACCTCCAGGGGGTCCATATCAGCCCACTCCTCCTGGTGATCCACCCCCGCGGAGGTGAGGACCACCAGGCTGGGCTTGAGCCATCTAGCCCCCAGACCTTGAAGGTCCGGGCTAACCGCGCTGTTCTCCATGACCGCCCAGGAACCCCGGGGCAGCCGGTCCGCCCACCACCTCATCTCCTCCACCGAAGGGGGACAAAGACGACGGATCTCCCTCGTACCCCCCGATCCTATCTCCCTGGGTACCACCCCGGTCACCCGACCCAGGGCCTTAACCCCAATCAGGCCAAGCAGGTCCGTGATTATCCTCACCACCGAGCTCTTGCCCCTGGTACCGGTGACCAGTACCCTCAAGCTACCACCCCCCTCGGGCTTAACAGGATAGTACGGGATAACCCGCTGTAGCCAGGGGGTTCATATCTTTTCTCTATCCCATATCTCATGCCCTGGGGGGACCAGCTTCAGAATGGGCCATTAAGATCACCAAGCCGGGAGGCCCGTAATTTGGTATAATTTGCAAAATTACAGTTCTCAACTCGGGGCCCAAGGGGGGTGAACCCCGTGACGATCGACAAGAGAAGGCTTTCGCATTTCAAGGCCCGGGCGGCTGCGGCGGTAGCGGTTTACCTCTTAGGGGCCCTGGTCTTCGCCCGCTGGACCTACGTCCAAAACGTGAAGACCCAGATGACCCAGGTGGACAAGCAGATGCTGATCGCCGCCAATGCCCTTAAGCACATGCTCACGGAGGACTTCCACGACCGGGCGGTGGGGCGGGACAGCATATCCCTTGAGGAGGAGATGCTCTACCGGCGGCGTTTCAACCGTTTCGCCCAGGAGGGGGGGTTCATATACGTATACACCCTGGCGGAGAAGGACGGCAAGTTCTACTTCTCCGCCCCCACGGTGACGGAGGAGGAGGCCAAGGAGCGTAAGCGGTGGTACTTCCACCCCTACGAGGACATCCCCAAGGAGTTCATGGAGGCCTTCCGTTCCGGGAAGCCCGCGTTCGTGACCTACCACGACCAGTGGGGTTCCTTCAGGTCCGTGGCGGTGCCGGAGGTGTCCCCGGGGGGAAGGCGGTACCTGGCATGCGTGGACTACGACATCACCGGACTTTTGGCCATGGCCCGGCGGGAGGCCCTGAAGGCCCTGGCGGAGGCCCTCTACTTCTCCCTTCTGTTCCTGCCGGCCCTTTGGGCCATCCTGTCCCTCCTCAAGGGGATGAGGGAGGAGATGGACCACATCGAGAGCATGAAGGAGCGTCTCCGGATGGCGGTGGAGAGCACTGACCTTGCCATATGGGACATAGACCTAAGGAGCGGCAGGTGGACGGTGAACGATCAGTACCGGCGGATCTTCGGTTACGACCTGGACGATATCCCAAACTGGCTTGACACGGTGCATCCGGAGGACCGGGAAAGGGTGTTCCGGACTTGGGAGGACCACTTGAACGGGCTTACGGAGAAGTACGAGTGCGAGTTCAGGAAGAGGTCCGCCTTCAGCGACTACCTCTGGGTGATGGATCACGGGAAGGTCTTCGAGCGGGACGATAAGGGGCGTCCCTTGAGGGCGGTTGGAGCCGTGAAGGACGTGACCCCTAGGAGGTTGGCGGAGCAGATGCTGCGGTCCGCCAAGGAGCAGGCGGAGGCGGAGGCCAAGAGCCGAAGCAGGTTGGTCTCCCGGGTTTCCCACGAGATAAGGACCCCCCTCAACTCCATATTGGGCTATGCGGACCTCCTAAAGGGGAGGGCTCAGGCCCTTGGGCTCTCCCCGGAGGTTATGGAGTGGGTGGACACCATATACCGCAGCGGCTACCATCTTCTGTCGGTGGTGGAGGAGATACTGGACATGAGCGCCGTAGAGGCCGGGAAGCTCAAGGTGAACTCCGAGGCCTTCGACTTGAGGGACCTGCTCTCAGACGTGGAGCGGATGATGAGCCTTGGGGCGTCCAAGAAGGGGTTGGACCTTAGGGTTAGGACCCTTCGGAGCCTGCCGGAGAGGATATCCGCCGACCGGGGGAAGCTGCGCCAGGTGATGATAAACCTCCTGGGCAACGCGGTGAAGTTCACCTCCGAGGGAGAGGTGGTCATGGAGGTATGGATGGAATCCATCCTGGACAAGGGGTACAGCAAGGCCGGCACCCTGTGCGTGCGGGTCAAGGACACCGGCCCCGGGGTGGCCCCGGCTATCCGGGACAGCCTTTTCCAGCCCTTCGAGAAGTACGGTTCCCAGGGGGGGGCGGGTTTGGGGCTCGCCATAAGCTACAGCTTCGCCGCCGCCATGGGTGGTAGCCTCTCACTGGAGGACAGTCCCAAGGGGGCATCGTTCCTCCTGAAGGTGCCGGTTGACATCCTGGACCATTCGTCGATCCCCCAGGAGGTGGACGTAACGGAACCGGAGCTTACCGAGGAGGAGAGGGCAAGGCTAATGGATGCGCTTAAAAGCGGCGACAGGGACGAGATCCAAAGGGCGGTTCAGGGGGTAGGAAACGAAGCCACCAGGAACCTCTTGATGGGTTTTTTCGCCTCCTACGACCACGCGTCCATGATGGAGATAGCGGAGGGCAGCGGCGGTGACTAGCGGGCAGCGGGCCACCATAGCGGTGGTGGACGACACCCCCTCCAACCTGAAGGTGCTGGATCAGATCTTAAGCCCCCTGGGACACCGGATTTTGCTGTTCCCCCGGGCGGACCTGTTCTTGGAGGCGATACGGAAAACCCCGCCGGATCTGGTTATCATGGACATAAACATGCCCGGCATGGACGGGATAGAGGCCTGCCTGGCCATGCGCAAGCTGGAAGGCATGGCGGACGTGCCGGTGATGTTCGTGTCCGCGGTGAACGCCGAGGAGGAAAAGGTCCGGGCCTTTCGAGGCCGGGGGGGTGGACTACATCACAAAACCCTTCAGCGTAAAGGAGCTCCTGGTGCGGGTGGACACCCACCTTTCGATCCTTCGGCTCCGGCGGGAGCTGGAGGAACACAACCGAAAGCTGGAGGAGCGGGTGAGGCGGGAGGTCCGCAGGTCCGAGGAGGCGCAGCTCGCCATGATAAGGGCCCTTGCGAAGCTGGCGGAGCTGCGGGACGACGAAACGGGGATGCATCTGGAGCGGGTCCGGGGGCTCTGCAGGGTTTTAGTGAGCAAGATGGCTAAGGAAGAGCCCTTCCGCGGCATGTTGGACGAGCAGTTCGTCCGTTACTTCCCGGAGGCCAGCGTGCTTCACGACGTAGGCAAGGTGGGGCTTCCGGACAGGGTGCTCTTGAAGCCCGGACGCCTGAGCCCCGATGAGTTTGAGATGATAAAGCAGCACGTGGAGATAGGGTCCGCCACGCTGGAGGATGTGGCGAGGAGCTTTCCCGGCAACCCTTTCCTAGAGCTAGGCATACAGATAACCCGGTACCATCACGAGCGGTGGGACGGAAGGGGTTATCTAAAGGGGCTCAAGGGGGAGGAGATACCGCTTCCAGGGCGTCTCATGGCGGTGGTGGACGTTTACGACGCCCTAAGGTCTAAAAGACCCTACAAGCCCCCGCTGAGCCATCGCGACTCCATGAGGATAATGACCGAGGAATCGGGGGGGCACTTCGACCCCCAGATCTTGGGGGCCTTCGCCCGGATCTCCGCCGAGATCGACCAGGTCTACCAGAAGTTCAGCGGCAAAACCGATCGGGGAGGGGCTTAGCGGGCAAGACATTCGGCCCCCATAGGCCATGCAGCGGGGCGTTCACTTATGAAGGACCGCTGAGCTTGATGCGGCCGTACCCGCCAGGTCCTTGCGGCTAAGCCCAGGGGTACGAGGGGGAGCGCCCGGGTTGCGGCAAGGCGGTAAAACGCCAAAGAGCGAGCCCCGCCGGAGCGTGCCGGCGGGGCGGGTTGTTTACACCGCTATGCTGCGCCTCGAAAGCCCAGGCGGTTTACGGGAGGTGACGGGGAGCCATTAGTTGCCCGCCTCAAGCTTGAGAACCCGGCCTTCCACCGCCCCCTCCTTGGGGAGCACCAGCTTGATCATGCCGTTATCGAAGGAGGCAGAGGCCTTCTCCGGATCCACCTGGAAGGGAAGGGCTATCTCGTAGTTGAGGCGCCTTGAAGTCCTCCTGCAGTAGTAGGTCTTGCCCTCCTCCTTTCGCTCCTCCGCGTCCTCTCCGGAGCTCAAGGCCACCCGGTCCTTGAAGACCTTTATCTCCACCTTGGAAGGATCCACACCGGGGGCCTCCACGGCCAGATGGAGCTTGCCGTCCTCTTCGTACATCTCCACCCCCCTCATGCCGGAGACGCTCCCGAAGAAACCGTCAAAGAGCCGGTCCACGTCATCGAAGAAACCCTCGGGATCCACCAACCTCCTGACCCTCCTGTTGAAACCGTAAGGCGCTATTCCCCACATGGATACACCCCTCCTTCGCTTTCTGATCTATGCTGACCTTCTTTGCAGTTAGGATTCTACAACTAAGGTCACAGATTGTCAACACCATCTGGGCGGGGAAGCAAGGGGGTTGTTATCCCCCGGGGCAGTTGAAATAATAGGGGGATACCTAGCTTTGGAGGGATCGTGTGATGGCCCCAGGGTTAACGGGCAAGATCACAAGGGAGGAGAAGGTGAGCTGGGTTGGCCTTGGGGTCAACGGGCTTTTGGTGATGATCAAGTACGGGGCCGGTTTCCTTGGGCACAGCGCCGCCATGGTGGCGGACGCCACCCATTCCATGTCGGACCTTCTAACCGACGTGCTGGCGGTGGTGGGTTTTCGCATCTCCGCCAAGCCGAGCGACAGCTGCCACGCATACGGTCACGGGAGGGCAGAGACCTTGCTGGAAGGTCTCTGCGGGATAAGCCTTATGGGGGCGGGGCTTTTCATCCTCCACGGGGGCATCGTTGGGATATGGGAAGCCCTCAAGGGGACCGCCTCCGCCCCGGAGGGTTTCGTGGTCCCCGTGGCCCTCTGTTCGGTGGTGGTCAAGGAGTGGCTTTACCGGTACACCGACCGGTGGGCCGCGAGGCTTGGGAGCTTCGCCTTGAGGGCCAAGGCGCTGGACCACCGGTCCGACGCCCTCTCCTCGGTGGGGACCCTGGTGGGCATAGGGGGGGCCTGGTTTTTGGGGGGGCGGTTCGCGGTCTTGGACTCCCTGGCCGCCGCGGCGGTGAGCTTCTTCATAATCAGGGCATCCATACCCATAATGGGTCGCAGCCTTGGGGAGCTCATGGAGGGGGCCCTGCCGGAGGAGGAGCTGAAGCGCATATCCAGGGCCCTGGCGGGGACCCAAGGGGTCATGGGGCACCATCACGTTAGGACCCGGCGGGTGGGGCCCACCTCAGCGGTGGAGGCCCACGTGCTGGTGGACCCGGACATGCCCCTCTGGGCGGCCCACGCCATAGCCACCGAGGCGGAAAGGGCGATAAAGCGGGAGCTTGGGGAGAGGACCCTGGTGACCATCCACGTGGAGCCCTGGGGCGGGGACGTTGACGAGGAGCAGGGTTTAAGCTAGCTTAACCACAGGTAGTTCCTGAGAACTACAAACTTAGATGAAACGGGGGTTGGCTTTGGATAGAGGGTGTTTTAACCCCTTGGGGTGTCCCGTAAAGGGGGTAATATTCGACTACGGGGGCGTTTTAGCGGAGGAGGGTTACGTGAACACCATCTCCGCCCTGGCGACTAGTCTTGGGAAGGACCCGGAGAGGACCTTGAGGGCCGCGGAGGAGGCGGTGTTCGCGAGCGGTTACATGGTAGGCAAGGGCACCGAGGGTGAGTTCTGGGGCCGTTTCCGGGAGCTCACGGGGATCACCTTGGACGACGGGACCCTGCGGGAGATGGTGCTAAAGGGGTTTGTCTTGAGGCCCCACATGGTGGAGGTGGTTAACAAGGTGAGGACCAGGGGCATCAAGACCTTCATCTTGAGCGACCAGACCGACTGGCTGGAGGAGCTGGACCGGCGGGATCGGTTCTTCCAGCTCTTCGACGGGGTGTACAACAGCTACAGGACCGGGTACACCAAGCGTCAGAGGGAGGCCTTTGAGAACCTGCTGAGCAAAGAGGGGCTGGAACCCCGGGAGGCCCTCTTCGTGGACGACCGGGAGGAGAACGTTAAGCTCGCGTCATCGCTGGGGATCCACTCGATCCGTTACGTGACCAAGGATCAGTTCCTGGGGGACTTCCTGGAGTTTTGGATGTAGGGGCCCTTTGGGCCCCTTTTTAAGACCCATAAGCTAAACCTGTCAAAGCCAAGGGGGGGTTGGGATGGACCGGAACGTCAACAGGCTGGCGATCCTTTGCGGAGGGGGGCCCGCGCCGGGGATAAACAGCGTAATAAGCTCCGCCGCCATAGAGGCCTCGAACCACCGTTGGGAGGTGATAGGGCTCCTGGACGGTTTCAAGCACATATCCAAGGGCAGGCTTGAACACGTGCCCCTCACCATAGACGCGGTAAGCCGGATCCACAACGAGGGGGGCAGCGTGATCCGGACGTCCCGGCACAACCCCACCGGGGACCCCAAGGACATGGAGCGGGCGGTGGACACCCTGGCGGAGGCGGGGATAACCCATCTCATCACCATAGGGGGGGACGACACGGCCTTCTCGGCCCTTAAGATCTCCAAGGAGGCCCTATCCAGGAGGGGTTACCTGCTTAAGGTGGCCCACGTGCCAAAGACCATCGACAACGACCTGCCCCTGCCGGAGGGGATGCCTACATTTGGCTTCGAGACCGCCAGATCCCTGGGGGCCACGCTGGTGTCGAACATCATGGAGGACGCCCGGACCACGGGGCGGTGGTTTCTGTGCGTCACCATGGGGCGTTCATCGGGCCACCTGGCCCTTGGGATAGGTAAGGCCGCGGCGGCCACCATAACCATAATCCCCGAGGAGTTCGACGGCAGGGTCTCGCTGGACCGCCTTTCGAACCTCATCGTGGGGTCCATAATAAAGCGGCTTTCCATGGGCAGGGCCTATGGGGTGGCGGTGGTGGCGGAGGGGCTCATGGGCAAGATCCCCCCGGAGGAGCTGGAGGCCCTCAAGACCGCGGACCGGGACGAGCACGGGCACATCAGGTACGGGGAGATCAACTTCTCGGACATCCTGAGGGACCGGGTCAAGGGGGCCCTTAAGGAGCTGGGGATCAAGATAACCCTGAACGACAAGGAGATAGGCTACGAGATCCGATGCGCTCCCCCCAACGGGTTCGACGTGGAGTACACCCGCAACCTGGGATACGGGGCCTTTGAGTACTTAAGGCAGGGGGGCACCGGAGCCATGGTTACCATCCAGAACAATCGGCTTGTGCCGATACCCCTGGAGGACATAATGGACCCGGTAACCGGCAGGACCAGGATAAGGCTGGTGAACATCAACTCCATACAGTACAAGATAGCCCGGCGCTACATGATCCGCCTGGAGAGGGAGGACTTCGAGGACCCGGAGCGCCTTGAGGCCCTTTGCGGGGCCGCCAACATGGACAAGGAGGCCTTCGTAAGGCGCTTTGGGGAGACGGTGTAGGGACAGCAAAAGTACGATTTGATTATTGTTAAAAAAACCACATGGATATATAATCCGAACCAGCCATACGGGATCTTAAGATCCCCATGTCCTTCGTTCCTGATCCGCAACCTTGGGGGTGTAAGTCATATTCAGGGGAAGACCTCGGGTCTACGTGGTGGACGACTCGATAATGAACCTCCAGATACTCGAAGAGGTCCTTAGGATACAGGGTTACGAGGTACGTACGTTTCCCAACCCCCTGGAGGCCTTGAGCAAGGCGGACCAGGACCCGCCGGACCTCTTCATCCTGGACGTGGTGCTGCCGGAGATGGACGGGTTCGAGCTATGCCGCCGGCTTAAGCAGCGGGAGCTCCTTCGGGAGATACCGGTGATGTTCGTGAGCTCCCTGGACGATCCGCAGCACATCTCAAAGGCCTTCCTGGAGGGCGGGGTGGACTACGTGCCCAAGCCCTTTAGGCCCGAGGAGATAGCCGCCAGGGCGAGGACCCACATAAGGCTCCGAGAGGCCCAGCGGGAGCTGTTGGAGCAGAACCGGGAGCTGGAGGACATCCTGCAGCGCAAGGACCAGGAGGTCATGAGGGCCCAGCTTGCCACCATAGAGGCCCTGTCGGAGCTGGCGGAGTCCAGGGACGAGACCACCGGGGGGCACATAATAAGGACCAGCCACTACTGTGCCCTGCTTGGCCGGGGGCTCATGGAGCTGGGGCTATACCCGGATCAGGTGAACGAGGAGTTCATCGAGCTCCTCAAGAAGGCGGCGCCCCTCCATGACATCGGCAAGGTGGCCATACCGGACAGCATACTTCTCAAGAGGGCCCCGTTGACCAAAGAGGAGTACGAGGCCATGAAGAACCACACCATCATGGGGGAGCAGGCGCTGCTCAAGGTGCTCAAGAAGTACCCGGGGCACCCGCTCCTCCAGATGGGGATCCAAATAGCCCGGTCCCACCATGAGAAGTGGGACGGCACGGGGTACCCGGACGGGCTCAAGGGGGAGGAGATACCCTTGGCGGCCAGGATAATGGCGGTGGCGGACGTTTACGACGCCTTAAGGTGCTACAGGCCCTACAAGACCCCGCTCAGCCATCAGGAGAGCATGTTCATAATACAGGAGGGCTCCGGGGACCACTTCGACCCCAAGGTGGTAACGGCCTTCGTGGCCCTGGAGAAGGTCTTCGAGACCACGTCGGACAAGCTGGTGTTCCCGGAGGAGATGGAGATACCGGGCCCCTAGGGAGCGGGGTGCCGCCGGTCCCCTAGGGACCCGGTGGTCTACTAAGCATATGGGCTCAGCAACGCTGGGATCTCCTTGAGGCAGCGGGGGGCCACAAGCCCCTAGCCGCGGGCCCGGTGGTCCAAGCCCCGGAGCTCCGGCAGGGCCCCTTCGCAGAACTCCCTAAAAGCCCCATCCCCCCAAAGGTAAAAGGCCACCAGTTCCAGGGCCCCGGGGTTATCAAGGACGAACCGCCTGACAACCCCTGCCATGACGGCCCCGCAGGCCCTCAGTGGGAACCCCCCCACGCCGGTGCCAAGGGCCGGGAAGGCCACGCGGCGGAAGGAGTTCTCGAGGCACGCCTTGAGGGACGCCTCGGTGGCCGAGGCTATGAGGTCCTCTCGGGTCACCAGGTCCTGTCCCATCACCGCGGCGTGAACTATGCCCCTCAGCGGCAGCATCCCGGGGGACGTGACCACCGCGGAACCCACCTGGATAGGGCCTTTCGAGCGGGCCTCCCGGTCCACCTGGTCCCCGGCGGCCCTCCTTATCGGCCCCCGCCACGCCGCTTCCCATCCATAGGTGATCGTTCGCGGCGTTCACTATCGCATCCCCCCGGAAGGAACATATGTCCCCCTGGAGGAACTCCACCGACGTCTTAAGATCCCCGGAACCCAACGAAAACCCAAGCTTACCCGCCAAGGGCGCCACCTCCCAAATAGCTTTATGCATTCCGTCGAAAGGCCCGGACTTGAAAACCCTTTGACCTCAAGGGGGCAAGGGGTGACCTCCCTCCAGGATCAGGATCCCTCGAGGAACTCGGGGGAACAGTGAGAATCTGGGAGATCGGGCAAGAGGATCTCCCTCAGGGCCCTCATGTGCTTGCACTCCCTGTAGGTGCTCTGATGGTAAGGGCAGGTACAGCTGTGGAGGGTGGTGAAGTAGATCTGGTTGGAAGAGGAGGATCGGAAGAAGCCGGACCGGCTCTCCACGTCCAGCTCGAGCATCTCTGGGGGTGCCCCGCATGCGCTCCGCCGCTTGCCCTTCCGGAAGGACCGCACCTGGTTTATCCGATCCTGCACCTGGGACAGCACCTGGCGATAGTCCGGAAACCCCTGTTCCTCCCACGGGGGCAGGTCATCCAGGTTATCCGCCTCCATCATGGCCGCCACGGCCACCTTGGCGGCCAGGCGGGCGTCCTCCAAGGGATCGTGGTGGTAAAAGGGTATCCCCAGGTATTCCGCCATGGAGGAAAGACCGCACCTTTTGAACCTGAAAACCCGCCTAGCAAGCCTTAGGGAGCAGAAGAACCTGAGATCCGCCGGGTCCATGCGGTAAAGCCCCATGGTGCGGAGCATGACCTCCCCGTCGAACCGGGCGTTGTGGGCCACCAGTGGAAGCCCCTTTACCATGGCGAAGAAGTCCTCGAAGACGTCGGGGAACTCCTGGGCCCCCTCCAGGGCCTCTAACGTGATCCCGTGAACCCTCACGTTCATGGGCTCGAAGAACCGGAAGTCCCGGTGGGGAAGGATGTGGAAGGAGGCCTCCTCCACGATCTCAAAGGACCTCACCACCACCACCCCCAGGGCACAGGGGCTCTCGTGGAAGCGGTTTGCGGTCTCAAAGTCCAGGGCGGCGAAGTCCGGGATCCCGAAGCGCACCGGCAGCACCCCTCAGCGAACCCGCCGGGCGGTGGGGCCACCCAGGGGGATGAGATCCGAGATCAGGGCAACGTATCCGTCCCCCATTTGGACCTGCTTGAAAAGCACCGGGAAAGGCAGGTCCGAGGTGGACAGTATGGGGTTCAAGGACCGAAGCACCTCGTTGGTGAAGAACTCGGGCTGACGGCGGCCCTCCACGAAGAAGCCCACCTGGTCCAGGTATATGCCGTCGGGCTTAAGGGCCAGGACACCGTTGGCCTTCAGGCGAACGGTTATGTTGAATATGAACTTGGCGGAGTAGATCCCCTGGGCCTCGAAGCCCGAGGGAGTGAGCCGGAACCGGAGGTCCCTGAAGCCGCTCTCCTCGTTCTTGGCGAAGTAGGAGTTGATGTCCTTCTCCAGGAGCAGCAGCTCCCCCCGGGAGAAGAGCACCATGGAGCTGAGGTCCTTGGCGGAGGGGTCTATCTTGGCATCCAGCCTTATCCGTTCCACCCTCACCCCGTCCAGGGACAAGCCCTTGACGGTCACGAAGGCCCTCTGGCCGTTCACCGTCACCGAAGCCTCCTCGGGGGAGAACCGGGAGAACAGGGCATCGCAAATCCACTGGGCGGTCTTGAGGTTATCCGCATCCCCCCCCATGGCGGAGTGGGGGCGGGCGAACAGGACCAGGGCCCCCAGGAGCAAGAGCGCCAGGGACCTCAAGCCGTCCCTCCCCCGGACGGGGCTTTTCATGCAGCCGAAATATCATGAAGCGCAACACCCCCAACGGCCCGTAGGGGCCTAGAGTCATACCGGTTAAACCATGCCACCATTCTACTCTCCCCGGGGCGGTTGACAAAACAAAGAATTTGGGTATTCTAATACCATAATATATCTACTTCGAGGGAGTGCAGATGAGGGACATCATAAGGCTTTCGGAGGCGGCGTCCCTGGGGCTTCACGCCCTGGTGCTGCTGGCCAAGCCGGGGACGGGAAGGTTGACGGTCAAGGAGATGGCGGAGCAGATGGGGGCATCGCCGGCACACCTTTCCAAGGTGGTTCAGCAGCTGTCGAGGCTTGGTTTCGTCAGGTCGAAGAGCGGACCTGGAGGCGGGGTGGAGCTCCAGAGGCCCCCTGGGGAGATAAGCCTTCTCCAGGTCTACGAGGCCCTGGAGGGGCCCTACCGGGTGGGGGGATGTCCCCTGGGACGGGAGGTCTGCCCCTTCCGGGGGTGCATATTCGGGGGTCTTTTCTCGAGGGTCCAGGAGCAGGTCACGGATTTTCTCGAGCACACCACGCTGGGGGATTTCTGGGGCGATGAAAAGGGGGACATGTGACATGCCGGTAAGACGGGTGATAAAGATCGACAGGGATAAGTGCGACGGCTGCGGCCTTTGCGTCTCCGCCTGCCACGAGGGGGCCATAGGTCTGGTGGACGGGAAGGCGGAGCTTTTGAGCGACTCCTACTGCGACGGCCTTGGGGACTGCATCGGGGAGTGCCCCAGGGGGGCCATAAGCTTCGAGGAGCGGGAGGCCCTGCCCTATGACGAGGAGGAGGTTAAGGCCAGGAAGGGGGATCTGGCTGGGGGCAGCCTTTCCGGCAGCCTGCCCTGCGGGTGTCCCGGCACCATGGCCAGGGCCCTTGGGGGAGGTGAAAGGCCCTCGAAGGCCCCGGATGCCACGGGACCCAGCCTTCTTAGGAACTGGCCGGTGCAGCTCCGGCTGGTACCCGCGAACGCCCCTTACCTTAAGGGGGGCAAGGTGCTGCTGGCCTCGGACTGCTCCGCCGCGGCGGTCAGGGACTTTCAAGGCCGGCTGCTCCAGGACCGGGTGTGCCTCATGGCCTGTCCAAAGCTGGACGACACCTCCACCTACGTGGAGAAGCTGGCGGAGATCATAAGCGGAGGGGTAAGGGACATTCGGGTGGCCATCATGGAGGTTCCGTGCTGCTCCGGCCTTGCGAGGATCGCCAGGGAAGCGGCGGAGGCGGCAAGGGCAGACCTCACGATGGAGATCGTCACCCTTTCCGTGGAGGGGGAGGTCATCAGCTCCAAGACGCTGGAATATCGCTTTGCCAAGTAGAAAGTCCCATTGGGGGTTGAAGAGGGTCCAATAAGGTCTGAAAATAGAGAATAACCAGACAAAAGGGAGGGGATTGGAGTGGAGATGTTCTGCTATCAGTGTGAGCAGGCGGCGCAGGGGAAGGGCTGTTCGGTCATGGGGGTGTGCGGGAAGGACCCAAAGACGTCGGACCTTCAGGACATGCTGATCAAGGTCCTGTGCGACGTGGGCTCCTTGGCTCACGAGAAGTCCATCAGGGACCGGGAGGCGGACCTTTTCGTCATAGAGGGGCTTTTCACCACCGTTACCAACGTGGACTTCGACCCGGACCGGGTGGAGTCCTTCATAAGGCGGGGTTTCGCCATCCGCCGCAGGCTTGCGGGGGAGGCGGTGCCGGAGGAGTGGCGGGAGGAGGAGGGGCTGGATCAGGAGGGCCTGGCCCTCAGGGGATCTCGCCTGGGCCCCAAGGCGGACGTGTCCCGCTACGGCGAGACCCTAGGGGGGCTCAAGTGGCTGGTCATATACGGCCTTAAGGGCACCGCGGCCTACGCGGACCACGCCCACATCCTTGGGGTGGAGGACCAGGAGGTGTTCGCCTTCTTCCATCGGGGGCTGCACCGGGTGTCCAGGGAGGACATAACGGTGGATCAGATGCTCTCCCTGGCCCTGGAGGTGGGTGAGGTGAACCTGAAGGTCATGGAGATGCTGGACAAGGCAAACACCGGCGCCTACGGGGACCCGGTCCCCACCAAGGTCCGCATAACCCCGGTGAAGGGGAAGGCCATCCTGGTATCGGGACACGACCTCAAGGACCTGTACGAGCTGCTGAAACAGACCGAGGGAAAGGGGATCAACATCTACACCCACGGGGAGATGCTCCCCGCCCATGGGTACCCCAAGCTCAAGGCCTTCAAACACCTGGCGGGGAACTACGGCGGGGCTTGGCAGGACCAGCAGAGGGAGTTCGACCAGTTCCCGGGCTCCATACTCATGACCACCAACTGCATCCAGCGTCCCCTTGACTCCTACAAGGACCGGATCTTCACCACCGGGCTCGTGGCCTGGCCGGGGGTCGCCCACGTGGACCGCAAGGACTTCTCCCCTGTCATAGAGGCGGCCCTCAAGGCCAAGGGCTTCGAGGAGGACGGGGAGGACAAGGAGATCCTGGTTGGCTTCGGACACGCCTCCACCCTAGGGGCGGCTCCAAAGGTCATAGAGCTGGTGAAATCCCGCAAGATAAAGCACTTCTTCCTCATCGGCGGCTGCGACGGGGCAAAGAGCGGTAGGAACTACTACACCGACTTCGCCACCCTGGCCCCCAAGGACACGGTGATCCTCACCCTGGCCTGCGGAAAGTACCGGTTCAACAAGCTGGAGTTCGGGGACATCGAGGGCATACCAAGGCTCCTGGACATGGGGCAGTGCAACGACGCCTACTCCGCCATAAAGGTGGCCCTGGCCCTGGCGGAGGCCTTCCAGACCGACGTGAACTCCCTGCCCTTGTCCCTCATCCTCTCCTGGTACGAGCAGAAGGCGGTGTGCATACTGCTCACCCTGCTGCACCTGGGGATAAAGGACATAAGGCTTGGGCCCTCCCTTCCGGCCTTCATCTCCCCGGAGGCCCTCCAGGTGCTGGTCAACAACTTCAACATAAAGCCCATAGGGGCAAGCGCAAGGGAGGACCTGGAGGCCATCCTGGGGCGCTCCATCTGACCCATCCCGCCGCAAGGGCTTAAAGAAACGCCTAACCTGATCTAAAAGTCCTACGCTCATCGGTCCTCTAGGGGGCCGATGAGTTTTATTTTTATATAAAATGTAACAAAGGCTTCCTATTTAATATATTTCATGATAGACTCCCCTTAGACGGCACTACAATTAGCTGACCATTCCTATGAGGAGAAAGTAAATGTCGAACCAATCCTTTCTTGAGCTTGTTCTTGACCGGCAGGGCAATGTTAAGAGGGTGATTTGGGATCCCGAGGGTATCATCAGGGATTCCAACTTCCTGTCCTCCATGGGTATGGACCCCAAGGTGTGGCTCGAGGCGGCGGAGGAGTGCTATTCAAGGCACAAGGCGGTGCAGCGAACCTTTCTGAGGGGGCGCAACTTACCGTCCCTCCGCTTCCGGTTCAGGCCCACGGCAAAGGGCGAGATCATAGCCACGGGAACGATGATCCCCTCAAGGAACAGGGAAACCCCCGGTATCCCCCTGGAGGGGGCGGTGATGGGCTGGGCCCACGACCTGAACAACCTGTTCACCATAATGACCCAGGCCATCGACCTCATGGAGAACAAGGCCCTGTCTGGCAAGGACATCGATGGGGAGATAAAGCGGATAAGGCGCGGGGCCCTGAAGGCCCGGAACATAACCGAGTGGATCGTCCGACTGCTCAAGGGCTCCAGCCTGTTCGAGTCCATCCCGTTCGCCGCCACCCTGGTGCTGGAGGAGATGGCGGACATGCTCGCCGCCTCCATGAGGGGGGTATGCCTAAAGCTCAAGGTGGCCCCTGAATGCCACAGGGCGATCCTTTTCGGGGTTCCCGAGGACCTGGGGCGGGTGGTGTTCAACTTAAGCATTAACGCCTCCCAGGCCATAAGGGACTCCAAAGCCCGTTACGGAACGGTGAGCATCACCTGCTCCACGAGTTACTCCAGGCGGGGAAAGGTCCTGCGGCTTGAGATCGCCGACGACGGACCCGGCATGGAGGCTCATCAGATAAAGCGGATCCTCTACGACGGGTCCCCCAATCCCAGGGGGCACGGCATAGGCATCTCGGTGGTCAAGGACCTGGTGCGTCAGCTGGGGGGCTCCATAGATGCGACCTCCAGCATCGGCCAGGGCACCAGGTTCTTCCTGGACCTGCCCGTAATGAAGGAGATCGGGCACCAGGAACCCTTGGAGCGCAAGGGTTCCGAGAGGATAGGGCTCATGATCCCGAAGAAACACGCCAAGCTCTACGGCAGTTTTCTCTCCGCCTGGGGCTACCGAGTCTTCGAGATCCCCTCTCGGGATCATCTGGAGCACTACTGGGACGAGCTAGACCTGCTTATAGCCTGGCATGAGGACATGGGGACCCCGATGGATACCGCCGGAAGGCTCATAACCTTTGGCGACGAGGGGTCGGGGGCGGACTTCATAGTTCCCGTGACGAGAAACGACCTGGGGCTTATGCTCCAGTGCCTGGACCAGCCCCGGATCATCCCAGAGGGGTCCGCCCCGATGGGGGACCGGTAAGTGCCGCCATGGGACCCGCGGGGCTCTACTGGGAGTTCTTCAAGCTTAGCGCCGTCACCTTCGGGGGAGGGCTTGTGTTGGTGGCCATGGCGAGGGAAAGGCTTACCTCCCGGGGGATCATATCCCCTGAGGAGAGCATGGAGATGACCAACCTGGCCTCGTTGGTGCCGGGTCCGGTGGCGATCAACTTCGCCGCCCTGGCGGGGCACAGGCTCTCAGGACCAGCCGGCGCGGCGGCGGCGGTGCTAGGGGTCCTTTCCCCCCCCTTCATATCGGTCCTGATCCTAGGCCCCTACTTCCTGTCCCACCTCTCAAACCCCATGCTTCAGGGGTTCGTGAAGGGGGTCCTCTGCGCCTCATCGGCGCTGGTGCTGAAGGCGGTGCTTCAGTCCGCCCGCCACAACCTGGGAGCCCCCAGGGCCGTTCCCATCGCGGGGCTGGTGGGTTTCCTCGGGATGTCCCTGGCGGGGGTGCCTCCCCTTTGGGGACTTGTCATATCCATAGGGGGGTGCCTGCTTTGGCAGATGCGGGCCTGTTAGGGGCTGCGGCGGGGTTTCTTAAGATCGGCATCATGGCCTTTGGGGGCGGTATATCCACGGTGCCGCTCATGAGACACGAGATGATAGCCCAGGGTCTCCTGGAACCCGGGCAGTTCCTAACCCTCCTTGGGCTGTCCCAGGTGACCCCGGGTCCCCTGGTGATAAACGGAGCCACCCTTTTGGGGTTCTACAAGGGAGGGTTTATCGGGGCGGCCCTGTGCACCATGAGCGCCATATCGGGTCCCCTGGCGCTTCTTTACGTCACAAAACGGACCTTCTCCGCCAACCCCAACCTGGCGGACCGGTTAGATAAGGCCATAAGGGGTCCCATAACGGGGCT
The DNA here is from genome assembly GCF_000237825.1 of Thermanaerovibrio velox DSM 12556. Lineage (NCBI taxonomy): Bacteria > Thermotogati > Synergistota > Synergistia > Synergistales > Synergistaceae > Thermanaerovibrio > Thermanaerovibrio velox. The sequence continues at coordinate 1,875,886 of NZ_CM001377.1, forward strand.
CCTGATGATGGCCTTCGTGTACATGGCAAAGCCCTCCGTCACGGATCCCATGGGGGTTCTTCTTTTCCTCTGCTCCCTCGGAGCCGCAAGCATGGGCCCCCTTAAGAGGCTCTATCCCTTAGTAGTGCTGGCCGCGGGGCTCGCAGGGGCCTTCCTGTTCTCCCGTCCCCGGTAAGGGCGGCATTTAAACACGTAAAAAAGCGCCCCGGGAAGAACGGGGCGCCACGCCGCGAAGGGCTCAAAGGGTCTACTTCAGCTTCAGCACCGTTACAGCCCGGGGCTCCAGTATGCGGAAGGCAAAGGTCTCGGTGAAGAAGAGCCTCACCACGCTGGAGTCGTGGGACTCGTAGCCCAGGGACAGGTCCTGCCCAAGGGCGAGCTCCGTGTACCCCCCTGCCAGGGAGACCAGCAGGGCCCCGTCCAGGAGCGGGGCGTAGACCAGCTTCTCCACCAGACTCAACAGGTTCTTCCTCATGGGGTAAGGCTCGTAGAAGGAGTCGATGGCGGAGAAGAGCTTATCTCCCCCCACCAGGGCAAAGGGCCCTTTCACCAAGGTCTCCATGGACCTCACCGCCTTGGCTACCCCAGCTATCATGTCCTTGCTCTTGGACAGGTTCAGATCCATGGAGGCGGCGGCCCCCTTGAAGAGACCCTCTATGCAGCCATCCTCCAGGCCATGGTAGACCGCCCTCTCCTCGAAGGCGGCTATCTTCCTGGCCGCCTCCTCGAGGGGGGAAAGGTCCACGTCCTTGGCGCCCCGGACGATGTCGTCCAGGTCCCATATGTTCATCTCAAAGGACACCCGGGCCTCCACCATGGGCTGGAACTGCCGGATCCCGTACTGCACCGCCCCCTTCTGCTGACCCTCCGGGAGCACCAGCTTGCCCGTGCCGAAGCCATGGAAGTCCCACCCCATGGGACCCACCACGTCCACGAACCTCCTGGCGGACAGGTTGTCCTTCAACACCACCCGGGCCTGGTCATCCAAAACCCTCCAGGCCTCCTCGCTTATGGGCGCAAAGCTCCTCTTGAGAATATCCATCAAAACCCCTCCCTTCAAACGGTTTAAACCATTGAAATCCAAACGGGAAACCCCACCGGAACCTCAAATGCCCCGAGGTTACCGGGCATCGGCTACAGCTTGCCTATCCCCAGGGAACCCGACGTCTCTTTCGAGGGGGCCCCATCCCTGCCGGCGCCTCCGCTGGCCGCCTCTTCCACCTGGGTAACCGGCGCCTGGGTGAAGAGGTAGGTCCTCAAGGCCTCGTCCATGGCGGGGATCTTCCGGCGCAGCCACTCCACGCACATGGCGGCGTGCTCTATCTCCTCGTCCCGGTTGTGGATCAAGAGGGCCTTCAGCTCCTGATCCGCGGTTAGAGCAGCCCTCTGGTGGTAGTAGTCTATGGCCTCCACCTCTTCCCTGAGGCTCGCAAGGGCCCGGGAGATGTCCCGGTCCTCCGGACGAAGTTCGCCTGCGGGCTCAAAGTATCCCATATCTCATACCCCCCATCGGTTTTTGTGTTACGACGGCTAGATTGTACAGCAAAAAAGCCCCCCTGTGTCAAAGGCGAGGGGGGATCTTAAAATCATTTTGATTAACCTCGGAGCGGGTGGGCTAGAAAACCGGCGATGGAATAGCCTGAGCCTTGGAATGGTTCGGATCACGCCTTTGAGGCCTTGTGGAGGTACATGGCCTCGTCGGCCCGCTGCATCAGGGTTATGGAATCCCTGCCGTCCCGGGGGAAGATGGCGACCCCGAGGCTTGCGCCGATCGGTATGGACATGCCCTTTACCTCCACGGGCCTGTCGAACTGGGAGGCCACCTTGGCCACCACGGAGAAGGCGGACTCCTCGCAGGAGAGGCCCTTTATTATCATCACGAACTCGTCCCCCCCTATGCGGGATACCAGGTCGGAGGACCTCACGCAACGTTTTAGCCTCTTGGCCACCTCCTTGAGGGTCTCGTCCCCCATGAGGTGCCCAAGCCCATCGTTTATCTCCTTAAAACCGTCCAGGTCTATGAATATGAGGGCGAAGCCCTTGTCCTCCGCGGAGGACTCCATTATGGCGAGCTCTATCTCCTCGAAACAGGCGGCCCGGTTGGGCAGGTCCGTGAGGGGGTCCTTGAGGGCCATGGCCTTTATGGCCCGCTCCCGTTCCTTGGAGTCGGTTATGTCTATCACCTGCAGCAGGTAACCCCTTATCATCCCGTCCCGGTCCTCCACCTTGGAGATGAAGACCCGGGCCTCCATGGGGGACCCGCAGGCCTTCACGAGCCGGCAGTCCACCCGCTCGTTCCTGGTCTTGCCCCCCATGAGACGCCGCAGCGGACCTATCACGTGCCGCCTTGAGCCCTTCTGCAGAAAATCCCCTATGGGGCGTCCCACCACCGCGTGCCTGAAGTGCCCCAGCATGCCGCATATGGAGGTGTTGGCATCCAGCACCAGCCCCCTGGGGGAACAGAACACCGCCCCCACCAGGGACTCCTTGAAGAAGATCCTGTAGACCTCCTGCCTGGTGAAGAAATCGCACATGAAGCTTTCGACGCTCTCCATGTCTAACACCCCCCGGGGGACATCCAGATCCCCCCAATACAAAGCCTCTATGACCCTACCCCCCCGGGTGAATAATAGCACATAAATAAATAATAGTTAATCCCCATTCTCCATCAATATCCTAGCCACGTCCCTGCCGGCAAAGGGGCGTTTAAGCCTCCGGCAATTGGATATCAGGGAGGCCCTGGCTTGAGGATCGGACAGGACCTCCTCAACCTTTAGGTCCGCCGCCCGGACGTGGAATATGGCCTTGGCGGCCCCGTTCTCCAGCAGGTAATCGCTGTTGCGCTGTTCCTGCCCCGGTATGGGGTCCATCAGGAACATGGGCTTCTCCATGCACAGCACCTCCGAGGAGCTGAGTCCTCCGGGCTTCATGACCACCGCGTCCGCCGCCTCGTAGAGGGGGTTTATGGGGTCCACGTAGCCGAAGACCCTCACGTTCCGCCTGTCCGCAAAGGCCCTGCTCATGCTGTTGAACCGGGAGCGGTTGTTGCCGCACACCACCAGCACCTGCCAGGAGTCCCTCTTGGATAGGGCCTCCACCGCCTCCTCCAGGGGACCCACGCCGATACCGCCGCTCATCACCAGGACGGTGGTCCGGTCCTGCAGCCCGAGCTCCCTGAGGGCCTCCTCCCTGGGCCTTGGAGAGGTGAACGATCGGGCCACCGGTATGCCGGTTAGCCACACACGGTCGTATATCCCGTCGGAGTTGTACTGCAGCACCGCCTCCCGGCTGGCCACGAACCAGCCCCGGAAGAGCGGGTTCCGGTGGAACACGTGGCTCAGGAAGTCGGTGTTAAGGTAGTACACCGGCACCCTCCCAAGGAACTCCTCCGCGATGGGGCCGGCGCCGAAGAAGTGGCTGAACACCATGGCCTGGGGATCGAAGGTCTTGAGCCTCCTTATGAGGCGCCTTAGGTTTATCCTGGCGGTGAGATCGTTTATGGAGTTCAAGACCCCGTCCCGGGCCTTTGGGTCGTCCATGGAGTCGTAGAAGTACCCCCATAGCCGGGGGGCCCGCTTCACCATCTCCAGGTACGAGTTGGCTATGAAGGCCTTCACGAAGGGGGAGCCGAAGGCCAACACGTCCAGGCATACCACCTGGCACTGAGGGTACTCGGTCCGGATCCAGTCGGAGAGGGCCAGGGCGGCGGTCTTGTGGCCGGTTCCAACGGTGGCGTAAAGCACCGCTATCCTGGTCCTAGCCATCCTGTCCCAACTTCCCCTTGAGTATATCCCCTATGGTCATGCCAACCCCCATGGAGCTCTCCCGGTGGCTATTCATGGCGGCGGCGAGGGACGAGAATATCTGTTCCCTGGAGAAGTGGGCGGGGAAGTAGAGGGCCGCCGCATCGTCATGTCCACCCCCCCGGACCTTTCTCCCGTCCTTTAGGAGGGCCACCATCCGCCCCGCCAGGCCGGAACGGCTTCTCATGGACACCGCCCAGTCTCCCCCCTGCCGGCGGGCCAGCACCGCCACCACCTCCGGCGGGTTGTCCATCCGGTCCAGGACCAGGCCGCAGAAGTCCGAGACGTCCCCAAACTCCAGGATCCCATCGTCCAACATGGCAAGATCGCCCCGGCGATCCAGGCTGGAGATGGCCCGCTTGAACCTCTCGTCCTGGGATGTCACGAACTCCCTGGCGGCCCTCTCCTCCCCCGCATCCATCACGTGGGAGCGGTTAACCGAGAGCCTCATGAGGGCCCCATGGGGGCCTAACAGGGTTACCAGCGCCTGCCAAAGCCTTGACTCCGGACGTTCCCCAAGCCACAAGTCCCGATCGTTGGCCGTCTCCACCAGTTCCCTCATTTCCGCAAGGGCCTCCACGTCCGCCTCTTCCCCATGGCCGGAGGATAGAAGCCAAGAGTAGTACACCTTGGCGGCACACATGGAGGTGTCAACCTTGAGCCAGCTCCGGTTCCCGTACTTCTCCATGGTGCTCTTATGGTGGTCGAAGAACAGGGGTCGCCTGAGTTCCACCCCGTCGAAGGCCCGGTCCAGCATGTCCACCGTCTCCTGCCTCTGGCAGAAGAGGTCCAGGACAAGGAGGTCCTCCCCCTTCGACAGCCCATAGGCCACCAGGGAGTCCACCTCCCCGTAGCCGCAAAGGGTCACCTTTATGGGCCACCGGCTACGCCGGTTGGCGTGCCACGCCACCGCCGCGGCGGTTATGCCGTCCAGATCCGTATGGCTTATCACGTGAAGAATCCCCTCTTCCAAAAAGGGACCCCCCTTCCAATTAAAAAGGGTATGCTTAATAAACGCCTTACCGCGGTCCATTGAACCACAACGTGGATTATATCCCATATCCCATGTCCCCATGGCGGATGAGAAGGACCGAGAAAGTCCGTGGGATCTGGGAACCCAGCCCCTTCTCCGGCCGCATCCCACCGGCCG